>NZ_JAUZUS010000001.1:0-340513 GCF_031844145.1 Kocuria sp. PD6
CCCGGGCACGATCAGCCGCAACGCCGCGCCTCGGGGCGGGACGCGGGAGTACCGGGCATCGGTGGCGCAATGGAAGGCCAACATGGCCGCCAAGCGTCCCACACAGGCGAAGCTCGTCACCAACCCGCGGCTGCGTGAGTATGTCAAGCAGCGCCTGTCGGGCAAGGCCTCTCGCCCGGACGGCACCGTGGTCGCTGGACCGCAGCCGCCGCGGTTCACGGGCCGCAACAAGCCCCATCGCAAGGACAGGGACTGGGTGCTGGGCTGGAGCCCGCAGCAGATCAGCAACCGGTTGAGGCTCGACTTCCCCGATGATGAATCCATGCGCATCAGTCACGAGGCGATCTACCAGTCACTGTTCATCGAAGCCAGAGGCGCTTTGAAAAAGGAACTCCTCTGGTGTCTGCGCACGGGCCGGGCGCTGCGGGTCCCTCGAGAACGATCCCGTCGCAAGACCCGGGCCCACCTCACCGAGGCAACGTTGATCAGCGACCGCCCCGCCGAAGCCGACGACCGCGCCGCCCCGGGACATTGGGAGGGCGAGCTGCTCATCGGGCTCGAGCGCTCTGCCATCGGGACCGTGGTGGAACGCACGACCCGGTTCACGATGCTGGTCCACCTGCCCCGCGAGGAGGGCTACCAGTTCAGGGCATCGATCAAGAACGGCCCGGCACTAGCAGGCCACGGCGCGATCACCATGAAGAACGCACCCGCGGACACGATGTCGACGCTGCCGAAACAGTTGGCACGCTCGGTGACCTGGGACCGCGGCAAGGAGATGTCGGCCCACGCCCTGTTCACGGTCGAGGCAGGGATCCCGGTCTACTTCGCCGATCCCGTCTCACCCTGGCAACGCGGCACGAACGAGAACACCAACGCACTACTGCGCCAGTACTTCCCCAAGGGCACCGACCTGTCCCGCTGGACGGCAGAAGACATCAACGCCGTCGCCCACGCCCTCAACAGCAGGCCCCGCAAGACCCTCGGCTGGAGAACCCCTGCTGAAGCCTTCAACGAGTACCTACAATCAACCCCACAAGCCGGTATTGCAACCACCGGTTGAACCCGGTGTCTACACCTCGAAGGCCTACGCCGCGCTGTGCCAGCAGTTCGGGGTCAGGCAGTCGATGGGCGCGATCGGCTCCAGTGCGGACAACGCCCTGGCCGAGTCGTTCAACGCCGCGCTCAAGCGCGAAGCGCTCGAAGGCCGGGCGGCGTTGCCTGACCAGGCCACGGCTTACCGGGTCGTGTTCCGGTGGGCGAACCGCTACAACAGGTGCCGACGGCATTGTGCGATCGGGAACATCACCCCGAACGTCTACGAAACCGCCGCCTGCGCTACGCTCACGGAAGCGGCATAACCGAAATGACACCGTGTCCACGATCCGGGGTCAAGGTCCGTGCTACGGGGTCGCGGTGGGCGGCTGATTGGCTGCAGCGTTGGTCACTGACGGATCGCTGTGCTCGGAGCTCCAACTGGCGAGGATGCGCGGCTTTTCCAGGTCGGTGTCGGTCCTGCCGGCGTAGACGAACAGGACTTGGTCGGGATCTCCGGGCAGAGTGAGGGCTTCGTAGGTGATGTCCAGGCGCCCGGCAAGGGGGTGATCGAACCGGGTCAGCAACCCGTCCAGCAAGGCATTGGAGGCCAACACCTCATCGCGGCGGCCCAACACGAAGGAGGGCTGGTCGTGCGGTCCCTCAAGCGGGCGCAACAACTCAGGACGTACCTGCTGACGGGGAGTGGGCGTGACGGAGCGTCGTCGCTGCGGGCGCAGCAGGTCGCGCAGATACTGGGTCTCCGCCGGGCTCAGCTGCAGTGCTTCAGCGATGGAGAGGATGACGCCCTCGGAAGCGCTGGTGAGCCGACCCTGCTCTAGGTACCTGCCCGCACCCCGCCGTGCACGCGGCGCGCACCCCAGGCCGTGAGGCCGATGCAGAACAGCGCGCCCATCCCGAGTGCCGCGGCGCGGACCCGCTGGCCGGTGACCATCGAGTCCGTCACCCCGCTGTCCCCGTAGGAGCCGGGCTCGCCCGTCTCCACGACCGTCAGGTGACCGTTCTGCTCCGCGAGCAGGGCGTCCACCTCCCGCGGGAAGTCGGAGTCCTGGACACCCGTCTGGGTGCCGCGGAACGTGATCTGGTTCCCCTCGGTCTTCTTGACGGGATCGTCGAGCCGGTTGTCGAACGGGTAGCGTTCGGTCAGCTCGTTCTTGGGCATGATGCCCGCGTAGATCCCGTTGTAGTCCTGGGTCACGAGGTCCTTGGTGAGCGTCTGGTACGTCCCGGAGACGACCATCGACTCCCCCGCCCACTCCTCCAGCCGGGAGGCCTTGTCGAAGGACAACGCCGAGGCCAACCCCAGCGCCAGGGTCACGACTGCCCCCAGCAGCACGATGAGGACGATCCACCATCCTCGGGCACCACCGGGTCGTGTCTCCTGGTCGTGCTCGTCGAAATCGATGAGTTCCTGGGTGTCGTGGCTCACGGTATGACTTCTCCTGGCTGGTGGGGGGTGATCAGCTTCGGATCTCAGCGCCGTGCTCCCTGTGGGCCGCATCCACCGCGTTCTCACGGGCCTGGGAGGCCTCGTCCGCGGTGAGGGTACGGTCCGCGGCCCGGAACCGCAGGGCGATCGCCACGGACTTCTTGCCCTCGGGGATGCCCTTGCCCGCATACACGTCGAAGACCTCGGCGGCTTCGAGCAACTCGCCCGCTCCCCGACGCACCGTGGTCAGCAGGTCCGCCGCGGGGACGCTCGCGTCCACCACGAGTGCGACATCCTGGGTGGCCGCGGGGTAGCCCGAGATCACCTGGGCGGTGACCGCCGAGGCCTCACGATCGAGCAGCGCGGACAGGTCGAGTTCCACGGCGCACGTGCGCTCGGGCAACCCCTGGGCCGCGACGAGCTTGGGGTGCAGCTCTCCCGCCATACCGATCACGGCGCCGTCCTGAGTGTTCAGCTGCGCGGTGCGCCCGGGGTGGAACGCGTGATGCGAGCCCTGGGTGACCCTCAGCTCCACGCCCACGCTGCGTGCGGCGAGCACGGCGACGTCGAGCGCGTCCTGCCAGTCCAGGGTGCGCGGCGCAACCCACGGGCCTGCAGCGGCGTCGTGCCCCGTGAGCACCGCGGCGAGCCTGCGCGGCTGGTCGGGGACGGCGGCGTCGAGCCGTTCGAGCTCCGGAGCGGCCGGGCGCACGCCGAGCGGCGGGATGGGCTGGGTGTCCGGGGTGTAGCCGTCCGCGAGGAACACGTGGCCCATCTCGTAGAGGGCCAGGTCCCGCAGTCCGCGCGAGTGGTTGCGCTTGAGCACCCCGAGCAGCCCGGGCAGGATGCTCACCCGCAGCAGGGACTGGGCCTCGCTGATGGGGTTCGCGAGCTTGATCGACGCCACGTGCTCACCGTCCGCGCTGCCCCACAGGTCGTTGTCCGTCTGGGACACGAACGGGTAGCTGAGCACCTCGGTGAGCCCGGCGGCCGCGAGCGTGTTGGCCACGCGGCGTCGTGCGGCCTGCGAGCGCGTGAAGCCGCGCCCGGGAGGCGCCACGGGGAGGCGATCGGGGATCTTGTCGTAGCCGTCCAGACGCGCGACCTCCTCGACGAGGTCCTCCTTCTCGAGCAGATCCGGGCGCCACGACGGCGGGACCACGGTCCAGCCGTCCGCGGTCTCCGTGACCTCGGCGCCGATGGCCACGAGGCTGCGCTCGACGACCTCTGGAGAGTAGTCCACTCCAACGCGCGCCGCAGGGTAGCCCGCGGGCAGCTCGATCGCGGCGGGGCGGTCCGTGTGGTCCACGTCCGTGACCCGCCCGGAGTCCGTGCCGCCGGCCAGCTCCACGAGGAGTTCGACGACGCGCTGCGCAGCAACCGGCGCGAGCTGCGGGTCCACGCCGCGCTCGTATCGCTTGGACGCCTCCGAGGGAAGCTTGTGTCGGCGGGCGGTGCGGGCGATCGAGACCTCGTCGAAGCGAGCGGCCTCCACGAGCACGCGCGTGGTGTTCTCCCCGACCTCGGTCGCGGCACCGCCCATGACGCCGGCGAGGCCCACGGGACCGGACTCGTCCGCGATCACGAGGTCCTCGGTGTTCAACTCACGGGACTTGTCGTCCAGCGTGGTCAGCTTCTCGCCGGCCAGCGCACGGCGCACGGTAATCCCGCCCTGCAGGGTGTCCGCGTCGTAGTTATGGATCGGCTGGCCGTACTCGAGCATCACGGAGTTGGAGATGTCCACGGGCAGGCTCAGGGAGCGGATCCCGGCCAGGCGCAACCGCGACACGAGCCACTGCGGGGACGGGATGGATGGATCCACGTTCTCCACGATGCGCACCGCGAAGCGGTTGCACCCGGCGCGGCCGTGGATCGGGGCGTCGTCGGACACGGTCACGGGGAACCCGTCCTCGGTGGACGCGGGCACCCGCGGCGCGAGCTCCGCCACGGGATCCGTGAACGGTGCGCGCACCGCGTGGCAGTACTCGCGGGCGATCCCGCGGATCGAGAACGCGTACCCGCGGTCCGGGGTCACGTTGACCTCCGCCGCCGAGTCGTAGAGACCCAGCAGCTCCAGGGCGTCGGAGCCGATCGCGGGGTCCAGCCCGATCCGAGACAGCACCAGGATGCCGTCGTGGTCGTCGCCAATGCCGAGCTCGCGCACGGAGGCGATCATGCCTGCCGAGATGTGGCCGTAGGTCTTGCGCGCGGAGATCCGGAAGTCACCCGGCAGCACCGCACCCGGAAGGGCGACGACCACCTTGTCACCCACCGAGAAGTTGTGGGCACCGCAAATGATTCCCTGGACGCCCGAGGGGTCGATGCCCTTGCCCGTCAGCGTCTGCTCATGGCCCTCCGGCACCACGCGCACGGAGCACCAGTTCACGGTCTTGCCGTTGGAGTGGGTCTCGGGCTCCATGGAGAGCACCTGGCCCACCACGATCGGACCGGAGAGGGAGTCGGAGGGGCGGTGGACGTCCTCCTCCTCAAGACCCACCTTCACGAGGGTGGCCAGGACGTCCTCCGCAGTGGCGTCCTCGGGAACGGGCGCGTACTCGCGCAGCCATGACAAAGGAACTCGCATTGCTCTAGATCTCCATCCCGAAGTGTTCGCTGAAACGGACGTCGCCCTCGACCATGTCGTGCATGTCCGGGACGTTGTTGCGGAACATCAGGGTCCGCTCGATGCCCATGCCGAACGCGAACCCCGAGTAGCGCTCGGGGTCGATCCCCGCGGCCCGCAGCACGTTGGGGTGCATCATGCCGCAGCCACCCCACTCAATCCACCGCGGTCCGCCCTTGGCGGTGGGGTGCCACACGTCCAGCTCCGCGGAGGGTTCGGTAAAGGGGAAGTAGTTGGGCCGCAACCGGATAGCGGCCTCCGGGCCGAACATGGTGCGCGCGAAGTGGGTGAGGGTGCCCTTGAGGTCCGCCATGGACAGCCCTTCGTCCACGGCGATGCCCTCCACCTGGTGGAACACGGGGGTGTGGGTCGCGTCCAGTTCATCCGTGCGGTAGGTCTTGCCCGGGCACACCACATACACCGGCAGCTCGCGCTCCAGCAGCGAGCGCATCTGCACCGGCGAGGTGTGGGTGCGCAGCACCAGGTGTGACGACGGCGGGTCCACGAAGAACGTGTCCTGCATCTGCCGCGCCGGATGGTCCGGCTTGAAATTCAGCGAGTCGAAGTTGAACCACTCGTGCTCGAGCTCCGGTCCCTCCGCGACCTCCCAGCCCATGCCCACGAAGATGTCCCCGATGTGGTCCATCAGGTTGGTCAGGGGGTGCCGTCCGCCCAGCCGACGACGCCGCGTGGCCGCCGTGACGTCCACCGCTTCCTCCACGAGGATGCGGGCATCCCTCTCCTCCTCGAGCACGGTGGCGCGTGCCGCGAGCGCCTTGTTCACGCGTCCGCGGGCCTGCCCCACCAGCTTGCCCGCGGTGGCCTTGGCGGCCTTGTCCAGCCCACCGATCGCACGGTTGGCCAGCGCCAGCGGGGATTTCTCCCCCGTGTGGGCCAGGCGAACGGTCTTCAGCTCGGAGAGGTCGGCGGCGGCCTCGATCTCACGCAGTGCGTGCTCGAGGGCGGCCGTCACCCCGGCCTCGTCGGTGGGGTCCACCGCGGCGGACGGTGTGGTCTCGGACATGGTTTCTCGCGTTCCTACTGGCGGACGGTGTTCTCACGAGCTCGCTCCCCCGGTGGGTGAGCCGCTTTTCGTGCAAATGCCCGCAGCGTGGCCGGTGCGGGCAGGGTCAGTCTAGTGGAGGACCCATGGCGTCCGCTGACCCGGCGGGGTCATGGGGCGAGCTGTCCCAGCAATGCCCGCACGATCGGAAGGTCCGCCGGGATCCACGGCAAGGCCAGTACGGCGTCGGGGTCGCTCGACGGAACCCACCGCACGGCCAGGTGATCGGTGCCCACCACGGGTGTATCCACAGTGGTTCCGGTCCACACGCGCATCGCGGCCATCTCGGACAGTGGCCATCCCTGAGCATGAGGGCCTGAGATTTCAGCCAGAAGCTCCACCCGCACCGACAGCTCCTCCGCGCATTCGCGCACGAGTGCGTCCTCGGCGCTCTCCCCCGGTTCCTGCTTGCCGCCCGGGAACTCCCACAGCCCGCGCAACGTCTCGGGGTAGGCGCGCTGGGCGGCCAGGAACGCGGTGGGGTGATGTGCGTCGTCGAGCAGGGCCACCCCGACCACCTGGGTCCGGAAGCGCGCGGGGAGATCGGAAGTCATGGTGTTCAGTGTGTCATCGACAATTCGGACAGCGCGGAGAGAGAAGCGTCAGCGATCGAAAATCCGGCGCTGGGCTTGCGCCGATGCATACAGACACACGGTCGCAGCGGTGGCCACGTTGAGCGATTCGGCGGCCCCGTACAGCGGCACCGCCACAGACAGATCCGCGGCCGCGACCTCCGCTTCCGACAGTCCCTGCGCCTCATTACCGAACAGCCACGCGGTGGGCTGCTCGAGGGAATACGCCACGTCCCCCGAAGAAATGCCCGCGGCGCGCAGCACCGCGGCGTCGGCCAGCTCGGAGACCGTCATGGAGGCATAACCATCCGCGGCGAGCACGCCCATGCCGTGCTCACGAGCCGCCGCGACGACCTCGGCGAGTTCCATGCCCGTGAACACCGGGACGTGGAACAGCGACCCCGCAGAGGAACGCACGGATTTCGGGTTGAACGGGTCCACGGTGCCGGGAGTGCACAGCACGGCATCTGCGCCGGCGGCGTCCGCGGTACGGATCACGGTGCCGGCGTTACCCGGGTCCTGCACCCGGACCAGCATGCCCACCAGGCGTGCGGCACCGAGGGCGCGAGCGGCGTCGTCAGAGGAGCCCGACGCCTCAGACGCGTCCAAAGCAGAGGAAGGGAAGCGGCACACCGCCAGCATCCCCTGCGGCGTGACCGCATCGGTCATGGCCGCGAGTACCTCCGGGGTAACCGCCCGGACGAACGCGTCACCGCGGTCGGCGACCGCCGTGAGGTCCGAGGCGATCCCCGGATGCCGGTCGAGCTCCTGCAGGGTCACGTACACGGCATCGAGCCGCGGCAGCCCGGGAGCGGGAGAATCCGCGAGCGCGAGACGGACCGCCTCGCGCACGTTCTGCGGGCCCTCGGCGCGGAACAATCCGTGCTTGGAACGCATCGAGCGCCTGGTCAACGCGGCCACGTCCTTGACCCGATCGGCTCGGGGGTTGGACAGCAACCGGTCCTCCAGGCGCTCGACGAACGTCACAGCGGCACTCAGGCGGCGGTGCGGGGCGCGGAGGTGTCCTCCGGCAGGGCGTCCTTGGCCACGCGGACCAGGGTCGCGAACGCGTTCTCGTCGCTCACGGCCAGCTCGGCCAGCATGCGACGGTCCACCTCGACCTCAGCGGCCTTCAGGCCCTGGATGAAGCGGTTGTAGGTCAGACCGTTCGCGCGGGCGGCGGCGTTGATGCGCTGGATCCACAGCCGACGGAAGTCGCCCTTCTTCTTGCGACGGTCGTTGTAGGAGTAGGTGTACGAGTGGAGCATCTGCTCCTTGGCCTTGCGGTACAACCGGGACCGCTGACCGCGGTAGCCCGAGGCCTTCTCCAGAACTTCACGACGCTTCTTGTGGGCATTGACCGCCCGCTTCACACGTGCCACGTGCGTACTCCTAACGATTCGGTTCCGACCCCTGCCGGAACATGACTACCCGCCGCGCAAACGCGGCGCTGACGAAATGGAAGAGGAAGGGCCTACTTGGCCAGCATCCGCTTGATGGCCTTGGCCTCACCCGGGGTGGAGACGATCTGGTCGCCCGCGAGACGGCGGGTCAGACGCGAGGACTTGTGTTCCAGGTAGTGGCGGCGGTTGGCCTGCTGGCGCTTGACCTTGCCCGAACCGGTGAGCTTGAAACGCTTCTTGGCACCGCTGTGGGTCTTCATCTTCGGCATGGTGGCCGTCTCCTTTTACATCGACCGGTGGGGCACACCGGTGGGTCGCGACACACGGCCGCGACCACGCTGGTGTCGGGCGATCACACGCCCAACGCTGTCAATTCCTGTGCCGCGGTTACTTCTTGGCGGGCCCGGGCTTGAACGCCCCGGGTTTCGGTGCCGCGGGCTTGGCCGCCGCGCTCGGCTTCGCGGGTGCGGGCTTCGCACCCGGCTTCGCGCTTCCAGCGGGCTTGGGGCTCGCTGCGGGCTTGGGAGACGACGCCGATGCGGTACCCGCCTGCGCCGCCGCCGGCTTGGCCGCTGCGACCTTGGCGTCCGCGGTGGCCTGCTGTGCAGAAGCCTCGGGCTGCGCCGGAGCCTGAGTGGCTTCGGTACCGGACGCCGGCGCCACGGTCTCCTGGACCTTGTCCTCCGCCGCGATGGGAGCGCTCTGCGAGCTCTCCGCCTGCACGGTGGCCGCCTGACGCAGTTCCGCCGGGAACGCATCCCCGATGGACTGGGTCACGGACTCGGCATTAGAGGTGTCCACCCGCTGCTTGCGCTGGTTCTCGGACTGCGACGTCTCCCGCTGCTTCTGCTTGCGGGCCTCAGCGCGAGCCTCCGCCTTGTTCTTGAGCGGACCGATGACCATGACCATGTTGCGACCGTCCACGCGGGGCGCGGTCTCCACGACACCGACCTCGGCGACGTCTTCCGCGAGCCGCTCGAGCAGGCGCACACCCATCGCGGGGCGCTGCTGCTCACGACCGCGGAACTGGATCATGGCCTTGACCTTGTCCCCCGCGGAGAGGAAACGCTTGGCGTGACCCACCTTGGTCTCGTAGTCGTGCGTGTCGATCTTCAACCGGAAACGCACTTCCTTGAGCACCGTGTTGGCCTGGTTCTTGCGCGCCTCACGAGCCTTGACCGCAGCTTCGTACTTGTACTTGCCGAAGTCCATGAGCTTGGCCACGGGGGGCTTGGCGTTGGGTGCGACCTCGACCAGATCGAGATCCGATTCTCGGGCCAGCCGCAGCGCGTCCTGCACGCGAACGATGCCGACCTGCTCGCCGCCAGGTCCGACCAAGCGGACTTCCGGGACACGGATTCTGTCATTGATACGTGGATCGCTAATGCCAAGCTCCTGAGTTCGTGGGTTTCCCCGTGGTTGGGTCCTGGACCACAACGAAAAACCTCCGCTGCGGCACGCGCGAGCGGAGGTGAGAACCACACAGAGACCAAGACGACACGACCGTCATGAAAACGGCGTGGTCGTTCGGTCACGAACCCGGGCACCTGGTGCCGAGTGATCGCGTCACTCGGCGGGCGGCGGCGGGTGGGAGTCATCTCCGCTTGCACACTGTCCACCAATATAACGCATGCGGGGGCGTCGGGGCCAGTCGAGGGACGGCCCCACGCCGGGCGAGGTCGCTGTTCTACAGTGGTCCCATGTCCGAGCAGCCGCGCTCCGAGCGCTTCGAATTCACCGACACCGCATCGTCCCAGGGTCCCGCTCACGCTCACGACGCCGCCCACGACCACGGCGCCTCCGATCCCGGTGCACTGCCCGACGAGACCCTCGCCGAGGTGAACAACCAGATGCGTGACATCGCCGAGGTCCCCGCGGTCGAGGTCATCACGACCGCCGCGGTCCATCTAATGAGCGCCGCCGCCGTGAAGTGCGGCCTGGCCGCGGAGGAGAACGCCGAGGAACTCAAGGACCTGGACGAGGCGCGCAAGCTCATCATCGCTCTCGCGGGTCTGATCACCGCTGCCGCCCCCGAAATCGGCTCCCAGCACGCCGGCCCGTTGCGCGACGGCCTCAAGTCCCTCCAGCTCGCGTTCCGCGAGGCCTCCCCGTTCCCCGACGCCCCCGGCGCGGGACCCGGCGAGAAGTTCACGGGCCCGGTCTACGGCTGAGCGTCAGTCCCGTTGAAGCCCTTTTAAGGAACGCGACGCGCAACCGGTGGTCGTGCGCCGCGTTCCTCTTGGTGACGTCAGACGGCGACGTCACGCTGTGATCTCATGCAGTGACCTCACGCAGTGAGCCGGACCTCGATCGAATCCACCGCCTCCGCCATGACGGGCTGGGCCGCGAGCTGCTGTTGGTAATGCCCCACTACTGCCTGTACCTCGTCGGCGGACAGCCCCACCCGCAGCTGCAGGGTGACCGTGAGCTCCGGGCCCTCGCCCCCACCGCGTAACGCGGCGCCGTCGGACCGCGCGGCATTCACACCGCGACCCGGGCCGGCGAGCGCCGCCACGATCTCCGAGCGCCCGAGTGCCGCGCGCGTGACGGCGTCGTCCACCGCGACGTCCCGGTACGACGGCGTCCACTCATGTCCCTGCGCCACGGCCCACAGGGCGGGGCGCCGGACCACGAAGGCCGGATCCGCCCCCGGATCCACGACAAGCAGCGCGGAGCCGTCTTGCACCGCGGACAGCGCGGCGCGGCGGATGTCCGCGGCGACCGGTCGGGCCCGGGCGTTCCATGCGGTCAGTGCACTGGTGGACGTGAACACCGGCAGGGCCTTGCGGCCGTCGGCGGCCTGCAAGCTCACGAGGGCCATGTCCGCTTCCTTGTCGGAGACCAGGCCGTCCTCGGTGATGTGAGACTGGGACACCTGCGCCACGATGGGCACGAACACCCGGATCCCGGCGAGCGCGGCCACGACCTCCTCCTCGCCCACTGTCCCCGCGCGCCATGCGTCAAGTGCGCAGGCGACATTCGGATCCGCGGTGCCGGGGTCGTCGGGAAACTGGTGGGTGTGGCTCGTACCCTCCCCCAAATTGCGACCCTCCCACGACTGACCGCCGGTGTCTGTGGGGCCACCGGCCGAGCGCAGCTGGGCGGCGATGTGCGCGGGAAGGGCGCGAGCGCCGTCGGCCCCGGAAACGCGTGCGCTGGGTCCGGAAACGTCGTGGTCACCGCGCCCGGAGGGCGGGTGCGCTTCGCGTCCGGGCCCGCGATCCGCGCGGTGCTCAGGCACTCGGGCGACCGGCGACGTCCAGGGCCTGCGCAAGCGTGAACTTGCCGGCGTAGAGCGCCTTGCCCACGATCGCGCCCTCGATGCCGGCGGGGACGAGCTCGCGCAGCGCGGCGAGGTCCTCGAGAGACGAAATTCCGCCCGAGGCCACCACGGGCTTGTCCGTGCGGCGGGCGACCTCGGCCAGCAGCTCGGTGTTGGGCCCGCGCAGCGTGCCGTCCTTGGTCACGTCGGTGACCACGTACCGCGCGCAGCCGTCGGCCTCGAGGCGCTCCAGCACCTCCCACAGGTCGCCGCCGTCCTTGGTCCAGCCGCGCGCGGCGAGCGTGGTGCCGCGCACGTCCAGACCCACGGCGATCCTGTCCCCGTGCTCGGCGATCACGCGATGCGTCCACTCGGGGTTCTCGAGCGCCGCTGTGCCCAGGTTAATGCGCGCGGGGTCCAGGGTCAGGACGCGCTCGAGGGATTCGTCGTCCCGGATCCCGCCGGACATCTCGATCCTGAGGTCGAGGTTCGCGGCCACGCGGCGCAGGACCTCGATGTTGTCACCGCGACCGAAAGCGGCGTCGAGGTCCACGAGGTGCAACCATTCGGCGCCCGCTTCCTGCCACGCGAGGGCGGCCTCGAGCGGATCGCCGTAGCCGGTCTCGGAGCCGGCCTCCCCCTGGACCAGGCGCACGGCCTGTCCGCCTTGCACGTCCACCGCGGGCAGCAGTTCCAAACGGCGTTCGGTGGTCTCGGTCATGTCTCTCCTCACGTGGCGCCTGCGGGCGCCGTGGTGGTCCGGTGGTTGATTGGATTGTCGCGGTGTGGCGCGCGCCCCGTACCCGTTGACGACGGCACTACGCCCGGTTCACACGCTCGTGAACCACGAGTAGCCCCCGTAGCCGATCAACACGAGGGCCACAAACGCGAGCAACACCACGCTCCACAGCGGCTTGCGCTGCTGATGGAAGGAGATCGCCCCGCCCACGAAGAACGCCCCCGCCACGAGCAGCAGCACCGATGCGGTCATGCCGGGACCCCCGAACCCGGTGCGGGGATGCGCCCGGCCATGCGTCCGGTGCGCGGCAGCGTGGACAGCCAGTTGCGCAGCAGGGCGATCCCCGCCGCGGAGGACTTCTCGGGGTGGAACTGCGTGGCGCTCAACGGACCGTTCTCCACGGCGGCAACGAAGGGCGCCCCGTGCTCGGACCAGGTGACGCCCGGGGGCACCATGTGCTCGATGCTCTGGTCGAATTCCCACTCCCGCACCCCGTAGGAGTGCACAAAGTAGAACCGCTCGTCCTCAATGCCGCGGAACAGTACCGAGCCCTCCGGCGGGCGCACTTCATTCCAGCCCATGTGCGGGACCACCGGAGCGTCGAGGCGTTCCACGGTCCCGGGCCACTGTGCCAGTCCCTCGGACTCGTGACCGTGTTCCACGCCGCGGTCGAACATGACCTGTAGGCCCACGCAGATCCCCAGCACCGGACGGCCACCGCTCAACCGGCGATCGATGAGCCGCGGGGCGTCCACCGCGCGCAATCCCTCCATGACGGCCGCGAAGGCTCCCACGCCCGGGACCACGAGACCGTCCGCGTCCATGACGTCGCGCGGATCGGCGCTCAGCACCACCCGCGCGCCGGCCTCCTCGAGGGCGCGCACGGCAGATCGCACATTGCCCGCGCCGTAGTCCAGGACGACAACGCTCGGCGCCTCCGTCATGTTCTGCTCCGCCCCGCTCACAGGGCGCCCTTGGTGGACGGGACCACGCCGGCCATGCGGGCGTCGGGCTCCACGGCTTCGCGCAACGCCCGCGCAAGCGCCTTGAACTGGGCCTCGGCAATGTGGTGCGGATCGCGGCCGCGGATCACCTCCACGTGCAGGCACAACTGGGCGTGGTAGGCCAGGGACTCGAAGACGTGGCGGGTCATCGACCCGGTGAAGTGACCACCGATCAAGTGGTATTGCTGGCCCTCCGGTTCACCCGTGTGCACCACGTAGGGCCGCCCGGACACGTCCACCACGGCGGACGCGAGTGCCTCGTCGAGCGGCACGGTGGCCTGCCCGAAACGGCGGATCCCCCGCTTGTCCCCGAGTCCTTGGCGCAGCGCATCACCCAGGACGATCGCTGTGTCCTCGACCGTGTGGTGGACGTCGATGTCCGTGTCCCCGTGGGCCTGGATGTCCAGGTCGATCAGGGAGTGCTTGGACAGTGCCGTGAGCATGTGGTTGTAGAACGGCACCGTGGTCTCGATCGAGGACGTACCCGTCCCGTCCAGGTCCAGGCTCACGCGCACGGTGGATTCACTGGTCACGCGTTCCACCGTGGCGGTGCGGTGGTTCTCGACTGCGCTCATGAAAGACGACATCTCCTCGGGGACGGCGCCCGGCGACGGCTCGGCGGGCGGGTCCAGTCTAGATGGCTGGGGTGGGACCATGGGGCCGCGGCTAGACCGGTCCCACGGTTCGAGACGAGCCGGGCCGGCTCAGAATCTTGGCCCGGACGGTCCGGCTCAGGACCGGGCGAGGTAGGACTCCACGGCCTCGAGGAACGCGGTGGTCTCCGCTTCCGTCCCGGCGGTGACCCGTAGGTGGCCGGGGATCCCCACGTCCCGCACGAGGACGCCCTGGTCGAGCAGACCCTGCCACATGGCGTGGGCGTCCCCGCCGCACTCGAAGAACACGAAGTTGGAATCGGATTCGGCGGGGGTCAGGCCCAGTCGCTTGAGCTCGTCCACGATCCGGTCGCGCTGCAGTTTGATGTCCTCGACCGTGCCGAGCAGTGTCTCGTGGTGTTCGAGTGCGGCCAGTGCGGTCGCCTGGGTCACCGAGGACAGGTGGTACGGCAAGCGCACGAGGCGGATAGCGTCCGCGACGGAGCGGTCCGCGGCGAAGTACCCGAGCCGTGCACCCGCTAACGCGAACGCCTTGCTCATGGTGCGCGTGACGATGAGCCGGGGACGGCCGGGAAGCAGGGTTAGCGCCGAGGGGGTTCCGAAGCGCGCGAACTCGGCGTAGGCCTCGTCCACGACGACGATGGTGTTGCGGTCCTCCCCCGCCTCGTACACGGCCTCGACGACATCCAGTTCGAGCGCGGTCCCGGTGGGGTTGTTGGGCGAGCACAGGAACACGATGTTCGGGGCGTGCTCGCCCACCTGGCGTGCCGCCGACTCCGCGGACAGGGAGAAGTCCGCAGCGCGCTCCCCCGCGATGAACCGCGTTCCGGTCCCGAGGGCGAGCAACGGGTACATCGAGTACGTGGGGACGAAGCTCAACACGGAGCGCTCCGGCCCACCGAAGGCCTGCAGGATCTGCTGCAGGATCTCGTTGGACCCGTTGGCGGCCCACAGATTGTCCTCGGTCAGCTCGTGACCCAGATAGGACGCTAGGGCGGTCCGCAGATTGGTGAAGTCCCGGTCCGGGTAGCGGTTCAGGGACGCCGCGGCATCGGTGGCGCGCCGCGTGATGGCCCGAACCACGGGCTCGGGAACCGGATGGGTGTTCTCGTTGGTGTTCAGTGCGACACGGACTTCCAGCTGGGGAGCACCGTAGGGAGACAAGCCCCGCAGGTCGTCGCGCAGCGGAAGGGCTTCGAGGGAATCATCACGAGAATTCACCAGACCAGTCTATGGACTCGGCGCATATCCGGTCACACGACGTCTCACGGTGTGTCGATTCCCGGACCAGTCGTGACACCGCCCGGAGCTTGTCGGCGCACCAGGAGTCGCTCACTTGGCACCGACGGATCACGTCACCGACGGGTCACCGTCAGCGGGACGGGACCTCCAGGACCTGACCCGTGTGCAGGGTGGAGGACGTCAGACCGTTGAGCTCGGCGATGTCGTTCATGACCTCGCGGGTGTCCCGCTGCGGGTCCGCCACGGCGGCGATCTCCCACAGGGTCTGGTCCGCCTGCACCGTGACTCCGTGGGTCACGGGCGCCCCCGCCGGTTCCGTGGATGCCTTGACCGTGGGCGGCAGCAGGAAGACGGCGGCGACCACCAACAGGGCCGCCGCTCCCGTGACGAAGGGCAGTCCGATCAGGAAGAACCGGCCGCGGCGGGTGAGCTGCAGCGGCGAGCGAGCGGCGCGCGGGGCGGCCTGGACGGACGCGGCGCGGGCCGACGTACGAGCGCGCACGGCGGCGGAGGACGCAGCCGTGGCGGAACGAACGGATCGCGACAAGGTGAGAGCGGTCATGGCTACCTCCTGGTGATCTGACCGGATCCACCCGAAGGTGGCGGTGTTCGAACGCGGAGCGTATTTAGAACACATTTTCGAATCTCTACCAACAGTTCTAGCACGGGTGTACGAATGCTGTCGAGGACCTTTTCGAACACATATTTGAACCCGGGGACGCGCGCGGGTTAAGCTCGAGGTCACACAGGAGTTAGTTGACCCCGCGTCTCCGACACGCATAAGCGGCCTCCGCGGCCCACCGCAGGGTGTGCACAGCGTGGACGGTGAAAGGACCCCGCACGTGAGCACTTCTTCCCCGAATCAGCAGGCGTCCGACCGACGCTCGCGCACGCTCACCCCTCGACAAGCACGGATCCTCGGTGCCGTGCAGCGCTGCATCACCACGCGCGGCTACCCGCCGTCCATGCGTGAGATCGGTGACACCGTGGGTCTGGCGTCCCTGTCCAGCGTGACCCATCAGCTCGGCCAGCTCGAGAAGTGGGGCTACCTGCGCCGGGATCCGCGCCGACCCCGCGCCATGGAGGTCCTGCGCCCGTTGAGCGCGGAGGAACTCGACCGCCACCTGGGGCCGGCCGACGAGCCCGCGGGTTCCGTGGAGTCCTTGGCGACCCGCGCATCGGGCGCCGGGTCCCCCGCGGTGCACACCATGGGCGACCTGCCCGCCGCGGACGACGACGACGCCATGGTCCCCGTACCGCTCGTGGGGCGCATCGCCGCCGGTGGCCCCATCACCGCCGAACAATCGGTCGAGGAGGTCTACTCCCTGCCACGGCAGTTCGTGGGTCACGGCCAGTTGTTCATGCTCAAGGTCTCCGGGGACTCCATGATCGACGCTGCCATCTGCGACGGCGACTGGGTCGTGGTGCGCCAACAGAACTCCGCGCAGAACGGGGACGTCGTGGCTGCCCTGCTGGACGACGAAGCGACCGTCAAGACCTTCCGCCAGCGCGACGGCCACACGTGGCTGCTGCCCCAGAACACCCGCTACGAACCCATCCTGGGTGATCACGCGACCGTGATGGGAAAGGTCGTCTCGGTCTTCCGCTCCCTGTAGCTCGCCCTCCGAACGGTTCCGGGAACCGCGCGTCGCGTCACGCGGGACGGCACCACGGACGTGAGCACAGCGAGGTCGAACGCTCAGGAGCGCGCCAATCGCTCTAACGCCCCGAGAACGGTCGAGCGGTCCGTGGTGGGCCACAGCGGCGGGAGGGACTGGGCCAGGAAGGGCCCGTAGCGCGCCGTGGCGAGCCGCGAGTCCAGCACGGCGACGACGCCCTTGTCCCCGCTCGCACGGATCAGTCGGCCGGCGCCCTGCGCCAGGCGCACCGCGGCGTGGGTGGCCGAGACCGACATGAACCCGTTGCCGCCTGCCCGTTCGGCCGCGCGTGTGCGCGCGGTGCCCAGGGGATCGTCCGGGCGCGGGAACGGGATCCGGTCGATCACGACCAGTCGGCACGATTGCCCCGGCACGTCCACTCCCTGCCACAGGCTCATGGTTCCGAACAGGCTCGCTGAGGGATCGTCGGTGAACTCTTTGACCAGGGACGGCAGGGAGGCGTCCCCCTGGCACAGGATGGGCAGCTCTGTACGATCGCGCAGCGCCTCCGCCGCGTCCTCCGCGGCCCGGCGGGACGAGAACAGACCGAGCGCGCCGCCGCCCGAGGCCTCGAGCAGCCCGAGCAGTTCCTCGAGTTGCTCCTCCGAGACGCCACGGCCGGGTTTCGCGAGGTGCTTGGCCACGTAGAGGATGCCCTGGCGGCGGTAGTCGAAGGGGCTGCCCACGTCCACGCCCCGCCACGCGGGGGACCCCGGGCCCTGCAGGCCGAGAGCCCCGGCCGTGGACGAGAACGATGACCCCACGGCCAGGGTCGCCGAGGTCAGCACGACCGTGCGCCCGTCGAACAACCCCTCCCGCAGGGGCCCCGCGACGCTGAGCGGCGCGATGTTCAGGGTCGCCGGTTCGCCTTCGGACGCTCCCACGTATCCCTCGGTGGGCGACCAGCGACCCACGCGGGAGATCCACAGGACGTCATGGGCGGTGTCCGCCGACAGCATGCGCTCGGCGGTGTCCAGCAGCTCGGACAATCGTGAGCGGGCCGCGTGACGTGCCGCGTCCTCGCCCTTGGAATCGCCCTTGGTGTCACTGAGCCCCGTGCGCGCGGCGTCCTGAACGCCACCGACCGCGTAGACCTGCTCCTCGGTGAAGCCTCGTGGCAACAGTCCGGACGGGTCGGGGTCGAAGGCGAGATCGAAGGCCTGCGCGGCCTTCTCGAGTGCATCGCTCGACGCCGCGGTGTGCTTGCGCACGGCCGTGGCCGCCGCTCGTACCGCGGCGGCGGACAGCGACGCGGTCACGGCACCCGTGACCCGGTCCCGCAGCTCATGGGCCTCGTCAACGATCACGACGTCGTGCTCGGGCAGGACCGCAAGCCCCTCGAACGCGTTGATCGCGAGCAGCGCGTGGTTGGTGATCACCACGTCCGCCTCGCCGGCCTCGGCCCGGGCGCGCTCGGCGAAGCACTCCTCCACGAGGGGGCACTTGCGCCCCAGGCACTCCTTGGCGGTCACGGAGACCTGCCGCCACGCGGCGTCCGTGACACCCGGCTGGACGTCGTCCCGGGCCCCGGTCTCGGTGGTCTCGACCCATTCCCGCAACCGCAGCACCTGCTGGGCCAAGCCACCGAGGGGGCGATCCGCGCCCCCTGCGGCGGGTCCCGAACCGGGGACGTCGAACAGGGCGCCGTCGTCGTCCGGGTAGCCGCCCTCGACCTTGTGCAGGCACGCGTAGTTGGAGCGGCCCTTGAGCAGCGCGACGACGGGGCGGTCGTCCAGTTCGTCCTCGAGCGCGTCGAGCAAGCGGGGGACGTCCCGGCCCGTGATCTGGGACTGCAGGGCCAGCGTGGCCGTGGCCACGACCACGGGCTTGTCCGCGGTGCGGGCGTGGCGCAGGGCCGGGACGAGGTACGCGAGTGACTTACCCGTTCCTGTCCCGGCCTGAACCAACAGATGCCGGCCGGTCTCGAGGGCCTCGGCGACCTTGGCCGCCATGAACCGCTGTCCCTCCCGGCGCTGCCCGCCCAACGCGGTCACGGCGGAGTCGAGGAGCTCGAGCGTGTCCACCGCGCCGGGCAGCGTTTCGGGGCGGACGTCCGAAAGGTCGTGCCCCGCTTCGTCGACGAACGATGCGCTCATGCTCCGGCGGGATCCCCCGCGGTGGGCGCGGCAGCCGGGCTCCCAGGCTCCGCCACGCGGTAGGGCTCGAGTTCACCCACGAGTTCCTCGCGAACGCGCACACGCAACCGCGTACCCTCGGGAGTGTGTTCCGTGCGCAGGATCTCGGCGTCCTGGGCGTGCAGCCGGGAGACCACCTCGCCGTGAATGTAGGGCACGAGCAGTTCCATGTCGTGGTCTGGGCGCGGAATGGCGGAGGAGATCAACCGCTGCAATTCCTCGATGCCCTCTCCGGTGCGCGCCGACACGGCCACCGACGGGTGCTCGTGATTGCGCAAACGACCCAGCACCACGGGATCCGCGATGTCGGCCTTGTTCAGGGCCACGATCTCCGGGATGTCATTGGCGCCCACGTCCGTGAGGACGTCCCGCACGGCCTTGAGCTGACCCTCCGGATCCGGGTGGGAGGCATCCACCACGTGCACGATGACGTCTGCGTCCGCGACCTCTTCCAGGGTGGAGCGGAACGCCTCGACCAACTGGGTGGGCAGCGAGCGCACGAAGCCCACGGTGTCCGCGAGCGTGTAGCCGATCCCGTCCGGGGTCTCGGCCTTGCGCACCGTGGGATCCAGCGTGGCGAACAGCGCGTTCTCCACGAGGACCCCGGCATCCGTCAACCGGTTGAGCAGGGACGACTTACCCGCGTTGGTGTACCCCGCGATCGCTACCGAGGGCACGGAATGACGCTTGCGGTTGAGTCGCTTGGTCTCACGCGCCGGCTTCATGGCCGCGATCTCCCGACGCAACTTGGCCATGCGCTGGCGGATCCGGCGCCGGTCCAGTTCGATCTTGGTCTCACCGGGACCACGGCTACCGATACCCTCACCGGAGGCCGCACGGCCACCGGCCTGCCGGGACAGCGACTCACCCCAACCACGCAGACGCGGGAGCATGTACTCGAGCTGCGCCAGCTCCACCTGCGCCTTGCCCTCCTTGGACTTGGCGTGCTGGGCGAAGATGTCCAGGATGAGGCCCGTGCGGTCGATGACCTTGACCTTCACGACGTCCTCGAGAGCACGACGCTGCGACGGCGCGAGCTCGGCATCCACGATGACGGTGTCCGCACCGGTCGCGGCCACCACGTCCTTGAGTTCCAGGGCCTTGCCCGAGCCGAGGTACGTGCCGGGGTCCGGGGTCGCGCGCCGCTGCAGCAGACCGTCCATGACCTCGGAACCGGCGGTCTCAGCGAGCGCCGCGAGCTCACGCAGCGAGTTCTCCGCATCGGCCAGGGTCCCGCTCGAGAACAGACCCGCCAGGACGACGCGCTCGAGCCGCAGCTGCCGGTACTCGACCTCGGTGACGTCCTCGAGCTCGGTGGACAGTCCGGCGACACGGCGCAGCGCGTGACGTTCGGCGAGGTCCTGCTGATCGCCGTCGGATTCGACGTGGACGTGGTCCTCGTCCGCGAGCTCACGGGCGCGGCCCAGGTGATCGTGTCCGCCGCCCGCTGCGTACGAGGCGGCGTGGTCGCGGGCGCCGTGGACGCCCCGTTCATCGTCGAAGACGTCCTGACCGGCGTCGTGTACGTGGGTGGGTTCGGAGCGTGCGCGCGCACGGGCCAGGACACGCGAGACGACGTCCTCCAGTTCCGGTCCGGTCAGTTCCGCGGAGTGTCCGGGCTGCTTCGGAGCGGGATTCTGGTGCTGGTGAGATTGCGTCATATTTCCTTGATCTATGGCTGGAGACGGTTGACCAAGTCTAGCGCCGGGCACTGACATGACGGGCGGGGGCACTAGCATGTGGAGCCATGGCCCCCGAGAATCCCGCGCAGCATTACTTCGTGTCCGACCCGTCCGTCGCGGAGAAACCGCGGCGGATCACCGTGGAGCTGCGGGGCCGCACCGTGGACGTGGGGACGGCCGCGGGGGTCTTCTCCCCCTCGGACCTGGACAAGGGAACCGCCGCGCTGCTGCGCAACGTGCCCGATCCGCACGGGCGGAACCTGCTCGACATCGGGTGCGGGTGGGGGCCGATCACCCTGGCCCTCGCGCTCGCTGCACCGAGTGCCACGGTCACCGCGGTGGACGTCAACGAACGCAGCCTGCGGCTGACTGCGGCGAACGCGCGGGAGCTGGGTCTCACGGGCGTGGAGACCCATCTACCCGAGGACGTACCCTCGGATCGTACGTTCGACACCATGTGGTCCAACCCGCCGATCCGCGTGGGGAAGCAGGAACTGCACGACATCCTCATGATGTGGCTCCCCCGCCTCGCGCCCGGTGGTACGGCGTGGCTCGTGGTACAGAAGAACCTGGGTGGGGACTCACTGCAGCGCTGGCTCGCGGCCACCCTGGGTGAGGGGTATTGCGTGGACCGGGCCGCAACCGACAAGGGCTTCCGCGTCATCACCGTCCAGCGCGCCTGAGGCGCGCGGAGGCACGCATGCCGGGGCGGGAACCGGGGTCGCGTGTACGGCGTTGGAACCTATACCCCCGGGCGTTGGGTCGGAAACAGGAGCCAGGGGTGCCGCTCCGGGAGCCGGCGCGCAGCGTCGTCGTCGGACGATGCATGCAACAGGGCCGCGCGGCGAGGCCCTCCCGACTCAGCCCACCGCGGCACGAACGCGACCGACTCAGACGAGCTCGGCGGTGGCCACCACGCGCACCGGACCCGCGAGGACGACATGCTCGGTGCCGTCCGGGGCGGGCACGAACGTCACGGACAGCACGCCCCCGGGGACACGCACGAACCAGCGGTCCGGGGAGTCGGGACCGCCCCAGAAACGGGTGGCCGCCGCGGCCGCGCACGCGCCCGTGCCGCACGAGTACGTCTCGCCGACACCCCGTTCATGCACGCGCATCTCGAGGCGACCGAACTCGGAATCGCCATCGTCCGAGGGCACCACGAACTCCACGTTGGTCCCCTCGGGAGGGGTGGGTTCCACGACGGGCGCGGTGTGTAGGTCCAGCCCGTCCAACTTCTCGCCCTCGGACAGGGCCACGACCGTGTGGGGATTGCCCATGCTGATGGACACCCCCGGGCGCGGGACCGTGAGGCCCTCCGCATTCACGAGGCAATCCGAACCGCGCTCGCGCGCGGCGTCCCCATCCTCGAAGCTCCACGGACCCATGTCCACGGCGTAGCCGTCGGACGTACGCGCCACGGTGCGCATCCCCGCGCGCGTGCCGATGCGCAGTTGGGAACCGCGCGGAAGGCTCACGAGCCCCTCGCGCACGAGGTGGTCCACGAACACCCGCACCCCGTTACCGCACATCTGCGCCACGGAACCGTCCCCGTTGCGGTAGTCCATGAACCACTCGACGTCCGGGTGCGCTTCGGCGAGCTCGCCGGCATCGGCCACGTGCTCGGTGCGCACGGCGCGGATCAGGCCGTCACCGCCCAGCCCGAGGTGTCGGTCGCACACCGCCGCGACCGTGTCCGGTGAGACGTCCAGGGTGCCGTCCCGGTCCGTGAAGACCACGAAGTCGTTTCCCGTGCCGTGCGCCTTGGTCACGCGCACGCCCGCCAGTTCCTGCCAGTTCACGCTGCCTACCGTCCCCTCGGTCGTGTCAGTCATCGCCGCCATCATACTGAGCCCGGACGACGTCCATTGCCCGTTCCGGCAGCGCGGACGGTCCCGCGGGATCGTCCGCCCGCAACCAGTGCACGCGAGGATCCGCCCGGAACCACGTGCGCTGGCGCTTCACGAACCTGCGGGTGGCGGTCACGGTCTCGTCCCGGGCGCGCTCGAGCGTACTCGTGCCGTCGAGCACCGCGAGCAACTGGGGGTACCCCAGGGCCTTCCCGGCGGTGGGGCTCTCGCGCAGCCCCCGGGCCGCGAGCGCTCGTACTTCGTCCAGCCACCCCCGCTCGAGCATGGTGTCCACGCGGCGGGCCACCCGCTCGTTGAGCACGTCCCGCTCCATGGCGAGACCGATCTGCACCGTGGGCCGCACGTACCGGCGCTCGGGCATGAACGATGTGAAGGGCCGTCCGGTCAGCCGATGCACCTCGATCGCCCGGACCAGTCTGCGGTCGTCCTTGACCGTGGCCGCCGATTCGGGATCCACGTCCGCGAGCCGCTGCAGCATGTGGGGATGCCCGTGCTCGTGCAGCTCGGCTTCGACCCGCGCTCGCAGCTGCGGATCGGTTCCGGGGAATTCGATGTGGTCGAGCACCGCGCGCACGTACAGTCCCGAGCCGCCCACGAGGACGGGCACGTTGCCGCGTTCCTCGATCTCGGCGATGACGGTGCGAGCGCGAGTCTGGAACGCGGCGACCGACGCTTCCTCGTGCAGGTCCAAGATGTCGAGCAGGTGGTGCGGCACTCCCCCGCGTTCCTCCGGGGGCAGCTTGGCGGTCCCGATGTCCATGCCCCGGTAGAACTGCAGGGCGTCCGCGTTGACGATCTCCCCGCCCACGCGCTGGGCGATCGCGATCCCGAGGTCCGACTTCCCGGTCCCCGTGGGCCCCACGACCGCCACGACCGGGCGTTGCGTCCCCCGGGTCATACCGCGCTCAGGGCTTCCGCAGCGACGGCATGCCCAGCCCCACGGCGGCGGGTTTGCCCGAGGACGACGGCGCACCACACGATTCCGCCTGAGCGGCCTCCCACGCGTCCCCGCCGCGGGAGCGCCGCACGCTGTACTCGTTCGCGTCCCGCGGGTCCGCGAGCAGGTGGTACGTGGCGGCCCCGGTCACCGGAACCGTGACGAAATCACCCGGGCGCGGTTGTGCGGCTCCGTCCGGGACACTGAAGTGCACGAGCCGCTGATCCGGGCCCCGCCCGCTCAGTCGGTGCGTGGCTTCGGACTTCCGCCCCGATTGGGCGCTCACGAGCACCTCCGTGCGCGTGCCCACGAGCTCGCGGTTCAACTCCGCGCTGATCCGGTCCTGCAGGGCGGTCAACCGTTCGAAGCGTTCCTGCACCACGGGGGCGGGGACCTGGTTCGCCATCTCCCCGGCGGGAGTGCCCGGGCGCACCGAATACTGGAAGGTGAACGCGGAGGAGAACCGGGAGGCCTCCACGACGTCCAGGGTGTCCTGGAAGTCCTGCTCGGTCTCCCCTGGGAAGCCCACGATGATGTCGGTGGTGATCGCGGCGTGCGGGATCCGCTCACGCACCCGGTCCAGGATGCCCAGGAACTTCTTGGAACGGTACGAGCGCCGCATGTCCTTGAGGATCCGGTCCGAACCGGACTGCAGCGGCATGTGCAACTGAGGCATCACGTTGGGGGTTTCCGCCATGGCATCGATCACGTCGTCCGTGAAGGCCGCGGGGTGCGGACTCGTGAAGCGCACCCGCTCCAACCCCTGGATGTCCCCGCAGGCGCGCAGCAGTTTGGCGAACGCACCGCGGTCACCGAACTCCACGCCGTACGAGTTCACGTTCTGCCCCAGCAGGGTCACTTCCACCGCACCGGAGTCCACGAGCGCCTGGACCTCGGCGAGGATGTCCCCGGGACGGCGGTCCTTCTCCTTGCCGCGCAGCTGGGGGACGATGCAGAACGTGCACGTGTTGTTGCACCCCACCGAGATGGACACCCACCCCGCATATGCCTGTTCCCGCTTGGTCGGCAGTGCCGACGGGAACGTCTCGAGGGCTTCCAGGATTTCCACCTGGGCCTGCTCGTTGTGCCGGGCGCGTTCCAGCAGGACCGGCAGGGACCCGATGTTGTGGGTCCCGAAGACCACGTCCACCCACGGGGCCTTATCGACGATGGTGGCGCGGTCCTTCTGGGCGAGGCAGCCGCCCACCGCGATCTGCAACCGTTCGTTGCGCCGCTTGACGGGGGCCAGCTGACCCAGCTGGCCGTACAGCTTGTTGTCCGCGTTCTCCCGGACGGCACACGTGTTGAACACGACCAGGTCCGGATCACGGTTCACCGCGGGAACGTATCCGGCGCTCTCGAGCAGTCCCGTGATGCGCTCGGAGTCGTGGGCGTTCATCTGGCATCCGAGAGTGCGCACCTCGTAGGCGGGTGCATCGGTGGCGATCACGGGTTCCTGCACGGCATGGGGCATCTGAGTCACCTCACCATTTTAGGGACGGGGTCAAATCGCCGGATCTCGGCCGTCCACGGCCAAAGGGGCACCGATCAGGGCGTGTCCCACACGTGGGCGCCGTCCGGATCCGGCCGATCGCGCCCGCCCATTGTGGACCCGCCCGCGGCGTACTCATCTCCCGAGAACCCGTCTCCCGGGAACCCGTCTGCGGAGAACTCGTCACCGGCGAACTCGTCACCCGCGGACTCCTCCGATTCGAACTCCTCCGCCGAGGCCTCCAGCGCGCCCAGCTCCTCCTTGACCACGGCGAACGCGAGTCCCGGCGGGTACCCCTTGCGTCCGAGCATGCTCACGAGCCTGCGGGTCAGCCGGTCGCGTTCCTTGCGGTCCGACGGGTCCACGGAGGCGGGCAACTTCTTGCGCACGAGGACGTGGGCGTCCCGCAGTTCGTCGTGGTCGGAGCGCTGTTCGAGGGCCTCGTCCGCGATCTCACCCGTGATCCCGCGCTGCGCGAGTTCTCGGCGCAGAGCCGAGCGGGACAACCGGCGGGTCTCGGCGCGCGACCTGACGAACATCCCCGCGTAGGCCCGGTCGTCCACGAGGTTCACTTCCTCGAACCGGTCGAGCACCTCCCGAGCGACGTCCTCGGGGACGTTGCGGTCCGCGAGTTTGTCCTCGAGCTGGTGCCGCGACTTGGCCGATGCGCTCAGCTGTCGCAGGACGATGGCGCGGGCGACGTCGCGGGGATCGGCTTCCGCTTCACCCGATGACTCCGCGGACGCGGGCGGCGCCGCCGGGCTCCAATGGGAATCGGAGGCCCGGCGGCGCCGGGAACCATAGCGCTTAGATTCAGTCATGAAGGGACGGCGTCAGCTCAGAATGCCGGAAGTTCGGTCTCGTCCTTGGCCGGTGCGAACGGGGCATCCGGGTCCAGGTCCTGGGGATCGTCGCCGAACCCCTCCGTGTCCTGGGAGGCCTGGTCCGGGTCCTCGCTGATCCCGAGCTTGACCAGGATCTTGCGTTCGATCTCCTGGGCGAGTTCCGGGTTGTCCTTGAGGAAGCGGCGCGAGTTCTCCTTGCCCTGGCCGAGCTGGTCCCCCTCGTAGGTGAACCACGCACCGGACTTCTTCACGATGCCGTGTTCCACGCCCATGTCGATCAGGCCGCCCTCGATGGAGATGCCCTGACCGTAGAGGATGTCGAACTCGGCCTGCTTGAAGGGCGGGGCCATCTTGTTCTTGACGATCTTGGCGCGGGTGCGGTTACCCACGGGGTTCGCACCGTCCTTGAGGGTCTCGATCCGGCGGACGTCCACGCGGACGGAGGCGTAGAACTTCAGCGCCTTACCACCCGTGGTGGTCTCCGGGGAGCCGAAGAACACGCCGATCTTCTCGCGCAGCTGGTTGATGAAGATCGCGGTGGTGTTGGTGTGGGACAACCGACCCGTGATCTTACGCAGGGCCTGGGACATCAACCGGGCTTGCAGACCCACGTGGCTGTCGCCCATTTCGCCCTCGATCTCCGCCTTGGGCACGAGGGCCGCCACGGAGTCGATCACGATGATGTCGATGGAGCCCGAACCCACGAGCATGTCCATGATCTCGAGCGCCTGCTCACCGGTGTCCGGCTGGGACACCAGCAAGTTATCCGTGTCCACACCGAGCTTCTCGGCGTAGACCGGGTCCAGCGCGTGCTCGGCGTCGATGAAGGCGGCGATCCCGCCGGCCTTCTGGACGCTGGCCACGGCGTGCAGGGCCACGGTGGTCTTACCCGAAGATTCCGGGCCGTAGATCTCCACGACACGGCCGCGGGGGAACCCGCCGATACCCAGTGCGACGTCCAGCGCGATGGAACCGGTGGGGATGGTCTCGATCTTGTTGGCGGGGCGATCCCCCAGCCGCATGACCGATCCCTTGCCGTAGTTCTTGTCGATCTGGGACAGGACGGTGTCCAGCGCCTTCTGACGATCGGATCCGGCCACCTGAGAGGGTGCCGGTGCGCCCTTGGACTTGGCTGCCATGTTTCACCTCGGTTCTCGGGGGCCGGGGCGGCCCTGTCGATGTCTTCGCGTTCCACGGTACAAAGGGGGTCCGACAGCCATAAGAGACCGGACGGGTTGTGGAGCGCGCGTGAGCTGATTCGAATATACCTTCGAAGACGGCGTGGCGCACGCCGTCCACGGCGAACTCAGCGCCGGGGCGGTTGATCCGGACCCCACCACCGGGACTCGGGGATATCCTGGGCGCGGCACACCGCGAACCACACCGTCTTGGGGTCCGTCCCGGACTCGAGGGCCTCCGCGGCCGTGCGCTCACCCAACTCGGTCAAAACCAGATCCCGAGCGAGAACCCGGCTGTACACCGCCCCGAATTCGTGGGACATCAGGTCCCAGAACGCACTGACTCGCATGAACGACTTCTCCTCGGTATCGACGCTGCATAGATCCGCTAATTCTCCACGCTGTGCGGACCCCACGGTGATGCGATGAGCAACGGACCCGCCCACAGGGCGGGTCCGTTCGTTGGTCTGGTGCACCGCGGCCGGTTCGGCCGCAGCGAGCGGGGTCTGACTCAGTGCGCGCCGGCGGCGGTGCCACCGCGCAGCTGACGCATCTCCCGCGTGAACTCCTCCGTGAGCTCGGACGGCACGGTGTCAGGGATGAACGTGCCCTCGGCGTAGGCGAGACGGTCCGCGACCTCGCGCAGCATCTGGGACATCGGGATGTCCAGTGCCGCACAGATGGACGCGAGCAATTCGGAGGAGGCTTCCTTCTGTCCTCGCTCCACCTCGCTCAGGTACCCCAGCGAGACGCGGGCACTGTGCGAGACCTCGCGCAGGGTCCGGCCCTGACGCTGGCGGACGTTGCGCAGCACCTCGCCTATCTCCTGACGCAGGACACCGACCTTGACATCATTGGTTTTCCCGTGAGCTTCATCGGACACACCCACGTCCTTCCAACGGACAACACCATTGACAGACACGGGTTGCTTCGTCATGTGAATTGCTTCTCCTCGTACGAATTGACGGGGCCTTCTGCATCGCTGACGACGCAGTGGTCGAGGCCTCTTGAGCCCATCGGGCTCAACCTCTGATATCCATAACGGGCTTACGTGTTCGATTGTTCCCGCTCGGCGGCCTAAAAACACTAGGCGTTGGCTGAGAATGAGATTTGAGTCGTCAATGCGTCAAGCGCGCGGCCCACGGTGGCTTGCCGGATTTCGGCCCGGTCACCGCTGAGATCCAAACGCTCCACCCGCTCCACACCCGGACCCGCGATCCCCACGAAGACGGTTCCCACGGGGTGTCCGTCGTGCGGTTCCGGCCCGGCGACCCCGGTGGTGGACACGGCCCAGTCCACGCCCAGGCGCTCGCGCGCGCCGCGGGCCATGGCCACCGCGACCTGCGGGTTCACCGCCCCGCGTTCCTCGAGCAGCTCCTGGGACACACCCAGCACGCGTTCCTTGACGGCGTGCGAGTAGCTCACGACCGCTCCCTCGAAACACGCCGAGGCACCCGCCACGGTCACGATCGCGGATGCGAGCGCGCCCCCGGTGAGGGATTCGGCCGTGCCCACCGTGACCCCGCGGGCGATGGCGCGGCGCACGAGCTCCGCGGCGTCGTACCCCGGCCGGTTCTCTGTCACGCCGCATCCCCGCGCACGGCCCGGTTGCGCAACTGCACGGCCTTGATCACGTAGTCGATGCCCGTGATCACGGTGGCGAGCAACGCGAGCGCGGTGAGCACCCACGCGAACCACAGCCACCACTGCCCCACGAAGGGGGTGAGCGGCAACAGCAGAGCGATCAGCGCCGCGGTCTGCAGGACGGTCTTGGTCTTGCCGCCCTTCGACGCGGCCATCACGCCGTAGCGGATCACCACGAATCGCATGAGCGTGATGCCCCACTCGCGCACCAGGATCACGATCGTGACCCACCACCACAGTTCCCCGAGCATGGACAGCACCACGAACGCGGCACCCGTGAGCAGTTTGTCCGCGATGGGATCGGCGATCTTGCCGAAACTCGTGATGAGGTTGCGCGCCCGGGCGATGTCCCCGTCGAGCTTGTCCGTGAGCATCGCGAGCCCGAACGTGACCACGGCGGCCCAGCGCATGCCCATGGAGTCCTGGCCGTGGGTCCCCCCGGCCCACAGGAACCAGACGAAGAACGGGACCATGACGATCCGCAGGGCCGTCAGGGCGTTGGGCAGGTTCCAGTTGGAGCTGTTGGGTGCCGGCTCCGCAGGCGGGGTGTTCTCGTGTGCGCTCATCGTCCTGTCAGCTCCCATGCGTCCTCGGCTGTCTCGGATCCGTCGTGGTAGTCGTGGGCGACGTCGGCCAGCGACGCCTCCACCGGGTCCTCGCCGTAGTCCACGGACCCCGTGGCGGGTGCGGCGGGAGCCGGGGGCTCCTCGCCGCGGATCAGGGCGAGGGTCGCGGCGAGGTCGTCCGGCTTGACGAGGACGTCACGTGCCTTGGACCCCTCGGACGCCCCGACTACGCCGCGTGACTCGAGCAGGTCCATGAGCCGCCCAGCCTTCGCGAAACCCACGCGCAGCTTGCGCTGGAGCATGGACGTGGACCCGAACTGCGTGGTGATGATCAGCTCGGCGGCCTGCAGCAGGACGTCGAGGTCGTCCCCGATGTCCTCGTCGATCGTCTTCTTGGGCGCTTCCTGCACGACGTCGTCGCGGTAGTGCGTGCTCATCTGCGACTTCACGTGCTCCACGACCTTGTGGATCTCCGACTCGGAGACCCACGCGCCCTGCACACGCATGGGCTTGGACGCGCCCATGGGCAGGAACAGGGCGTCACCCTGGCCGATCAGCTTCTCCGCACCGGGCTGGTCCAGCACCACGCGGGAGTCGGTGACCGAGGACGTCGCGAACGCCATCCGGGACGGGACGTTGGCCTTGATCAGACCGGTCACGACGTCCACCGAGGGCCGCTGCGTGGCGAGCACGAGGTGGATGCCTGCGGCACGCGCGAGCTGGGTGATCCGCACGATCGCGTCCTCGACGTCCCGCGGGGCCACCATCATGAGGTCCGCGAGCTCGTCCACGATCACGAGCAGGTACGGGTAGGGGCGGATGGTGCGCTTGGACCCGGGTTCGGGTTGCACCTTCCCGTTGCGCACGGCCTTGTTGAAGTCGTCGATGTGCTTGTACCCGAAGTGGGAGAGGTCGTCGTAGCGCGCGTCCATCTCCCGCACGACCCACTGCAGGGCCTCGGCGGCCTTCTTGGGGTTGGTGATGATCGGGGTGATCAGGTGCGGCACGCCCTCGTACGCGGTGAGTTCCACACGCTTGGGGTCCACCATGACCAGGCGCACCTCGTCCGGGGTGGAGCGCATGAGGATCGAGACGATCATGGAGTTCACGAACGAGGACTTACCCGCACCGGTAGCACCGGCCACGAGCATGTGCGGCATCTTGGCGAGGTTCGCGAGCACGAAGCCGCCCTCCACGTCCTTGCCCACGCCCATGATCATGGGGTGTTCGGACGCCCGGGCCTTCTGCGAGCGCAGCACGTCCCCCAGCGCCACGGTCTCACGATCCGTGTTGGGGATCTCGATGCCGATCGCGGACTTGCCCGGGATGGGCGAGAGGATCCGCACGTCCGCGGACGCCACCGCGTACGCGATGTTCTTGGACAGCGCCGTGACGCGCTCCACCTTGGTCCCGGAGCCCAGTTCGATCTCGTAGCGCGTGACCGTGGGCCCGCGCGAGAAGCCGGTGACCTCGGCGTCCACCTTGAACTGTTCGAGTACGCTCGTGAGCGCCCGGACCACCTGGTCGTTGGCCTCGGAGCGTTCCTTGGCGGGCGGGCCCTGCACGAGGTCCGCCACGGGCGGGAGGCTGTAGGCTACGTCGCCCTGCAGCTTGAGCTGCTCGGAGCGGGCCGGGATGGGGGTCGCGGGCGTGTGGGTGCGGGGCTGGGCGTCATCGTCCACCTTGAGGGCGGGCGCGTCCGACGCCGCCGCGGTGTCCGCCGCGGGCGCGATCCCCTGCTCCTCGCGTAATTTCTGGGCGGCGCGCTGGGACTTGGTGGGGCGCTTCTCGCCGGGGCGCAAGGCGGCCCCCGGGTTCGGGATCGCGTCGGTGTCCTGGACCTCGGACGCCGCGGTGGCGCCCGCCGCCTGCGCGGCGTCGCGCACGGAGGAGGACCCACCGGCAGAACCCCCGCGCGCGGAGCGCTCCGCGTGCGAGCCGACGTCGAACACGCTCGTCGATCCCGCATCCCGTGCCTCGCGGCGGTTGGCCTCGCCCACGACAGCGCGCTCGAACGCCTCGTCACCGTCGTAGCGTTCCAGCTCGTGGCGCTGCTTGCGTCGCTCGGAGCGCCGTGAGCGCTTCTCGCGTGTGGGCCGGGTGGGATCGAGGTAGGAGCGGTCGTGCGCGGGATCGGTGACGTCGATCGCGCGGGGCTCGTACTGGCCCGTGAGACGGCGGTAGAGCTCGCGCAAGCGCGGCCCGATCTCCCCCACGGGCGTGGCGGTCATGACGAGCACGGCCAACGCCGCGAGCAGCACGAACACCGCGAGCGCGCCCCACCGGGTGATCAGGGACGCCAACGGGTCCGCGGCCAGGAAGCCCACGAAACCACCCGCGCGCCACACGGCGTCGAACCCGTCACCCAGACCGGGCGCGCCGCCCAGCAGGTGCGCGGTGCCCGCGCCGGCGACGGACAGCGCGAGCAGACCGATCGCGATGCGGTTGTTGGCCTGCGTGGCCTCGGGGTGACGGAAGACGCGGATCGCGAAGAAGAAGCAGAAGATGGGCAGCACGAGGGCCATGAACCCGAAGGTCCCGCCCACGACCGCGTGCACCCAGGACGCGGGGATCGCCACGAGCGCGAGGTCCACGCCGCGCAGGTTCCACCACTCGACCGCGGCGATCACGACGGCGAGCACGAGCCACACGAGCGCACCGCCGTCGCGGCGCTGTTCGGGAGCCATGTCCGTGCGCACGGTCCCCACGCGGCGCACCGCGGCCCCCACCACGTGTCCGGCGCCGGACCACGCGTTGACCACCCCGTGCAAGGCGGTGGAACCGGCCGAGGGCCCCGTGGATCCGGAGCGTGCGGACGTGGACCGTGCGGGGGCCTTCTTGCCGTTCTTAGGGGAACGCGCGGAACTCGAGGACCTGCCGGAGGCCTTCGAGGAGCGCGCGGGGGAAGTTCGAGACGCCATGCCCCCAGGGTACCCGCACTGCGCAGCGGCCCGCCCGGAGTCGGATCCGGGCGGGCCGCTGCGCAGTGCGGTGGTTCGGGGCGTCAGGCCTCGACGACCACGGGCACGATCATGGGCTTGCGCCGCAGCTTGCGGGAGACCCACGAGCCCACGGTGCGCCGCACGATCTGCTGCAACTGGTGGGTCGTGTGGTTCTTGCCGCTCTCGCCGAGCGCGTCCTCGAGGGCCGCGGAGATCCGGGGGCGGATCTCGTTGAACACGGTGTCCTCCTCGGCCACGCCGCGCGCGTGGATGTCCGGGCCGGAGACGATCTTGCCGGTGTCCCGGTTGACCACGGTGACTACGGAGATGAAGCCCTCCTCGCCGAGGGTCATGCGGTCCTTGAGGTCCGCGTCCGTGATCTCACCCACGGAGGAGCCGTCCACGTAGATGAACCCGCACTCCACCTGCCCGGTGATCTTGGCCGCGCCGGAATGCATGTCCACCACGGTGCCGTTCTCCGCGAGCAGCACGTGGTCCGCGGGGACGCCGGTTTCCTGGGCCAGGTTGCCGTTGGCGATCAGGTGCCGGATCTCGCCGTGGACCGGCATGACGTACTCGGGTTCCACGATGTTGTAGCAGTACAGCAACTCGCCCGCCCCGGCGTGACCCGAGACGTGGACCTTGGCGTTGCCCTTGTGCACCACGTCCGCGCCCAGGCGCATGAGCCCGTTGATCACGCGGAACACGGAGTTCTCGTTGCCCGGGATCAGGGAGGACGCCAGGATCACGGTGTCCCCTGCGTTGACCTGGACCTTGTGGTCCCCGTTGGCCATGCGGGACAGCGCGGCCATGGGCTCACCCTGGGAACCGGTGCACATGATGACGATCTGGTCGTCCCGGTAGTCGCCCACCTTCTTCTGGTCCACGAGCACGTTGGGCGGCACGTCCAGGTAGCCGAGCTTCTCGGCGATCGCCATGTTGCGGATCATGGATCGGCCCATCAGGGCGACCTTGCGACCACTGGCCACAGCGGCGTCGAGCACCTGCTGCACGCGGTGGACGTGGGAGGAGAACGACGCCACGATCACGCGCTGCTTGGCGCGGGCGACCACGTCTGCGAGCACGGGGCCGATGGCCTTCTCGGACGCGATGAACCCGGGAACCTCGGCGTTGGTGGAGTCCGTGAGGAACAGGTCCACACCCTCCTCGCCCAGGCGGGCGAAGTGACGCAGGTCCGTGATCCGCCCGTCCAGGGGCAGCTGGTCCATCTTGAAGTCACCGGTGTGCAGCACGGTCCCGGCCTTGGTGCGCAGGAACACTGCCAGGGCGTCCGGGATGGAGTGGTTCACGGCCACGAATTCGCACTCGAACTCACCGAGGCGCTCCACCTGGCCCTCGCGCACGGCCATGGTGAAGGGCTTGATCCGGTGCTCCTGCAGCTTGGCCTCGATCAATGCGAGCGTGAGCTGCGAGCCCAGGATGGGGATGTCCGGGCGGCGCTTGAGCAGGTACGGGACCGCGCCGATGTGGTCCTCGTGCCCGTGGGTGAGCACGATCGCGACGATGTCGTCGAGGCGCTCACGGATGTGGTTGATGTCCGGCAGGATCAGGTCCACGCCGGGCTGGGTTTCCTCGGGGAACAGGACACCGCAGTCGACCACGAGCAGCTGCCCGTTGATCTCGAACACGGTCATGTTCCGACCGACCTCGCCCAGACCGCCCAGGGGGATGACTCGCAGGGTGTCCTTCGCGAGTGCCGACGGTTCGGAGAGGTCGGTGGTGTTCCAATGGGTCATGAGACCCCTTTCATCTCAGGTGGTCAGCGTGTCGGCGATGACCGACGTGCTCAGGTCCGAGCGGATCTGCTCCAGCTCGGCCTGTGTGGGTGTCACGTGCGGCAAGCGCACCGTGTTGTTCGGCAGGCGGCCCTGCCAATGAAGAATGGTCTTCGCGGCCACGGCCCCGGGGATCCGGGTCATGGTGGCACGCACGAGCGGCAACAACTCCTCGTTGAGCCGCTGCGCGGTCTCGAGGTCCCCCGCCAGGGAGGCGTCCACGAGTTGGCGGTAGCGCGGGGTGTCGATGTGGGTGGTCACACCCACGAGACCGGACGCGCCGAGCGCGATCCACGGGAGGGTGAGACCGTCGTCGCCGGAGTAGAAGAGCAGGTCCGTCTCGGCCATGACCCGGGCGGCGGCCATGAAGTCCGCCTTGGCGTCCTTGACGGCCACGATGTTCGGGTGGGAGGCCAGGGAGATCATGGTCTCGGGCTCGATCGGGATCCCCGAGCGCCCGGGGATGTCGTACACCATGACGGGCGTGTCCACGGAGTCCGCGAGCGAACGGAAGTGCGCCTCGACCCCCGCCTGGGTGGGTTTGTTGTAGTACGGGGTGACGATCAGCAGGCCGTCCATCCCGATCTTCTGCGCCTCGAGGCACAGGAAGCGAGAGTGCTCGGTGTCGTTCGAACCGGTCCCCGCGAGCAGCGGCACGCGCCCGCCCACGGCGTCCTTGACGGCGCGGAAGACCGAAAGGTTTTCCTGGTCGGTCATGGTGGAGTACTCACCGGTGGTGCCGCACACCACCAGACCGTCACAACCGTCGTCCACGAGTTGCTCGGCGAGGTGACCCGTGGCCTCGAGGTCCACCGAGCCGTCGTCGTGGAAGACCGTGACCATGGCAGTGAGCAGGGACCCGAACATGGGCGCGGACCGCTGCGTCCGCGCAGGTGCGCTGTCGTGTGTCATATCCACAGGTTACCGCCCAGAGCGGGCGAGCACCGTTTCCGGATCCGTCCCCCGATGTAGGGCTATGGCGGTGCGCATGGACCTGCGTGCCCGCCGGCCGTCGCCGCTCGCGGAGTACGCGAGGCTCAGTCGGTACCACCCGCCCCAGTCTGCGGGGAACGCCTCGACCTCGCGGCGCACGACGTCGAAGTGCTCGTCCGCGGCAGCCCGCACGTACCGTCCGGACGGGGTCCTCGGCAGATCGTCCGCGGGAAGCTCACCGCGCGCGGCGAGTTCCCGGCCGAGGCGTTCGGTGCGGGCGCCGAAGACGATCTCGCGCACCATGGCCCACGTGCCCACCGCGGGGATCACGAGCATGGCCACGCCCAGCAAGGTGGGCAGCCAGCCCCCCGTGCCGAGCAACAGGACCGCCCGGTGGAAGGCCAAGGCGAGGTACAGGGCCAGCAGCCCGATCATGAGCTCGGCCAGGATACGACCCTTCGCACCCACCTCGAGCACGGTGAACACCGCGGCGAACGCGAGCATGGCGACGAGCCAGATCTTGGAGCCCACGGAGATCGGCAGGATAAGCACCGTGATCACGAGCAGCACGATCACGGCCGTGGCCCACCAGCGCAGACCGGAGAAGGAACGGGCGCGGCTCACAGCCCCAGGTCCATGTAGCCGTCCAAGCCGTGGGTCAGCCCCGGGTGCTTCGCGACCGAGCGCACGCCCAACAGCACACCCGTCATGAAGGACACGCGGTCGAAGGAATCGTGGCGCACGGTCAGCTGCTCCCCCGTGTTGCCCAGCAGGGTCTCCTGGTGGGCCACGAGCCCGCGCAACCGCACCGAGTGCACGTGCACACCGTCCAGGTCCGCACCGCGTGCGCCGTGCGGATCGGATTCCGTGGCATCCGGCGACGGCGCCACACCGGCCCGTTCGCGCGCGGCGGCCACGAGCGCAGCGGTTCGCGCCGCGGTACCGGACGGGGCGTCGAGCTTCTGGGGGTGGTGCAGCTCCACGATCTCCACGGACTCGAAGAACGCCGCGGCCATCTCGGAGAACTTCATGGCGAGCACCGCACCCACCGCGAAATTGGGGGCGATCAGCACACCCGTGTCCGGGGAATCGGCGAGCCACGACTCGAGCTCGGCCAGAGTGGCGTCGTCCCAGCCCGTGGTCCCCACGACCGCGTGGATACCGTGTTCCACGGCGAAGCGCACGTTCTCCCGCGTGGCGCTCGGGACCGTTAGGTCCACGACCACCTGGGCGCCGGAGCTCACGATCTCCTGCAGGTCGTCACCGCGACCGAGGGCCGCGACGAGTTCCATGTCCGAGGCGTCCGTGATGGCCTTCACTGCCTCGGAGCCCATGCGTCCGTTGCGGCCCAGTACGGCCACCTTGATCTGCTCGTTCATGTGATCCCGCCTCATTCCTGGTTCTGCTCGACGTGCGGCCCCACCACGGTGCGCACCGTGGCATCCGCGGACAATTGCGCGGCCAGTGTCTGCACGTCCTCGGACGTCACGGCGCGGATGCGCCGCAGGGACTCGTCCACGTCCATGAAGATGCCCGTCTTCAGTTCCGCGGACCCCAGCCGGGACATCCGTGACCCTGTGTCCTCGAGGGCGAGGACCGTGGCACCGCTGAGTTGGCCCTCGACCTTCGCGAGTTCTGCCGCATCCATCCCGTCCTGGGCGAGCCGGTCCAGCTCGGCGCGCATGAGCTCGCTGACCTGGTCCACGCGCTCGCCCGTGCACCCCGCGTACATCCCGAAGAACCCGGCGTCCGAGTAGGAGCCCGAGAAGGAGAACGTGGAGTACGCGAGCCCCTTCTGCTCCCGGATGGTGTGGAACAACCGCGAGGACATCCCGCCACCCAGGGCGGCGTTGAGCACGGTCATGGCGAAGCGACGCTCGTCCCCCGACTGCAGTCCGGCGCCGCCCAGCACCACGTGGGCCTGCTCGACCGGGCGCTCGAACGTGTGGGTCCCCACCAGGGGCGTCAGCTGCGCCGGCGAGGAGTCCCGCCGGGCACCGGCGTGACCGGTCGCGTCCGGGTCCCAGCCCGCGCGGGCCAAGGACTCGCGCACGAGTTCGACGACGCGGTCGTGGTCGAGACCCCCGGCCACCGTGACCACGAGGTTCTCGGGGCGGTAGGAGCCGCGGTAGTGCTGCCACACCGCGTCACGGGTCACGGAGCGGATCTCCTCGGGGGTGCCCGCGATGGGCCGCGCGAGCGCGGATCCGTGGAGCACCTCGGCGTTGAACTGTTCGAACGCGAAGTCCGTGGGATCGTCCCGGTCCATGGCGATCTCCTCGAGGATCACGCCGCGTTCGCGGTCGAACTCCTCGGGGTCCAGGACGGCACCGGTGAACATGTCCGCGAGCACGTCCACCGCCATGGGCAACTGCTCGGAGAGCACCCGTGCGTGGTAGCACGTGTGTTCGTGGGCCGTGAACGCGTTGGACTCCCCGCCCACGCGGTCGAAGGCCTCCGCGATCTCGAGCGAACTGCGCCGGGACGTGCCCTTGAACAGCAGGTGCTCCAGGAAGTGCGTGGAACCGAGCATGCCCGGGGCCTCGTCACGCGAGCCCAGGCTCACCCAGAACCCCACGGACACCGAACGCTGCCCGGGCATCTTCTCGGTGAGCACCCTGGTCCCGCACGGCAGGACGGTGCGCATGATCACGGCGCCCTCGGCGTCGTCGTGCACCACGTGGGTGAAGCCCGGCGCATGCGCCGTGGCCGAATAGGCCCGAAGGCGGGCGGCCCCGCCGGAGACGTGCTCCGCGGGATCGCCCGCCCTCAGGGGAAGGTGAACAACTGTCATCTAGTAACGAACACCCTCTGCTCAGTTCTCGTCGTCGGAGGACTCGGCCGGGGCCTCGGACTCGGCCACGACGGGCGCGAGGGACAGCTTGCCGCGGTCGTCCACCTTGGTGATCTCCACCTGGACCTTCTGGCCCACGGACACGACGTCGTCGACCTCGTTGACGCGCTTGTTGTCGTTGAGCTTGCGCATCTCGGAGATGTGGAGCAGACCATCCTTGCCCGGGGTCAGGGACACGAACGCACCGAACGTGGTGGTCTTGACCACGGTGCCCAGGTAGCGCTCGCCCACCTCGGGGACCTGCGGGTTGGCGATCGCGTTGATCGCCGAGCGCGCGGCCTCCGCGGAGGGGCCGTCCGTGGCGCCGATGTACACGGTGCCGTCGTCCTCGATGGAGATGTCGGTGCCGGTGTCCTCCTGGATCTGGTTGATCATCTTGCCCTTGGGGCCGATCACCTCACCAATCTTGGACACGGGCACGTTCACCGAGATCACGCGCGGCGCGAACTCGCTCATCTCGTCCGGGGCGTCGATCGCGGAGGTCAGCACGTCCAGGATGTAGAGCCGGGCCTCGCGGGCCTGGGTCAGGGCCGAGGCCAGGACCGAGGCGGGGATACCGTCCAGCTTGGTGTCCAGCTGGATCGCGGTCACGAACTCGGACGTGCCGGCGACCTTGAAGTCCATATCACCCAGCGCGTCCTCCGCACCGAGGATGTCGGTCAGGGCCGCGTACTGGACCTCGCCGTTGACGGTGTCGGAGACCAGGCCCATGGCGATACCGGCCACGGGAGCGCGCAGCGGCACACCGGCGTTGTACAGCGACAGCGTGGACGCGCACACGGAACCCATGGACGTGGAGCCGTTGGAGCCCAGCGCCTCGGAGACCTGACGGATCGCGTACGGAAACTCCTCCCGGGAGGGCAGCACGGGCGTGATCGCACGCTCGGCGAGCGCGCCGTGACCGATCTCGCGGCGCTTGGGCGAACCCACGCGGCCGGTCTCACCCGTGGAGTACGGAGGGAAGTTGTAGTGGTGGATGTAACGCTTGTGCTTGACCGGGGACAGCGAGTCGATCTGCTGCTCCAGCTTGAGCATGTTCAGCGTGGTGACACCCATGATCTGGGTCTCGCCGCGCTCGAACAGCGCGGAACCGTGCACGCGCGGGAGCACGTCCACCTCGGCGCTGAGCTGACGAATGTCCGTGAGACCGCGGCCGTCGATGCGCACCTTGTCCTTGAGGATGCGCTGGCGCACGGTCTGCTTGGTCAGGGCCTGGTAGGCACCGTTGACCTCGTCCGCGCGGCCCTCGAAGGCCTTGCCCTCGCCCGTGAGCTCGGCCAGCGTGGACTGGTGCAGTTCGTCGGTCGCGGCCTCGCGCTCCTGCTTGCCGGCGATCGAGTAGACCTCCGCCATGCGCTCGCCCACGAAGTCCTTGACGGCCTCGGCGGCGTCGTCCTCGTACCCGCCGAAGCGAGGCAGGTCCAGCTCGGGCTTGGCGGTGCGGGAGGCGAGATCCGCCTGGGCGTCGCACAGGGCCTTGATGAACGGCTTGGAGGCCTCGAGGCCCTCGGCCACGAGCTCCTCGGTCGGTGCGACCGCGCCCTGGCCCTTGATGAGCTCCCAGGCGTTGTCGGTGGCCTCGGCCTCGACCATCATGATCGCGACGTCCGAGCCGCCGTCCTTGGTGCTCACCACGCGGCCGGCCACGGCCATGTCGAACACGGCGTTCTCCAGCTGCGAGTGCTTGGGGAACGCGATCCACTGATGGGAACCGTTCTCCTGGGCCATGAGCGCCATGCGCACGCCGCCCACGGGGCCCTGGAAGGGCAGCCCGGACAGGGTCGTGGACATGGACGCGGCGTTGATCGCCACGGTGTTGTAGATCTCGTCCGGGGCGATGGACGTGACGGTCACGACCACCTGCACCTCGTTGCGCAGGCCCTTGCCGAACGCGGGGCGCAGCGGGCGGTCGATCAGACGGCACGTGAGGATCGCGTCCGTGGACGGGCGACCCTCACGGCGGAAGAACGAACCGGGGATGCGACCCGCGGCGTACATCCGCTCCTCGACGTCCACCGTGAGCGGGAAGAAGTCGAAGCCCTCCCGCGGGTGCTTGCCCACGGCCGTGGCCGAGAGCATGGAGGTCTCTTCGTCGATGTAGACCATGGCCGAACCCGCGGCCTGGCGGGCGAGTCGGCCGGTTTCGAAGCGCACGACGCGCTTGCCGTACGAACCGTTGTCGATAACGGCTTCTGCACTCTGGATTTCGGGACCCTCCAAGGGTCACCTCCGTTTCTTCGTGGTGCGCGATCCGCGCGACACACCGGTCTTCGATCGAGGCGCTCGCAGCGCGTGAGCGTTGCGAAGGCCACTGTCGAGGACCGCGACATGCAGCGCGGTCACGCTATGACGTGATTTCTCGTTGGATTGTCCGGACACGCGGTCCGGGTGGCGGTGTTCGTCACGAACAGCGCCGGTTGCGGCGGTTCCCCGCGCTCCGACAGGGGCACGGGGAACCGGTCACATCACTTGCGCAGGCCGAGGCGCTCGATGAGCGCACGGTAGCGGGCGATGTCGGTGCGACGCAGGTAGTCCAGCATGCGACGACGCCGTCCCACCAGGGCCATGAGGCCACGGCGGGTGTGGTGGTCGTGCTTGTGCATCTTCAGGTGCTCGGTCAGATCGGAGATCCGACGGGACAGCACCGCGATCTGCACCTCGGGCGAACCGGTATCACCCTCGTGCGTCGCGTACTCGGTGATGATCTGGTTCTTGATCGTGGCATCCAGGGCCATGTGTAACTCCTCGAGTCAGTACCGTGACCGCCCGGTGCGTGAGATTCTCGCCCGGGGTCCGGGAGCGAGCTCCCGGGGTCGAACCGCCACGGACCGCAGTCAGACCAGCGTCCATCCTAACCGATCCTCCGCCGGGGCACCGTAAGGACCGTCACCACTCGGCGGACGACGGCGCGGCGCACCGCTGCAGGGCCCCGCACCCACACGGTGCGGCAGCGCCGTCGCAATCCCGCGGGAGGGCCAGCGCCGTCCAACGGGAGCGACGTCGCCGCCCCGCGGGAGCGCCCCGGACGTGCGAAGCGGGACCGACCTGGAACAATGGGGGCATGCAGAAGATGAACGTCGAATCATTCAACCTGGACCACCGCAGCGTGGCCGCCCCCTACGTGCGGATCGCGGATCGGAAGGAACTGCCGGGTGGTGACACCCTCGTGAAGTACGACGTCCGCTTCACCCAGCCCAACCAGGCGCACCTGGAGATGCCGGCGGTACACTCGATCGAGCACCTCACCGCGGAGCACATGCGCAATCACACGGACGCCCTGATCGACTTCTCCCCCATGGGCTGCCAGACCGGTTTCTACGCGCTCATGCTGGGAGTGGAGACCGAGGAGTTCGAGCGCCTGCTCGAGCGCACCTTCCGGGACATCCTCGAGGCGGACGAAGTCCCGGCCGCGAACGAGGTGCAGTGCGGCTGGGGCGCCAACCACAGTCTCGAGGCCGCCCAGGACGCGGTGCGCGGATTCCTGGCCGAGCGCGAGCACTGGGACGAGGTCACGCGGTGACGGACGACGCCGCACGGTTCGCCGCGTGCGTGGGCGCACCGGCCGTCGTGGTCGCCATGGCGGAGGAGGCCGAACCGTTCCTCGCGGACGCCGACTCCCGCTGCGAGAACCCCCACGTGATCGGCGGTGCCGAGCTGTACGCCGTCGAGGCCGCGGGGCGCCCCGTGCTCGTGGTGCGTACCGGGATCGGATTGGTCAATGCCGCGTCGACCCTGAGCGCGATGCTGGAGCGGTTCGAACCGAGCGCCGTGATCTCCGCCGGTTCCGCCGGGGGCCTGCGCGCGGACGTCAACGTGGGTGACCTGGTGATCGGCACCGAGTTCCGCTACGCGGACGCGGACGCGACCGCCTTCGGGTACGAACCGGGACAGGTGCCCGGGATGCCCCCGGCCTTCGCGGCGTCGTCGGAGCTCGTGACGGCCGCGAGCAGCCTCGCGGCCGCAGAGGGCTACGCCGCGTGGCGCGGAACGATGCTCTCGGGCGGCGCGTTCGTCACGGCGCGCAACGTGGGGGCGACCCGCGAGGTGTTCCCCGAGGCCCTGAGCACGGACATGGAGACCACGGCGCTCGCGCACGTGTGCCACGACCGTGGCGTGCCCTTCCTGGCCGTGCGCGCGATCTCGGACCTGTGCGGTCCCGCCGCGGACCAGCAGTTCCACATGGAACTGGACATCGTGGCCCGGATCAGTGCCCAGGCCGTGACCGAACTGCTCGGCGGGCTCCCGCCCGTCCAGCCACCCACACGTCGAGGAGAACGAGGAACGCATGAGTGACGACAAGACCAAGGACCTGAAGGACGCCGCCCCGGACGTCGCCAAGCACGTGCTGCGCGACGGTCACGAGATCCCCCAGCTGGGGTTCGGCACGTACCCCATGGACGACGCCGAGGCCGAGGCCCTGATCCCCGAGGCCGTGTGGCGCGGCTACCGGCTCATCGACACCGCGGTGAACTACGGCAACGAACGCGGCGTGGGCCTCGGTGTGCGCTATTGCGACATCCCCCGCTCGGACCTGTTCCTCACGTCCAAGCTCCCGGGCCGGGATCACGGTACGGACAGCGTGCGGCGGTCGCTCGAGGGCACGCTCGAACGGCTCGGCACGGACTACCTGGACCTCTACCTGATCCATTGGCCCAACCCCAGCGTGGACCGGTACGTGGACACGTGGCGCGCCATGATGGCCGCGCGCGACGAGGGCCTCATCCGCTCGATCGGTGTCTCCAACTTCCTGCCCGAACACCTCCTGCGCCTGGAGCGGGAGACCGGGGAGATGCCCGTGGTCAACCAAGTGGAGCTGCACCCGCAGTACCAGCAAGAGACCCTGCGGGCGTTCCACGAGGAGCACAAGATCCTCACCGAGGCGTGGTCCCCGCTGGGGCGCAAGACGGACCTCCTGCGGGACCCGTGGCTCCTGGAGATCGCACGCAAGGTGGGACGCACCCCGGCCCAGGTGGCGCTGCGCTGGCACGTGCAGTCGAGCATCGTGGCGATCCCCAAGTCCTCGAACACCGAGCGCATGGCGGAGAACATCGACGTGTTCGAGTGGGAACTCACGGACGAGCAGATGGAACGGGTGCGCATGCTGCACACCGGCATCAGCGGTTCGGGGTTCGACCCCTCCGTGCACGAGGAGATGTGATCAGCCCCACCGGGTGAGCTCAGTCGGTCCCGCGCGCCTGTTCCCGCAGGATGTCGCGGGACCGATTCACGTCGTCGCGCATCTGAGACACGAGCGCGTCGATCCCCCGGTAGGCCACCATCCCGCGCAGGCGTTCCACGAATTCGACCACCACGGTCTGCCCGTAGAGGTCGAAGTCCTCCACGGCCTCGTCCGGGCGGTCGATCACGTGGGCCTCGACCTGGCGGTTCACACCGTCGAACGTGGGATTCGACCCCACGGAGATCGCCGTGGGCCAGCGGGTGCCGTCCTGGTCCACGAGCCAGCCCGCGTAGACCCCGTCCGCCGGGATGAACCCCGTGGCCTCGGGTGCCAGGTTGGCCGTGGGGAAGCCCAGTTCACGCCCGCGTGCGGCCCCGTGCACCACTTCCCCGCGCATGCGGTGGTGCCGGCCGAGCAGTTTGGCAGCACCGCGGATGTCCCCCGCCTCGAGGCACGAGCGCACCCACGTGGACGAGCAGCGACGGTCGTCGCTCCAGCCCACCAGACCGTTGAGTGCATCCGTGTCCTCGGGGACCAGACCCGCGACGTCGTCCACGACCTCGACCTCGAAGCCGTGTTCACGGCCGAGCTCCCTGATCACCGGCAGGTCCCCCGTGTTGTCACGCCCGAGCCGGACGTCCGACCCGATCACGAGACACACCGCGCCCAGCGGTTTCACGAGGTAGTCGACCACGAACTCCTCGGGGCTCAGCTCGGAGAACTCGAGGCTGTACGGCAGCACGAGGACGGCGTCCACGCCTGTGGCCTCAAGGGCGTCGAGCTTGTCCTCGAGACCCATGATGAGTCCGGGGTGAGATTCGGGCCGGTGCACGAGAGCCGGGTGCGGATCGAAGGTCACGACCACGGAGCGGGCCTCGAGACGCCGGGAGGTCTCGAGCAGCCGCGCGAACACGTGTTGATGACCGCGGTGGACACCGTCGAAGTTGCCGATGCTCACCACGGAGGGACCGAATCCCGGGGTGACCTCGTCCAGGCTTCTCCAGCGAATCACTGTTCTCCTCGATGTCTTCTGCGTGGTCAGGGTGTGTGCGGGCGACGTCTAGAGCCTACCGCTCCGCCGGGAGGGCCGTGTCAGCCACAACCACACGAGCCCCACGATCGGGAGCACGAGCGGCACGTAGCCGTAGCCGGCACCGAAGTGGGACCACACGCTCGCCTTGGGGAACAACTGCGGTTCCAGGACACTGAGCAGGCCCACGCCCAGCACACCCGCGAGCTCCACGACCACGGCCACCGTGGCGACCCTGTGCCAGCTCGGACCGGACTTGGCCAAGGCGATCGTCGCCAGGACGTAGATCGCGGCGGAGATCGTGGACAGGATGATCGCGAGCGGGGCCGCGGAGAACTCGGTGGCGAGCTGGTAGAGCGAGCGCACCCCCGCGGAGAGCGAGAAGACGGCGTACACCACGATCAGCAGCCGCCCGAACCCCGAGTTCTTCCGGTCGGATCCCGCGCGGGGCCCTGACCGCCCGAAACGGTTCTGCAGCGTGGTGCGTGAGGGCTCAGCCATGCTCGTCCTTCCCCCGGCGGCCCGTCCCGGCCGCTGCGGCGTCACTGGTAGTAGTAGATGAAGTTCATGCGGTAGACCATCACGGCCACCACGGGACCGGCGGCGGCCAGGATAAGGGTGGACCACCGCGAGCGTTCCACGAGGGACCACACGAACGTCCCCGCGGGGATCAGCAGCGCCGTGAGCAAGTAGCCCCAGTACTCGAGCAGGCTCCCGGAGGGATCCGGACCCAGCACGGGCAGGAACACCGAGCCCACCGCGTAGACCAGCAGGAACGCCTCGAGCACGAGCACGGAACCCTGGGAGAAGTCGTCCGGCGCACGGCCGCGCGCGGCCTGCACGAGGCAGATCACGCACGAGAGCACACCCAGGACCACCGATGCCCAGAACCACCCGTCATAACCCCACAGCATCAGTCGTGCGTCCGTTCCGTTCGCTTGGTTCCGTCCTGTCCCGCTCCGGGGTCACCCGCCCCGGGTTTTTCCACGCCTGTATCATCCGGCGCCGCGGCAGCCGTGAACGTCACCCCCGCCGCGATCCCGAGCACCGACGTCGTGTATCGGCGGTAGGCGGGGCCGCGGTCCTCGGCGAGGGCCACGAGTGTCCCGTCCGGTGCGAAGCATGCGACGGGCAGCCCCGCCCGGAATCCCCCGGCCGGCTCGGATCCCGACGCCGCGGCGTCGCCGGCGGATGCATTGTCGCCGGCGCCTGCCCCGGAACGAGACGCGGCGCCGTCGACCTGCGACGCGCCGCCAGGATGAACCTGCTTCGCGGCGATCCTGCGCCCGTGCGACAGGTCCGTGGCCTCCCGGGCGGTGAGCTCGCGCACGGGAAACAGTCCGCGGGCGGCGTCGTCGATCGGCAGCGTCGAGACCGTGCCGCCGGCGCGCACCTGCTCCGTGAGCTCGTCGAGCGTGTGCGACTGCTCGAGCGTGAACGACCCCACGCGCGTGCGCCGCAGCGCCGTGAGGTGCCCGCCCACGCCCAGGGCCTCCCCGAGGTCGCGTGCGAGGGCGCGGATGTACGTCCCGGAGGAGCACGTCACGGTCGCATCGACATCCACCGCGGTGGGCTCAGCGTCGGTCGGCTCGCGGGAGATCCCGTGCACCGTGAACTCGTGGACGGTGACCGGTCGCGCGGGCAGCTCCACGTCCTCGCCCTTGCGCACGCGGGCGTACGAGCGCTGCCCGTCCACCTTGATCGCGCTGACCGCGGACGGGACCTGCTGGATCTCACCGGTCAGCTCGGCGACCGCGGCCAGGACGGCGTCATCGGTGAGCGCGGCGAGCCGCTCGGGCGCGGCCGTGCTCGTGACGTCCCCCTCGGCGTCGTCGGTCACGGTCGCGGCACCCAGGCGGATGCTCGCCCGGTACGTCTTGTCCGTGCCCGTGACGTAGGTCAGCAGCTTGGTGGCCTTCTCGACCCCCACGACCAGCACGCCCGACGCCGCGGGGTCCAGAGTGCCCGCGTGACCCACCTTGCGGGTCCCCGCGAGGCGGCGCATGCGTGAGACGACGTCGTGCGAGGTCCAGCCGAGCGGTTTGTCCACGACGACGAGCCCGGTCACCCTCGGGAGCGAGGGTGCCGGGCTCGGGATTTCCTGGCGTTCGGTCACCGTTCAGTCCTGCGACCGGCTCTCGGGGGCTTCGTCATCCGCGTCGGACGTGCGGTAGGCGTCCTCCCCCGCGGCGTACTGAGCGCTCTGGGCCTGTTCAGCCACCTGGGCGTCCTTCTCACGCGCGGTGCGCAGCAGCGACTCGAGACGTGCGGCGTCCGCGGGGATCTCGTCCGCGACGAAGGTGAGCGTGGGGGTCAGGCGCGCGGTGATGTTCCTACCCACCTCGGAGCGCAGGATGCCCTTGGCGGACTCCAGGGCCCGCGCGGTCTCCTGACGCTGCGTCTCGTCCCCGTAGACGGTGTAGTACACGGTCGCATGCTGCAGGTCGTTGGTGACCCGCGCGTCCGTGACGGTCACGAAACCCACCCGGGGGTCCTTGATCCTGCGTTCGAGCGCCTGGGCCACGATCACCTTGATGCGATCGGCCAGTCGAGCGGCGCGGGCGGCGTCGGCCATGGTGGTACTCCTCGTGTCCGGGCAACACCGGGGCGTTGCACTGTGCGGGGGTGGTGCGCCGTGACGCGCCACCCGGTGCGATCCGCCCATCACGGAACGGATCGCGGTGCGGGCGGAGTGCCCGCGTGATCTCGTGGGAATCACACGGGCACCCGGACCCGCTGTCACGTGGTCGCGGCCGGTGCGCTCGCGTGAGGGCACCGGCCGCGGGGACCCGTCAGTCGCGCGGCTTCTCGCGCATCTCCCAGGTCTCGATGAGGTCACCCTCGCGGATGTCGTTGAAGGAACCGAGTCCGATACCGCACTCGTAACCCTCGCGCACCTCGGTGGCGTCGTCCTTGAACCGGCGCAGCGAATCGATGGTGAGGTTGTCCTGCACCACGTTGCCGTCGCGCACCAGGCGGGCCTTGCCGTTGCGGCGCACCACACCCTTGGTGATGTACGCACCGGCGATGTTGCCCCACTTGGACGAGCGGAAGACCTCGCGGATCTCGGCGGTACCGAGCTCCACCTCCTCGTACTCCGGCTTGAGCATGCCCTTGAGCGCGCTCTCGACGTCGTCGATCGCGTTGTAGATCACGGAGTAGAACTTCATCTCCACGCCCTCGCGCTCGGCCAGGTCCGTCACGCGCTCGGCGGGACGGACGTTGAAGCCGATGATCACGGCGTTGTCCACCGTGGCCAGGTTGACGTCGTTCTGGGTGATCGCGCCCACGCCGCGGTGGATGACCCGTAGCTGGACCTCTTCGCCCACGTCGATCTTGAGCAGCGAGTCCTCGAGCGCCTCCACGGCACCGGACACGTCACCCTTGATGATGAGGTTGAGGGTATCGATCTTGCCCTCGGCCACGGCCTCGTCGAAGGACTCGAGCGTGATCCGCTTGCGGCGCTTGGCGAGTTGGGCATTGCGGTCCGCGGCCTCACGCTTCTCAGCGATCTGACGCGCGGTGCGCTCCTCCTGGGTGGCCAGGAACGTGTCACCCGCGCGCGGCACGGAGGACAGACCCAGCACCTGCACAGGGCGGGACGGCAGCGCCGCCTCCACGGTGCGGCCCATCTCGTCGAACATGGCACGCACGCGACCGTACGCGGCACCGGCCACGATCGAATCGCCCACGGTGAGGGTGCCGGACTGGACCAGCACGGTGCACACCGCGCCGCGGCCCTTGTCCAGGTTGGCTTCGATGGCGACGCCGCGGGCGTTCTTGTCCGGGTTCGCCTGCAGTTCCAGAGCGCCGTCCGCCGTGAGCACGATGGCGTCCAGCAAGTCGTCGATGTGCAGGTTCTCGCGGGCGGAGACGTCCACGAACATGGTGTCGCCGCCGTACTCCTCGGGCACCAGGCCGTACTCGGTGAGCTGACCGCGGATCTTCTCCGGGTTGGCGTCCGGCTTGTCGACCTTGTTCACGGCCACCACGATCGGCACGTTCGCCGCCTGGGCGTGGTTGAGTGCCTCGACGGTCTGCGGCATCACGCCGTCGTCCGCGGCGACCACGAGCACGGCGATGTCCGTGACCTGCGCACCACGGGCACGCATCGCGGTGAACGCCTCGTGACCCGGGGTGTCGATGAACGTGATGGGCCGTTCCTGACCGTCCACCTCGGTGGAGATCTGGTACGCACCGATGTGCTGGGTGATGCCGCCGGCCTCACCCTCGATCACCTTGGTGTTACGGATCGCGTCCAGCAGGCGGGTCTTACCGTGGTCCACGTGACCCATGACAGTGACCACCGGCGGGCGCGGTGCCAGGACGTCCTCGCCCTCAGCCTCCAGTTCCGCCTCGAGGTCGATGTCGAAGGACTCGAGCAGCTCGCGCTCCTCGTCCTCCGGGGAGACCACCTGGATCTGGTAGCCGAGCTCGGCACCCAGCAGCTGGAAGGTGTCCTCGTCCAGGGACTGGGTCTGCGTGGCCATCTCACCCAGGTGGATGAGCACGGTCACGAGCGACGCCGGGTTCGCGTTGATCTTCTCCGCGAAGTCCATGAGCGAGGCACCGCGGCGCAGCCGCACCACAGTGCTGCCGTCGCCGTGGGGAACCGACACGCCGCCGACGGCGGGTGCGCTCATCTGCTCGAGCTCCTGGCGCTTCGCCCGCTTCGACTTGCGGTGCTTGCCGCGGGCACCACCGCGACCGAAGGCACCTTGCGTGCCACCGCGGCCACCGCGGCCGCGGAAACCACCGCCGCCACCGGTACCACCACCGCCGGCGCCACCACCGCGGCGGGGTCCCCCACCGGGTGCCGGGCGGCTACCGATCGGGGCCACACCCGTGGTGTGACCGGGCATCATGTTCGGCGAGGGGCGGGGCCCACCGGGACGGGGGCCGCCCTGACCCGTTCGCGGTGCACCCGTACGGGGCGCACCGGGACGCGGGCCACCCTGGCCCGCCTGAGCGGGACGAGGGCCACCCGGACGGGGACCGCCGGGACGGGGTCCGCCCTGACCGGCATTGCTCGAACGCATCCCCTGCTGGGACGCGAACGGGTTGTTCCCCGGACGCGGTGCTCCGGGCTTGGCCGAGCGCTGCTGGCCGGGGCGCGGCGCACGCTGACCACCGTCGGAACCGCGGCCCATGCCCTGTTGGGACGCGAACGGGTTGTTCCCCGGACGCGGTGCGGACTGACCCGGCTTGACACTACCGGGCTTGGGGGCGTTGGCACGGGGGCCCGGGGTCGCCGCACTGCGCGGCGTGGCCGAGTCGGAGGCGGCGGGCTTGAAGGCAGCGGGCTTCGCGACCGGGGTCTCGGAGGCTTGGTGCTCGGACACCGGCTTCGCGGGGGCCTTGGGGGCACCCGGGGTCAGCGCGGCGGATCCGGCAGCGGGCTTGGCCGCGGCGTCGGAACCGGCGGGCTTGGACTGGACCCTGCCCCCGGGCTTGGGCGCGGAGGACTTCTCCGCGGGCTTCCTGGCGCCCTGCTGCGCGGGCTTGCCGGAGTTGCCCCCGGCGGCATTCTTGGACTGGGCGGCGGAATCGCCGCCGGCGGGGTACGCCGAACGCAGTTTCTTGGCCACGGGCGGTTCCACCGTGGAGGACGCTCCGCGAACGAATTCGCCGAGTTCCTGAAGTTTGGAAATAGCTTCCTTGGACGTGATTCCGAGCTCTTTGGCGAGCTCGTGGACACGGGGCTTGGCCACTGTTCTCCTGTCTCGGTCCGCACCGAAACAGGTACGAACCGCTTATTTTCCGTTGACGTGGCCACCGGACGCACACGTGCGTCCCGCGTGGCCGCGGGTTGAGTACTCGAAGGCACTCATCGGCCGGCACTCATTGGTTTTCCATGGGCTTCTGACTCGCTTTCCTGGTGTTCGTCCTCCTGCACCGGCAGGAGGACGCGCAGCTGTTGCTCGAGGTCGTCCGTGGTCACGGCGGTACGGAACGAGCGATGGAACGCCCGTTTGCGCACCGCGGTGGCAACGCACTGCCGGGTGGCGTGCACCCAGGCTCCTCGGCCTCCCGCTTGGCGGTGAAGATCCGCCACGACCCGGGGGCCCTGCGGTGTGTCCTCCATCGTCACGCGGACGAGTTGATCAGGGGGGCTCACCTCTCGGCACCCCACACAGGTACGAAGACTGTTGACGCTCATCCCCGCTCCTCATGACCCGTCGTCCGGTTTTCAGGCGGCACGGAACCGCGCGGAAGGACGATGGTCGACCTGATCAGAGCAAAGTCTAGCGCGCCGCGCGGGATTCCCCCGAATCCTGGGGATGTTCAGCGATCCGTCGCGCGGGATTCGGGGACGATGTCGATGCGCCACCCCGTGAGCCGCGCGGCCAGGCGGGCGTTCTGCCCCTCCTTGCCGATCGCGAGGGACAGCTGGGCGTCCGGGACGACGGCGCGCGCGGAACGGGCACCCTCGTCCAGCACGTTCACCCGGGACACCCGTGCCGGGGACAGGGCGTTGCCAATGAACCGGGCGGGATCGTCCGAGTAGTCGATGATGTCGATCTTCTCGTCTCCGAGCTCGTTCATCACCGCGCGCACGCGCGAACCCATGTCACCGATGCACGCGCCCTTGGCGTTGGCCCCGGGGCGCTTGGCGGCCACGGCCATCTTGGTGCGGTGCCCGGCCTCGCGCGCCAGGGTCACGATCTCCACGGAACCGTCCGCGATCTCGGGGACCTCCATCTCGAACAGTCGGCGCACCAGATCCGGGTGGGAGCGGGACAGCGTGATGGACGGGCCCTTGAACCCGCGCTTGGCCTCCACAACGAACGCGCGGATCCGCTGACCGTGCTCGTAGCGCTCCCCGGGGACCTGCTCGTGCGGCGGCAGCAGTCCCTCCACGGTGCCCAGGTTCACCTGGACCATCTTGGGGTTATTGCCCTGCTGGATCTGACCGGAGACGAGTTCCCCCTCACGGCCCTTGAAGTGACCCAGGACGTTGTCGTCCTCGACGTCGCGCAGCTTCTGCAAGATGACCTGGCGCGCGGTCGCGGCGGCGATACGACCGAAACCGGACGGGGTGTCGTCGAACTCGCCCACCCGCTCGTCGTTCTCATCCAGCTCGGGAGCCCAGATGGTCACGTGTCCACTGCGACGATCGACCTCGGCACGGGCGCCGTTGATGGCCCCGGGCGAGCGCATGTACGCGAGCAGCAGGGCCTGTTCGATCGTGGGGATCAGCACGTCCACGGGGATGTCGCGCTCGCGTTCCAGCAAGCGCAGGGTGCTCATGTCGATGTCCATGTGTCCGGCCTTCCTTCGCACCACGCGGGGGTTCCGCACCGTATTCGGGGCCGGGAACCAAACAGCGCGCCGCACGCGGGGTGCGGAGCGCTGCTGCATGGGTCTGTCTCGTGTTCTTCCGGCTATCGTACATCCCCGCGGGGACGTCAGATCTCCACCTCCACCTTGGCACCGCGCACGTCCGCGTAGGCCACGCGCTCGGGGTCCAGGTACTTCACCGGCATTCCCTTCTTGGGTTGGTGCCAGCGCTGGACCACGGCGTGGTCCTCGTGCGCCTCGAGCAGCCGCGCCGAGTAGCGCTCCCCCTCCGCGGGCCGGATCCGCACGAGGTGGCCCACGCTGCGCCGCCAGTGCCGCGGCGTCTCCAGGTCGCGCGTGGCCCCCGGCGAGGAGACCTCGAGTTCGTAGGGCGGGCCGGGCACGGGGTCGTCACGGTCCAGGGCGTCGGAGACCTGCCGCGCCACCTCCGCCACGCGGTCCAGGCTCAGCGAGTCCGTACCGTCCGGCAGGTCCACGAGCACGCGTAGCGTCCGGTTCCCGCCCTGGCCCGTGAACTCGCACTGCTCCAGGAAGAGCCCGGCGGCCTCGACCACCGGTTCCACGCTCGCGCGGATGCGCGCCTCGTCCACTGTCGTCATGTCCGTCCTCCTCGTGCGGCTCGCGGGGTCACCGCGCCGCGTTCGTCCTGCGTGCTGCTCCCTATCATGGAACAGACCCGTCCCCCGGAGGAATTCGTGAGTTCTCGCCCGCCCGCACCCCCCGCCAGCGCCTGGCGCGTCCTGGCCGTGGCGCTCACCCTAATCCTGGTGCTCGTGCTCGCCGCGGGTTCGTGGGCTCGTTGGCGTTCGTTGTCCGACGACGACGACGCACGCCTCGGCGCGCGCGCGACCGTCGCCTCCGTGCGCACAGACCTGCACCCCGATCCCTCGGTCCTTCCCGACGCCGTCCTGGCGGATCAGGAGGCCGCGTTCGGTCCGGCGGCAACTCCCTCCCAGGCCCGCCACCTCGAGGCACGCGGTACCGGGGTCCCGCCGAGTTCACTGGCCGACGCCGCAGCCCGGCTCGAGGACGTCGCCAGGACCTCGCCGAACGGGGAGCTGGCGGCCACCGCCGCGAGCGTCGCGGCGTCGTGGTGGGCGGCGGAGCCACTGCCGGCTGGCGCGGACCCCACCGCACGCCGAACAGAAGAGAGCGAGGCGGGTTCGGGGCCGGGTTCCCCCGCAACGTCGGACGGATCCGCAGGGGAACGGGACGGTGACGGCCCTGTCAGCGGAGCGGCATCGAAAGTACCCACCGAGGAAGGGGACGGCGGGGACACCGACGACGACGCGGCGTCGTCGTGCGAACCTGCGCAGCTCGCCGCGGTCACGGCCCTGGACCGTGCGCGGTTCACCGCCGAGGCGGCCGCTGCGCGGATCCCGGCCGACGCCGCACAGAGGGGCACCATGGACGCGGTCACGGACACGCTCGATGCCACGCTGCGTGAGCCGGCGGTGACTCCGATGTTGTCGTGCGATCCCGCACCCGTCGCGGGCGGTCACGTCCTGCCCGCCGGCTTCGCGGAGGACCCCACCCGAGCGGTGGGCGGGACACTGCGCGAGGCGAGCGCCGCGCTCGTGTCCGCCGTGGGGTCGTCGTCGCCCGAGGACCGGGACTGGCTGCTCACGGGGCTGCTGGAGACGGCCGTCGCAGCGCAGCACCTGGACCCCGAACACCCGGTGCCCGCCCTGCCGGGGAGGAACTGACGCGCGGCGCACGCGCCGGTCAGCGACCCGTGAGGACGTCCCACCCGAGCTTGGCGATTAACACCGTGACCACCGTGAAGAAGACCACGCGGATGAACGCGCTGCCCCGGGCCACCGCGGTGCGTGCGCCGATGTAACCACCGGCCATGTTACTGAGCCCGAGCACGAGACCCAGCCCCCACAGGACGGAACCGTGCGCGGCGAAGACCGCGATGGCGCCGATGTTCGTGGCCAGGTTGACGATCTTGGCCTTCGCGCTCGCCGCGAGGAAGCTGTAGCCCAGTAACGATACGAGCCCGATGATCAGGAACGACCCCGTTCCCGGGCCCATGACGCCGTCGTAGAAACCGATCAGGGCGCCCAGCGCGACAGCCAGTCCGTAGTGCCGCGCGCCGGTGTGTCGCAGCGCGGTCAGCTGACCCATGGACGGCTTGGCCACCGTGAACACGAGCACGGCGATCAGCGCGAGCACGATGATCGGCTTGAACACCGCGGCCGGGAGTGCGGCGGCCACGGCCGCACCCGCCCCCGACGCGACGAGGGCCACGACGGCCATGGGCAGCGCGGTGCGCAGGTCCGGGTGGACGCGACGGTAGAACGTCACCGCGGACGTGGTCGTGCCGAACACCGAGCCCATCTTGTTCGTCGCGAGCGCCTGGACCGGGGTGATGCCCGGTATCAGCAGCATCACGGGCAGTTGGAGCAACCCTCCACCGCCCACCACGGCGTCGATGAACCCCGCGGCGAAACCGGTGAGCACCAGCAGCACGACGAAGCCGGAGGCGGCGGAGTCCAGACCGGAGCCCGCGAGGGATGACAGGTCCATGACGGAACACCCGGGCCGGGACTACAGGGTGTCGTCCGCGGGGGTGTCCGATCCGCGCAGTTCGGCGGTGAGTTCGACAACCACGTCCTCGCGCGCGATGTCCCGGGACTGCCCGCTGCGGCGGTCCTTGAGCTCGAGCATCCCGTCCTTGAGCCCGCGGCCCACCACGAGCACGGTGGGTACGCCCAGCAGCTCGGCGTCGCCGAACTTCACACCCGGGGAGACCTTGGGACGGTCGTCGAACAGGACGCTGATCCCGGCGTCCTCGAGGTGCGCGACGATCTCCTCCGCGGCCTCGAGCACTTCCGTGCCCTTGCCCGTGGCGACCACGTGGACGTCCGCGGGGCTGAGGTCGCGCGGCCACAACAGGCCCTTGTCGTCGTGGTAGAACTCCGCCACGGCCGCGAGCGCGCGGGTCACGCCCACACCGTAGGAGCCCATGGTCACGGTCACGAGCTTGCCGTTGCTGTCCAGCACCCTGAGCCCGAGGGCATCGGCGTACTTGCGCCCGAGCTGGAAGACGTGGCCCATCTCCATGCCACGCGCGATCTCGAGGGGCCCGGAACCGTCCGGTGCGGGGTCCCCGTCACGCACGGTGCAGGCCTCGAGGGTGCCGTCCCACGAGAAGTCGCGCTCGGCGACCAGGTGGTAGACGTGGGTCTCGGCCACGTTCGCGCCGGTGATCCACGAGGTGCCCGGCACCACGCGGGGGTCCACGAAGTACGGGATGCCCGTGCGGGACTCGGAACCGAGCAGGGCGTCGTCGCGGCTCAGACCCGGACCGATGTAGCCCTTGACGAGTTCGGGCACGGCACGCAGCTCGTCCTCGGTCGCGGCGGCGACCTCGAGTTCACCGCCCTGTCCGAGGGCCTCACCGATCCCGGCTTCCACGCGCTTGAGGTCCACGTCGCGGTCCCCGGGAACGCCCACGGCCACGAGCTGACGCTTACCACCGGGCAACGAGACGGACAGCACGACGTTCTTGAGCGTGTCCGCGGCGGTCCACGGCTCGCCTTCGCGGGGGTGCAACTCGTTGGAGCGCTCCACAAGCGTCTCGATCGTGGGGCTCGCGGGGGTACGGTGCACTTGGGCCGCGGGAGCGTCCGCGTAGTCGATTGGCTCCGGGACCACCGTCGTCACGGCCTCCACGTTCGCGGCGTAGCCTCCAGCCGAGCGCACGAAGGTGTCCTCACCCACGGACGAGGGGTGCATGAACTCCTCGGACCGGGATCCGCCCATGGCCCCCGAGGTCGCGGACACGGCTACGACCGGCAGGCCGAGGCGTTCGAAGATCCGCACGTACGCCGCGCGGTGCTTGGCGTAGGACTCGTCCAACCCCGCGTCGTCGATGTCGAACGAGTAGGAGTCCTTCATGATGAACTCCCGCCCGCGCAGCAGACCCGCGCGGGGGCGGGCTTCGTCCCGGTACTTGGTCTGGATCTGGTACAGCGAGACCGGGAGGTCCTTGTAGGACGAGTAGAGATCCTTCACGAGCAGCGTGAACATCTCCTCGTGCGTGGGCGCGAGCAGGTAGTCCGCGCCCTTGCGGTCCTGCAGCCGGAAGAGGTTCTCACCGTACTCGGTCCAGCGGTTGGTGGCCTCGTAGGGTTCGCGCGGCAACAGCGCCGGGAAGTGCACCTCCTGGGCGCCGATCGCGTTCATCTCCTCGCGCACGATCCGCTCGACCTTCCCCAGGACGTTCAGCCCCAGGGGCAACCACGTGTAGATCCCGGGCGCCGCGCGGCGGATGTACCCGGCGCGCACCAGGAGCTTGTGGCTGTCCACGTCTGCGTCCACGGGGTCTTCGCGCAGCGTGCGCAGGAACAAGGAACTCAGGCGAAGGGGCATGAAGGGATCCTATCCACCCGTGAAGGGATCGATCGAAGCGGCGGGTATCCCCGCGAGTCTATCGCTGCGCGGCACCGGCGCACGCCGGGCCCGGGGGCTCACAGGAGGACCGTGGCGAAATCCCCGTGCCGCCGGAAACCCACTCGGCGGTATGTGGCCAGGGCGGGTGCGTTGAACGAGTTCACGTAGAGGCTCACGGTCGGGACATACTGCCGGGCGAGCGCCACGGTCGCGGCCATACACGGCACGGCCAGTCCCCTCCCCCGGTGCTCGGGGTCCACCCACACACCCTGGATCTGACACACGGACCCGTGCAGCGACCCGATGTCCGCCTTGAAGATCACGGTGCCGTGCTCGTCGGTGAGCACCGCGGTCCTGCGATCGCGCACGAGGGAGCGCACTCGCTGGCGGTAACCCTCCGCCCCGGTGGTGAAGGGGGAGTACCCCACTTCCTCGGTGAACATGGCCGCGGCCGCGGGCAGCACGCGAGGGAAGTCCTCGTCCTGCGCCCATCGCACATCGCGGGCGGGCCCCGTGAACAACCCGGGTGCGGGATCACGGTCCATCACGAGCAGCGGTTGCACGGGACGGACGTCGAAGGGTTCGGGCCACGTGTCCCGCAATCTTTCCCACAGTCCGAGCACGGGATCGGCGGGACCGAAGAACGAGGCGAAGCGGGGGCCGCCGCGGGCCAGGACGTCCGCGACGAGGTCCGTCCCGGTCTCGTCGAGCACCACGGGTACCACGTTGGTTCCCGCCCAGCACGCGCCCACGAGCTCGCCGGAGGAGTCCACCACACCGATCACGGGCGGCTGCCGCCGACCGCGGGCGGCCCGGATCCGGGCCACGTGCGCCGCGACGAACACCCCGGACACCGCGTGCCGCGCCAGCAGGCGGTCCAGTGCCGACTGGTTCACGGCGGCGGGTGAGAGCACCCGCGGGGCGCGGCGCAGGATCACCCGGCGGTCACAACCGGCGCACCCTCGACCGGCTGGCCGTTCTCGTCCAATTCCATGCTCTCGGCCATCTCATTGGCCTGGGCGAGCAGGGTCTCCACGATCTGGTCCTCGGGAACGGTCTTGATGACCTCACCGCGCACGAAGATCTGGCCCTTACCGTTGCCCGAGGCCACGCCCAGGTCCGCTTCGCGGGCTTCCCCCGGGCCGTTGACGACGCAGCCCATCACGGCCACGCGCAGCGGCACGGTCAGGTGGGCCAGGCCCTCGTTGACCTCCTCGGCGAGCTTGTAGACGTCCACCTGCGCGCGCCCGCACGAGGGGCACGAGACGATCTCGAGCTTGCGCGGGCGCAGCCCAAGCGACTGCAGGATCTGATTGCCCACCTTGACCTCTTCGACCGGAGGCGCGGACAGGGACACGCGGATGGTGTCCCCGATGCCCTGACCGAGCAGGATGCCGAAGGCGGTCGCGGACTTGACGGTGCCCTGCAGTGCCGGGCCGGCCTCCGTGACACCCAGGTGCAGCGGCCAGTCCCCGCGCTCGGCGAGCAACTGGTAGGCGCGCACCATGGTCACGGGGTCGTTGTGCTTGACGGAGATCTTGAAGTCGTGGAAGTCGTGCTCCTCGAACAGCGAGGCTTCCCACACGGCGGACTCCACGAGCGCCTCCGGGGTGGCCTTGCCGTACTTCTGCAGCAGGCGCTTGTCCAGGGAGCCCGCGTTCACGCCGATCCGGATGGACACGCCCGCGGCCTCCGCCGCACGGGAGATGCCCTCGATCTGGTCGTCGAACTTGCGGATGTTGCCCGGGTTCACGCGCACACCGGCGCACCCGGCGTCGATCGCGGCGTAGACGTACTTGGGCTGGAAGTGGATGTCCGCGATCACCGGGATCGGGGACTTCATGGCGATGATGGGCAGGGCGTCGGCGTCGTCCTGGGACGGGCACGCCACGCGCACGATGTCGCAACCGGCGGCGTTGAGCTCGGCGATCTGCTGCAGCGTGGCGTTGATGTCCGTGGTGGGGGTCGTGGTCATCGACTGGACGCTGATCGGGTGCTCCGACCCCACACCCACCGAACCCACCTGGATCTGGCGGGTCTTGCGCCGGGGCGAGAGCACCGGCTGGGGCGCGGCGGGCATACCGAGATTGACCGAGGTCACGAATTGCCTCCCAAGGAAGTGGCGTCCGGGGCCCGTGACGCGCGCCCCGCGATGTTGCACTGTCCATTGTGCCCCACTCCTCCCACGTGCTACAGCCGCACGTGATGCGCCGAACACGACGCCGCCCCCGGAATGTTCCGGGGGCGGCGTCGCCATGGTATGGGGCGCGTGAGCGTCAGCGGCGCATGATCCTGCGCGCGAGCCAGTTGCCGAAGAACTGCACGAGCTGGACCAGGATGATGATCACGATCACTGCGGCCCACGTGACCTGGTCGTTGAAGCGTTGGTAGCCCAGGCGCAACGCGAAGTCACCCAGACCGCCGGCACCGATCGCACCGGCCATCGCGGACATGTCCGTGATGCCGATGACCAGGAACGTGTACCCCAGCACGAGCGGGCCGAGCGCCTCCGGCAGGATCACCGTGGTGATGATCTTCCAGCGCGAGACCCCCATGGACCGCGCGGCCTCGATCACCCCGGGATCCACCGTCATGAGGTTCTGCTCCACGATGCGGGCCACCGCGAACGTAGCGCCGATGGTCATGGTGAAGATCGCGGCGTTGGGGCCCAGGCGCGTGCCCACGACCGATTCCGTGACCTGACCCAGGGCGGCCAGCAGGATGATGAACGGGATGGGACGCACGAAGTTCACCAGGAGGTTCAGCGCGGTGAACAGTGGACCGTTCTCCAGGATGCTGCCCCGCCGGGTCACGTAGAGCCCCATGCCCACGGCCAGGCCGATGAGCCCGGCCAGCACGAGGGTCACGGAGACCATATACAGCGTCTGCCCGGTTGCGTCCAGCAACTGCGGGCCCAGAGCAGACCACTCCATCACTCACTCACCTCCCGCACCGTGGTGACGGCGCGCAGACTCTCGACGGCGCGGTCCACGGACTCGTCCGAACCGGTCAGGGACAGCGTGAGCGTTCCGAAGGACTGTGACTGCAGGATGGAGATCCCCCCGAAGGCGATGTTGAAGCTGACACCGTCACGGGCGGCGTCCGAGAGCACGTCCCCGATCTGGTTCTGGTCGGTGACGTCCACCAGCACGAGCCGCCCGGGGTGTTCCCGGCGCAGCTTCTCGATCTCGTCCGCGCGCGGCACGGTGCGCGTGACCGAGGAGACGAACTTGCGCGTGGTCTGCGCCCGCGGGTGGGCGAAGACCTCCGCGGTGGTCCCGGTCTCCACCACACGACCGCTGTCCATCACGGCCACGCGGTCCGCGGTGGCCCGCACCACGTCCATCTCGTGGGTGATCAACACGATGGTGATCCCCAGCTCACGGTTGACGCGCTTGAGCAGACCCAGTACCTCCTGGGTGGTCTCCGGGTCCAACGCCGAGGTGGACTCGTCCGCGAGCAGCAGTTCGGGATTGCTCGCGAGCGCGCGGGCGATCCCCACGCGCTGCTTCTGACCACCCGAGAGCTGCTCGGGGTAGTTCCCGGCGCGCTCGGTCAAGCCCACGAACTCCAACAGTTCCGCGACCCGCGCCTTGCGTTCCTCGGGCTTCCACCCGGCACGCTTGAGCGGGTACTCGATGTTGCCCGCCACGGTGCGTGACGTGAACAGGTTGAACTGCTGGAAGATCATCCCGATCTTGCGGCGGATGGGCGCCAGCTGGGACTCGCTGCGCCCGTCCACACGGCTACCGGCGACCTCGAGCGTCCCGGACGAGATCGGTTCCAGGCCGTTGATCAGCCGCACGAGGGTGGACTTGCCCGCCCCCGAGTAGCCGATCACCGCGAAGATCTCACCGCGGCGGATGTCCAGGTCCACGGAGTCCACCGCGGTCACGGTGTGCGGGCGGCGTTTGGACCCCGTGACGAAGACCTTGCTCACGTCCCGGAAACTGACCAGGGTGTCCGCCGTGGCGGACGGGCTCACTTGGTCTGCTCCTTGAGGTCCTGCGAGTAGCGGGCCAGCAAGTCCTTGAGCTCCTGCTGATCCACCTTGGTGGGCACTGCGGTGCCCTTGGTCTCGGTCTTCTCCGCGTCCTGGACCTTGTCGTCGTAGTAGAAGCTCGCGACCTTCTTCAGGGTCTCGTTGTCCGCGTTCGCCTCGGTCGCGGCGAAGAGGTTGTCGTACACCTTGGCACTGTCCGCGGTGGGATCGTCCTGAGCCAGCGCGGACTTGGGATCGATGTTCGCGCGGTCCAGGAAGTCGTTGTTGACCACGGAGGCGGCCACGGAGTCCATGGACAGCACGGTCTGCTCGGCGGAGACCGGGCGGACCGTGACCTTGGACTTGGCGGTGTCGATGTCCTGCTCGGTGGGGGCGATCGTGTCCTTGGTGAACTCCACGAGACCCTGCTGGTGCAAGAGGTTCAAGGCGCGGGACAGGTTGATCGAGTCGTTCGGCACGGCGATCTCGTCACCCTGCTTGAAGTCGCCCACGGATTTCACGCTCTTGGAGTACAGCCCCAGCGGGAAGATGGACGTGGAGCCCACGGGAGTGATGGTGTCCCCGGAGTTGTTGTTGTAATCGGCGAGGTACGCGATGTGCTGGAACCAGTTCATGTCGATGTCACCGCTCTTCAGAGCGGGGTTCGGCTGGCTGTAGTCACTGAAGTCCACGTACTCGACCGTGATGTCGTTGTCCGCGGCGACCTGCTTCAACGCGTCTTGCACGGGGGTCGAGCCCACGATCCCGACGGTGATCTTGCCGTCCGCGGCCGGGTCCGAGTTGTCGGAGCCGCCGCCGCACGCGGTGAGGGTGAGGCCCAGGGTGGTGGCCAACACGACGGGAATCAAACGCTTGGTTCGCATGATCATGCCTTTCCAGGGTTCTGTGACGGGGACTCGCGGGGCGAACAGTCCCCCCTGGATGAGGGCTCACGGGACGGGCACGTGCTGATTTCCGGGGAACCGCACTTGCCGTGATCTGTTGCAACCGCGACCGGATGGTCATCTGGGGCACCCCGCTACGGGAGAGGGTTGCCGTCCGGCCAGCCAGAGCTACGCGCCGGATCTCGTCATCCACCCGGAATTCTAGCACGGCCCTGCCATGGGCCGACGACCGCAGGAAGGGCCCTATGCCATCCCGGCGATACGTTCGTCCGCGCGGGCCCGGGCCCACTCCTCCGCCCCCAGGACGTCCTCGAGGGTGGGCCGCGTGACGCCGTCGTGATCCTCCAGCACACGCTCGACCATGTCCACGATCTGCGTGAAGCCGAGCGCCCCGCGGTGGAACGCGTGCACGGCCTGCTCGTTGGCGGCGTTGAACACCGCGGGCCACGTCCCGCCGCGCGAACCCGCGTGCTTCATGAGCTCCACGGCGGGGAACGCCTGCGAATCGAGCGGTTCGAACGTCCACTGTGCGGCCCGGGTCCAGTCGCACCCCGCGGCGGCGCCGGTCACGCGGTGGGGCCAGCCGATTCCGAGCGCGATGGGCAGGCGCATGTCCGGCGGGGACGCCTGCGCCAGGGTGGATCCGTCCACGAACTCCACCATGGAGTGCACGACCGATTGCGGATGCACGGTGACGTCGATCCGGTCCAGGGGGACGTCGAACAGTAGGCTCGCCTCGAGCACCTCCAGTGCCTTGTTGACCATGGTCGCGGAGTTCGTGGTGACCATGACCCCCATGTCCCACGTGGGGTGCTGCAGGGCCTGTTCGGGTGTCACCCGCGTGAGCTGCTCGCGCGTCATGCCGCGGAACGGTCCGCCGGACGCCGTGAGCACGAGCCGGCGCACCTCGGAGGCCGTCCCGGAGCGCAGGGCCTGGGCGATCGCCGAGTGTTCGGAGTCCACGGGGATCAGCGCGTCCTGGAGGCCCGTGTCCACCGCGGCGCGCAACACGAGCGGACCGCCCGCGATCAGGGACTCCTTGTTCGCGAGCGCCACCCGCCGACCCGCTCCCAGCGCCGCCAGGGTGGGTGCGAGCCCGATGCTCCCGGTGATCCCGTTCAGCACGAGGTCCGAATCCTCCCACTGCGCGATCCGGGTTGCAGCGTCCGGCCCATACAGGACCTCGGGTGCCGCCGATGACGCCGCGCGTGACCGGTCCGCGATCAGCTCACGCAACCGGGCGGCGTCGTCCGCCGTACCGCTCGTGCCCACCGCACGGACACCGAACGTCACGGCCTGCTGAGCGAGCAGCTCGAGGTGACCCGCGCCCGCGGCGAGCGCCACGACCTCGAAGGGCTCGTGGGTGGCATCCCAGACGGGCCGGCGCAGCCCCGCGGCCTCGGACACGACGTCGAGCGCCTGCGTCCCGATGGATCCCGTGGACCCCAGGATCACGAGGCGCCGGGGGGCCTGCCGGGTGGCGGAGTCGAGATCGGGGGTCATGCCGGTGGAGGAAGTCATGACCCCAGTATCGCGTGAGCGCCGCACCCCGCACGCACGACACCGAGCACACGACTCCGGACGCACGACACGGGAGATACGACAAGGGCGCCACCCGGAGGTGACGCCCTTGTGTGGAAGGCCCGTTCAGGACCCGCAGATGATTCAGCGACGGCGGCCGACGACGGCGCCGTAGATGAGCAGCACGATGATCGCGCCGATCACGGACGTGATGATCGTGCCGATGCTGAAGCTGTTGATCCCGTCGCTCAGGCCGGGGATGAAGCTACCCAGCCAGCCGCCCAGGAAGGCCCCCACGATGCCGAGGATGATGGTGACGATGATCCCGCCACCCTGCTTGCCCGGAAGGATCAGCTTGGCGAGCGCGCCGGCGATCAGACCGAGGATGATCCAGCTAATGATGCCCATTTCTCCACCTCTGGTTCTCGTTGTGCGCGTTTGCGGTGTTCCGCAACCGCATGTGGTCAGCGAACTGGTTCACAGTGTAGTACCAGACACCAACGCTACACGGGCCGCCGCGTCCGGATGAAACCGGACACGGCGGCCGTGTCAAGGGGCGGTGAACCAGGTCAGTGCGAGACGGCCTTCTCCGCTCCCACTCCCGTGAGGGAACGCACTTCCATCTCGGACTGCTTGCGCGGGTCCTCCGGCCGGCGCTCGCTGAGCGAGCCCAGGAAACCGAGCAGGAAGGACGCCGGGATCGAGATGATGCCGGGGTTGGACAGCGGGTAGAACGCGAAGTCCGCGCCGGGGATCATGGAGGTCTCCGATCCGGACATCACCGGGGAGAAGATAATGAGCACCACGGAGATGATCAGCCCGCCGTACATGGACAATACCGCGCCGCGCGTGGTGAAGCGCTTCCAGTAGAGTGAGTAGAGGATGGTGGGCAGATTGGCGGAGGCCGCCACCGCGAAGGCGAGGGCCACGAGGAACGCCACGTTTTGACCCTGCGCGCCAATGCCGCCGGCGACCGAGATCAGGCCGATGACCACCACGGTGGTCTTGGCCACCCGCAGTTCCTGACGCGGGTCCGAGGTGCCCTTCTTGATCACGGACGTGTAGATGTCGTGTGCGAAGGACGCGGAGGCCGTAATGGCCAGACCGGCGACCACGGCGAGGATCGTGGCGAACGCGACCGCCGCAATCAGACCCATGAGGATGGACCCGCCGAGTTCGTACGCGAGCAACGGAGCCGCCGAGTTCACACCACCAGGCGCGCCCTTGATCCGGTCCGCACCGATCAGCGCGGCCGCACCGAACCCGAGCACCAGGGTGAAGAGGTAGAACAAGCCGATCAGAGTGATCGCCCAAACCACGGACTTGCGGGCCTCCTTGGCGGTGGGCACCGTATAGAAGCGCATGAGCACGTGCGGCAGGCCGGCGGCGCCCAGGACGAGGGCCAGACCCAGCGAGATGAAGTCCAGCTTGGAGATCTCGCTCACGCCGTACTTCAGTCCGGGATCAAGCATCGCGGGGTTGTTGTTCGTCTCCACGGCCGCGCCGAGCATGGTCGAGAAATTGAACCCGAACAAGACCAGGATCCACACGGTCATCACGGCGACGCCGGATACGAGCAGGCACGCCTTGATGATTTGCACCCATGTGGTGCCCTTCATGCCGCCCACGAGCACGTAGACGATCATGATGACGCCCACGATCACGATCACCAGGGACTGCCCGGCCCGGGAGCCGATCCCCAGCAGCAGGGACACCAGGGCCCCCGCCCCGGCCATTTGCGCCAGGAGGTAGAAGAACGTCACGGCCAGGGTGGAGATGGACGCCGCGACCCGCACGGGCCTCTGCCGCAATCGGAACGAGAGCACGTCCGCCATGGTGAACTTGCCGGTGTTGCGCAGCGGCTCGGCGATCAGTAGCAGGGCCACGAGCCACGCGACGAAGAAGCCGATCGAGTACAGGAACCCGTCGTAGCCCTGCAGGGCGATCGCGCCCACGATGCCCAGGAACGACGCCGCGGAGAGGTAGTCACCCGCGATGGCCAGACCGTTCTGGGTCCCGGAGAACGAGCGCCCACCCGCGTAGTAGTCCGCGGCCGTGGCGGTGGACTTGGACGCCCGGATCACGACCACGAGCGTCACGAGCACGAACGCCAGGAAGATCGAGATATTGATCGCGGGGTTGCCCACGGTGGACGTGGCGGTCTCCGCCAGGTGCACCGCGGGTGTCGAGAGGGCGGGGACGGCGATCATGGCCGGGCCTCCTGGTGGTCGTCGGCCCGGTGGCCGGAAGTGGATTCGAGGTCCTCACGCAACGCGGTGGCCTGCGGATCGAGCTTGCGGTTGGCGAAACTCACGTACGCGGCGGTGATCCCGAATGTGGTGACGAACTGCAGCAGACCCAGGATCAGACCCAGGTTGACGTTGCCCACGACCCGCGTGGACATGAAGCCCGGCGCATAGATGGCGAGGACCACGTAGAGCAGGTACCAGACCAGGAACGCGATGGCCAGGGGGAAGACGAAGGATCGGTGGGTCGAGCGCAGCCGTTGGAACTCGTGCGAACGTTGGACCGCGGGGAAGTCGATGCCCTGGGTTGCCGTGGAACCGTTGGGGTCGACAGGGGGCGTGGACGCCATGTGTGCCTCCTTGTGTGATGCTCACCACAGTACGCACTGTGTATCCAATGACACAAGACATATCCGTCACAACGTCGAAAAACCCCTGAAATCCGCGGTTTGGTTAGCCCACTTTACAATTTTGATCGATCTGTGTATACATTCAGCGTCATGGCGCGCCGCTACGGCCGCATGGCCAGAACGAACTCCACGGCCCGGTCCAGGAACGCGTCCACCTGTTGTTCCTCGTAGCTGCGCTGACCCTGGGCGGATCGAAAGACCGCCGTCCTCACGAGCCGCGGGTCCACCTCGGGTTCACCGCGCAACGCGTCCATGAGCCGGTCGCACAGCACGTCCACGTCCGCCGCCGCGTAGCCCAGCGTGCGGTGCGAACTCGGCCGGCGGAAGCGTTCACCGTGCGGGCGGTTGAGCCGCCCCAGCAACAGCCCGGCCAACAGCTCCAGGTGCTCCTCCCAGTGCCGGGCGCCGTGCTCGGCCACGAACGCGGCCTTCTCGCGCGCGAACAGCTCGTCCTCCACGGCGTCCAGGTGGGCGTCCACCGCTCCGGGGTCGTAACCGCCCTCGACGCGGTCGAACACGCGCTCGCGCACCTGCCGGCTGCCCAGCCGACGACGCCGCTGCGCCGCCTCCACGCTCTCGGGTTCACGGTCCGCGTCGGTCGCCCCGGCGGTGTCCGCGGATGCAGCAGAGTCCTCGGCGGTGACGGGGTCCGTGACATCGGCCGGGTCAACGACCGGCTCAGCGACCGTCCCGGGGCCCGCGACCGGGTCCGCGTGGCCACCGGGGGCGGGCGGCGTCGTCGTATGCATGACCGCGGCGAGGCGGTCCAGGAAGTCGTCCACCTGGGCGGGGTCGTAACCCCAGGCCCGCTCGCCGAGGCGATCGAAACGTTGCTGAGTACTCATACCCGCCCTTCCACGGCCGGGACGCGACCCGCGAGGGGCGGCGTCCGTGCGTCCCGGGCGCGCGGGCGGTCGGCCCGCGACCGCGTCACCCCAGGACGGTGAACAGTTCGAAGATCACGTAGCCGGTGATCACGGCGAATACGATGGAGTCGATGCGATCCATCACTCCGCCGTGACCAGGCAGCAGCGTCCCCATGTCCTTGATCCCGATCTCCCGCTTGATCATGGACTCGGAGAAGTCGCCCACGGTGGCCACGACGACGATCGCGACCGCCAGGACCGCGCCCTGCCACCACGGCATCTTCACGAGGAAGAGCGCGCATAGCACGCCCACGACCACGGCACCGCCCACGGATCCGGCGAAACCCTCCCACGACTTCTTGGGAGAGATCTTGGGGGCCATGGGGTGTTTGCCCCATACGACCCCCACCGCGTAGCCAAAGGTATCGGAGCTGACGGCCAGCAGGATGATCGTGAGGACCTTGTGGGGTCCGTCCGGGGAATGGTAGAGCAGCACCGCCGTACTCAGCAGGAACGAGGCCCACACGAGCGCGAACACCGAGCCCATGATGGACAGCATCATCCCCTGCTTGGGCCCGAAGGCCCGCCACACCACCACGAGCGTCACGGCGAGCACGAGCGCCATGGACAGCGCCTCCGCCCCGCCGAAGAACGCCGCGAGCGGCATGAGCACCGCCGCGATCACCGCGGGGACCTGCGGGATCTGCACGCCCTTGTAGGTCAGTGACCGCGCGATCTCCCACACCCCGATACCCGCCGCGGTCCCGGCCAGCAGGGCCAGTACGAGCGGGACGAAGAACAGTCCCGTGACGAGCGCGCCGATGAGCACGACGGCCACGGCCACGGCGGCCGGGAGGTTACGGCCCGCCCGCGAGGGGGCCTTGTGCTCGGTGCTGCGCTGTAAGGGGCGGGTGAGGACCTGCCGCAGCGAGCCCGTGGTGACCAGGGGGTCGTGCGCCCGCCCCTGCTCCCCCGCCGGGGCGGGAGACGGCGGGCGGGTGTCGCGGTGCGGGGAGCCGGGGGAATCAGCCGATGCCATCAGGCGCCGAGCAGTTCGGCTTCCTTGTTCTTCAGCAGATCGTCGATCTGGTCGATGTGCTTCTTGGTCGCAGCGTCCAGGTCCTTCTCGCCGCGCTTGCCGTCGTCCTCGCCGACCTCGCCGTCCTTGACGAGCTTCTCGATGGCCTCCTTAGCGTGGCGGCGCACGTTGCGCACGGACACCCGGCCCTCTTCCGCCTTGTTCGAGACGATCTTCACGTACTCCTTGCGGCGCTCCTCGGTGAGCTCGGGCATGACCACGCGAATCACGTTGCCGTCGTTGGCGGGGTTCGCGCCGATGTCCGAGTCCCGCAGGGCCTTCTCGATGTCGTTGAGAGCGCTGCGGTCGTAGGGGGTGATCAGCAGGGTGCGGGCCTCGGGGGTCTGGAACGACGCGAGCTGCTGCAGCGGGGTGGGCGTGCCGTAGTATTCCACGAGCAGGCTCGAGAACAGCGCCGGGTTGGCCCGGCCGGTACGAACCGTGGAGAAGTCCGTCTTGGCGGCGTCCACCGCCTTACCCATCTTGGTCGTGGCATCCGAGAGGACATCTGAAATCACGGGTGTTTCTCCTTATGAGCTGGCCGGCCGGCGGTACTGACGCCGGTGGCGACGGTTCGTTCTCCCCACTCTAACGGGCAGGGGGCGGCTGGTCGCGCGATGCGACGGCCCGCGAGACCTTACGGGGTGACCAGGGTCCCGATCTCCTCGCCCAGCACCGCGCGGGTCACGTTGCCCGCTCCCTCCATGCCGAACACGCGCATGGTCACGTTGTTGTCGCGGCACAGCGCGAACGCGGTCTGGTCCATCACGCGGATGTCGCGCGCGATTGCCTGGTCGTATGTGAGGCTCGCGAGACGCTGCGCGTCCGGGTCCTTACGCGGGTCCGCGGTGTAGACCCCGTCCACACCGTTCTTGGCCATGAGGACCTCGCTCGCGTGCACCTCCAGGGCGCGCTGCGCGGCCACGGTGTCCGTGGAAAAGTAGGGCAGGCCCGCACCCGCACCGAAGATCACCACGCGGTCCTTCTCCATGTGGCGGATCGCGCGGCGGGGGATGTAGGTCTCCGCTACCTGCTCCATCTTGATGGCGGACTGCACGCGCGTGTCCACGCCGCACTGCTCCAGGAAGTCCTGCAGCGCCAGGCAGTTCATCACGGTGCCCAGCATGCCCATGTAATCGGCGCGCGAACGGTCCATCCCGGCCTGGGAGAGCTCCGCGCCGCGGAAGAAGTTGCCGCCGCCGACCACCACGGAGGTCTCCACGCGGCCCACGGTCGCGGCGATCTGCTCGGCGATCTCACGCACCACCGAGGTGTCCACGCCCACGCTGCCGCCACCGAAGACCTCGCCCGAGAGCTTGAGCAGGACCCTGCGACGCGCCGGTTCGGTGCGCCGCAGCTGCCGGTCCCCGCCGAGGGCCTCGTCCTGGGGTTCCGATTCGATGATGCTGGGCATGGATCCTCCCGGGGGCCGATTCGTGGTCATGAGGCGGCCCGCCCGTGGCAGACCGCCCTCCAGCATACAGAAGCGGCGGGGCACCCCCGGTCCCCCAGTGGTGCCCCGCCGCTTCAGTGCGGGACGCGCGACGGTCTCCCGTCGAGACGTCGCTGTGGGCCTCACGTGCTCGGCGCACGCGGGACCCCGCGAACGGGTGCTCAGGCCCCCACGCGGAACCGCGCGAACGCGGTGGCGGTGGCGCCGGCCTCGGACAGCACCTGGCCCACGGACTTCTTGGCGTCCTTGGCGAAGTCCTGGTCCACGAGCACGACGTCCTTGTAGTAGCCCTTCAGGCGACCCTGGACGATGTTCGGGATGATCTTCTCGGGCTTGCCCTCGTTGCGAGCGGTTTCCTCCGCGACGCGCTTCTCGTTCTCCACGGTCTCCGCAGGGACGTCCTCCTCGGAGAGGAAGGACGGGGACATCGCGGCGATGTGCACGGCAACGTCGTGCGCGGCGGTCTCGGCGTCAGCACCGGACACGGCCAGCAGGACACCCACCTGGGCGGGCAGGTCCTTGGAGGTCTTGTGCAGGTACACGGCCACGTGGTCACCGGCGACACGGGCCACACGACGCACGACGACCTTCTCGCCCAACAGCGCACCGGTCTCGGTCACGAGATCGGAGATGGTCTTGCCGTCCACCTGGGCGGCCAGCAGGGACTCGAGGTCCGCGGCGTCGGAGGCCACGGCGGCGTCGAGCACCTTGTTGCCGAACTCCACGAACGGGGCGGACTTGGCCACGAAGTCGGTCTCGGAGTTGACCTCGACCATGTAACCCACGTTGTTCTCGGTGCGGGCCACAATGATGCCCTCGGCGGTCGAGCGACCCTCGCGCTTGGTCACACCCTTGAGGCCCTTGACGCGGATGATCTCCTGGGCCTTCTGGGCGTCACCGTCGGCCTCGTCCAGGGCCTTCTTGACGTCCAGCATCCCGGCACCCGTGCGCTCGCGCAGGGCCTTGATGTCGGCAGCGGTGTAGTTCGCCATGTGAACTCCTCTGTTGTCGGTTCGTCCGTGCCGGACGCCTCAGGACGCCCGGCACGGTTCCGGTCACCACGATGGGTCACCGGGAAGAATGGAAGGTGAACTCGCTCACCGGCCTTACTCGGCGGCGGGAGCGTCCTTCTGCTCGGTCTCGGCGGGCTGCTCGGCGGCGGGCGCGGCCTGCTCGGCCGGGGCCGCCTGCTCGGCGGTCTGCTCCTTGTGCTGTTCCAGCAGCTCGCGCTCCCACTCGGCCATGGGCTCCTCGGCGGCGTTGGACTTGCCGTTGTTGCGCTCCATGAGGCCCTCGGCCACGGCGTCGGCGATCACGCGGGTGAGCAGTGAGACGGAGCGGATGGAGTCGTCGTTACCCGGGATCGGGAACGCGACCTCGTCCGGATCGCAGTTGGTGTCGAGGATCGCGACGATCGGCACGCCGAGCTTCTGCGCCTCGTCCACCGCGAGGTGTTCCTTCTTGGTGTCCACGATCCAGACCAGGGACGGGGTCTTGGTGAGGTTGCGGATGCCGCCGAGCGTGCGCTCCAGCTTCTCCTTCTCGCGACGCAGCAGCAGCAATTCCTTCTTGGTGTACTGCGAGCCGGCGACGTCGTCGAAGTCGACCTCTTCCAGTTCCTTCATGCGGTCGATCCGCTTGGAGACCGTCTGGAAGTTGGTGAGCATGCCACCGAGCCAACGGTGGTTCACGTAGGGCATGCCCACGCGGGTCGCCTGCTCGGCGATCGCTTCCTGCGCCTGCTTCTTGGTGCCGACGAAGAGGATGGTGCCGCCGTGGGCCACGGTCGACTTGACGGCCTCGTAGGCCTTGTCGATGAAGCCCAGCGACTGCTGCAGGTCGATGATGTAGATGCCGTTGCGCTCGGTGAAGATGAAGCGCTTCATCTTCGGGTTCCACCGACGGGTCTGGTGGCCGAAGTGGACGCCGTTGTCGAGCATCTGGCGCATGGTAACGACAGGCATGTCGTCTCCTCATGAATAATGGACGGCCCGCGGGCCGTCTCGGTGTTTACGGTTGTCGACCGGCCGTGCCGGTCCCTGGCGCGATTCGTGAGTCCTACTCGTGGAGCAGGCTCCCGTGGTTCCATACCGCGACCACCCGGTAACCGGGGCCTCGGACCGAGGACCACGCACCCGGGCGGACCATGTCCGCCGTGGGTTCCCTCGCGCGCGAAGTCAGCCATCCCGCATCGGCGCGCACCCGCGAGCGGGCACGGTGGACCAATGGCAGAGTGACTGCACCCTGTAGGATACAGCATCGCGCGGCGTCCTCGCTCCACATCGGAGCGCCTCCCCGCCCCTTCGGACCGGGCTGCCGCACGCTGTCGTCATGTGTTCCTCCGGTCACGACGACGCCGCCCCGCCCATTCCTCCTCGCCCACCCGTTCCAACGGTCCCACCCATTCCCGCGCACCCGCCGATTCCCGCACGCCCACCCGGACGGTCCCCGCACCACGCCGTGTACTGCGCTGTGATGGCCGCGGTCCTCGCGCTTGGCTCGCTGCTGGCCCACCCCGCGGCGTGGGCCTCTCCCGACTGGGCCTGGCCCGTGTCCCCGCGCCCGTCGGTGAGCCGGCATTTCGAGGCTCCCGCACAGAAGTGGCTGCCCGGCCACCGGGGTGTGGATCTACACGCTCCCCCGGGCACACCCATACGTGCACCGCAGGACGGGGTCGTGAGTTTCGTGGGTGTCGTCGTGGACCGGGAGGTCCTCACGGTGGACCATGGCGAGGGGCACAAGTCCTCATTCGAGCCGGTGTCCTCGTCCGTGCGAGTGGGTGACCGGGTGACCCGGGGGCAGGTGATCGCCAACGTGGCCACTCCCGGCCACGGCCCGGGCGGGGATGCGGTGCACTGGGGTGTGCGGGAGAACGGGGAGTACGTGAACCCGTTGCAATTCGTGGCGGACCTGCGGCCGTCGGTGTTGTTGCCGGTCCCCGGTGAGTGAGACCACAGTGAGCCGGCGTGGCATGTCTTGTAGGGCGGGTGGGGCTTGAACCCACGACCAAAGGATTATGAGTCCTCTGCTCTGACCAGCTGAGCTACCGCCCCCTGTGCGACCGCGAACGGATGTCGAGGTCGCCGCCCTACGCTACCGCATGCGCGGCGCCGCAGGGCCCGTCACGACTGCGCGCCGGTGTAGAGCCGCTCGAACGTATCCAGTGTCTTGGCGAAGGAGTGGCGGGACACCATGTCCCGGCTGCGCTCGCCCATGGCCCGCCGCTGTTCGGGCGGGGCATCGAGGACCAGTTGCAGCTTGGTCGCGAGGTCCCCGGAATTGCCCGGGGAGAAGAGGTACCCGTTGCGCCCCTCGTCCGCGAGGTGGGGCAGCGCGCGGGCGTTGGCGAGCACCACGGGGGTCGAGGCGCTCATGGCCTCCAGCGTCACGAGGGACTGCAGTTCCGCTGTCCCGGGCTGGCAGAACACGTCCGCGCGGAGGTAGGCCGTGCGTAGCTGCTCGTCCGTGAGGAACCCCAGGAAGTGGACCCGGTCCGCGACACCGTGTTCGTGTGCGAGTTTCACGAGCCGGTCCAGCTGTTCCCCCTCCCCCACGATCTCGGCGTGAACGTTCTTCTCCCGCGGGATCAGGGCCACGGCCTCAATGAGTTCGTCCACATTCTTCTCCACGGCCAGGCGTCCGCAGAACAGTACGATCGGGTGGTCCGGGTGCTCGATCTGCTCCCCCGCGGCGGCTTCGTAGTCACCGGCCTGGATCCCGTTGGACACCGCGATCGCCCGATCGGGGACACCGTTGTCGACCATGGTGCGCACCGCGAGCGGCGTGGGCGCGGTGATGACGTCGCAGCGGCCGTACACGCGGGCGATGTCCCACCACGAGACCTTGCGGTAGCCGCGCACGAACCACTGCGGGAACGGCAGGAATGGCTCGATGTTCTCGGGGACGAAGTGATTGGTCCCCACGACCCGGACACCACGGCGCACGGCCTCACGGACCACGAGCCGGCCCAGGATGTAGTGGCACTGGACGTGGACCACGTCCGGGCGGACGTCGTCGAACAACCGCGCGACCTCTCGCACGATCTCCCACGGGAAGCACAACCGGAAGTAGGGGTGGGTGAACGCGTGGTGGGAACGGAACCGGTGCTCGGTCACCCCGGCGTCGTCCATGATCCGGGACGGGCCGCTCGTGGGCATGGGTGCTGCGACGTGGACCTCGTGACCCCGTTCCAGCATGCCGCGCGCGAGGCGGCGGGCGAACTGCGCGGAACCGTTGATGTCGGGCGGATAGGTCTCAGCGGTGATCAGTATTCTCAAGGCCTTGTGTTCCGTAGGGGGATCAGCGATCGGTGGCGCGTTCGGTTCGTCGGGGTGTCGCCGTGTCCGCAACCGCCCCGCTGGTCACCGCGTCCTGCTGGGCGCGTGCGGCCGCCCGGCGTTGCAGGACCTCGGGGTGGTGTCGCGAGAGCACGACCACGCCGACTATAGCAACGAGACCCGCGAGCCCCATGGCCGTGCCGAGTGCCCCGGTGAAGGAGTCACCGGCCTCTCCCAGGACCACGAGACCCAGGGCCACACCCACCATGGGGTCCACCACGGTGAGCCCGGCGATCACGAGATCCGGTGGTCCGCACGAGTACGCGCACTGCACCATCCACCCGCCCAGCGCGGCGGCGACCACGATCATGAGCACGCTGGTCCACCGGATGTCCGCGAACCCGCTGGACGTGATGGTGGTGGCGGTCAACCGGACGAGCACGGCCACGAAGCCGTAGAGGAGCCCCGCTCCCAAGACGTAGAACATGCTGATCCGGTGCCGGCGCACGAATAGCTCGCACACACCGATGAGCACCACGAGGCCCACAAGCAGGGCGACCACCGTGTTCTCGGCACGCGTTCCGGGTACGTGGGTGGGATCCGTCCCGATCACGGCGCACACCACGAACGTGGCTCCACCCACGCTGCACAGGGCTACGGCGAGCCACGTGCCACGGTTGATGATCAGGTGGCGGTGCCGGGCGTGCAACAGCGTGGTGATGACGAGTGCGATCACCCCGATGGGCTGCACCACGGTCACGGTCGCAAGCGAGAGCGCCGCGACGTTCAGCACCGTTCCGAGGCCCAGCAGCGCGAGTCCGCTGAGCCAGCGTAGATTGCGCACGAGGGGCCACAGCCCCCGCGGCGTCAACGGTCCCTCGGTGTGCCCGGTGACCGCCACGGATTGCGTCTGCGTACCGAGCGCGAGGCACACCGCCGAGCTCAGTGCTAGAGCCACCGCGATCCACTGCATCACCGATTCATCACGTCCTCCGTCACGGTCTCATCGTAGAGCTCGGGGGCGCGGCGGGCCTGGGAGTTCACCGCATGTTCGCACCGGGGCACGAGGGATCCCATACCGCCGGATGAGACGCACCGGAGCCCGAGGAGTCGCGTACCCGAGTACGCCCCGGGACACGGTGGAGGCCGGGTCGCGACGATGACGACCCGGCCTCCGGCACGGCTGGCGACTCACGCGAGCCGCGCACCCGATTACTTCTTGAGCAGCTTGCGCAGGAACACCAGGAACGCGGACCCGGCGGCCACGGCGACCGCGAGGGGCTGCCAGCGCTCGCTCAGGACGTCCTGGGCGGACGTGGAACCGGCGGGACGAACCCCCTGGGAGCCCCCCTTGGACGCAAAGGTCTGCTTGACCGACTCCTGGGTCTGGGTGAACGTGCGCTGGGTGCGGTCCACGAAGCCCTGCGTGGCGGCCTGGACGGAATCGGCGCGGTTCTGGGCGTCGTCGCGCAGGCTCTTGAGGTGTTCGCGGCGCAGCTTGAGGCGGTGGCGCAACTGCTCCTCGGTGGGCTTGACGGGCTTGACCTGGTTGGGGTCGTTGGCCGCCTCTTCCTTCTCCCGCTGCTTCTTCTGCTCGGTCTCGTTCATCTCACGCTGGACACGGCCCTCATTGTACGCGGAGCCCTCCTTGACCACACCGAGGTCGTAGCGCAGCCCGAAGATGGCCTTCTTGGGCATGAGCGGCAACGCACTCTTGATCTTGGCGATCCCGATCAGCGCGAGCACGGCCAGGAGGATGAGGAACAGCAGGGCGAGCAGCAGCGCGGCCAACCACGCCGGCATCACGTGGGACAGGCCCGCGATGGCGGCACCGATCAAGGCGATGACGGCGAGGCCCAGGAACACGAGACCGACCACCGCGAGCGCGGCGCCCACGCCCACCTTGATGCCCTTCTCCTTGAGCTCCAGGAACGCGAGCTGGGCCTCATCTTTGAGCTGCTTGGGGAGCAATCGGGTGAAGACCTTGACGACGTCCGTGATGGACGCGGCACCCGGCTTCGTGGTGGTGCGAGTTCTTGCCCCGGACGTGTGTCCTGTGTGGCCGGATGAATGCCCGGTGCTGCCGGACGAGTGACCGCTGTTGGGGTCCACTGCATGGCTCATGCCGCCTCCGATGAGTACGTGGTGGTGCTGAACGGTTGATCTGATTTCAAAATACCATTCGGCCGCGCGCCCAGCGGGCAGGGACGGGCGCGACACCTCGGGCGTGACGAGGCTCGGACCTTGTCAACCACCGGGGGCTGTGGAAAACTGAAGGCGTTCATTGAAAGCAGATTCCTCCACATAAGTCAACATTGTATTCTATTCAGAATCACGCATGATTCACAAAAGATCTTATTGTTGGGTGATTTCTTCGAGAGGGTTCACGGCCCCCGCAGATCGAGGCTCCCGCGTCCGACGTCATCGACTGGCGCCGCCGCATCCACGCCCACCCGGAGCTGTCCTACAAGGAGCACGCGACATCCGACTTCGTGGTGGAGACACTCCCGAGCTTTGGCCTCTCCCCCGAGCGCCCCACCGAGACCTCGGTGACGGTACTGATCCAGGGCCAGGGTTCCCACGCTTCCATGCCGCAGAACTGTGCGGACCCGGTGCTGGTCGCCGCGCAGATCACGGTCGCGCTGAACACGATCGTCTCCCGCAGCGTGGCCCTCGACCACATGAACGTGGTCAACGTGGGCATGATCCGGGCGGGCGGGGCCCCCGACGTCATCCCGGACACCGCCCGGATCGGCGTGTCCGTTCGTACGGTCGCGGGCGAGGACTGGGAGGTCCTCGGGTACCGCGCGACCGACATCGTGGAGGACACGTGCGCCGCCTACGGTGCCACGGCCACGTTCGAATGGGCGGACGGCTACCCCGTGATCGTCAACGACGACGACGTCGCGCAGATCGGCTACGACGCCGCGGTGTAGGCCCTGGGCGAGGACAAAGTCTCCTGGGGCCCGGGCACGTCCGCCTCCGACGACTTCGCGTACTTCGCGCGGGAGGTCCCCGCGTGCTTCGTGTTCCTGGGGGGTGGCACGGCCGAGGACCGGCTGCCCTACATGAACCACCACCCCAAGTTCGGCATCAGGGAAGAGGCCCTCGAGGCCGGCGTGCGCACGGAGGTGCAGATGGCCCTGAATGATCCACGTTCCACTCCCGCGTACGACGGACACCCGACCATGAATCTCACGAGCACCCAGAAAGGCATCTTCGTCACGCTCGTGCCGGCGGCGCCGGAGCTGCCGGGCGACGGCGCGGCGTCGTCCTCTGCCGCTGCAAGCACCGAGGAGGGTGCCAACTCGAGTGCGAAGAAGGACGTCTCGATCCTCGACGCCTGGAAGAATCGCAACTCCCTGGTGCTGGGGCTGTGCCTGCTGCTCAACAACCTGGTGGGCGTGGGGCTGCTGACCTGGCTCGCCACGGTGTACTCGCAACAGTTCTGGATCACCCCTACCGGGTGGCAGTACATGGTCGTGATGCTCGGTTACGGGCTCTCGTTGTGGATCGCCACCTCCACCGGGCCCGGCGTAGTCAAGAAGTGGTTCGAGAACAACGAGAAGGTGTTCATGCTGATCATGTCCGTGATCGGCGCCGTCGTGGACGCGGGGGGGGGTACACGACCGCGTTCGTGGTACCGGGTGCACTGCTCCTGCTTGGTGGTCTCGCTCCGTTCCTGCTCCGGGAACCCCGCACCCCGCTCGATCCGCAGGGCCCGCGCGCGGCGGGGCCCGATGCAGACGCCACGACACCCCCGGGCGAACCCCACGCGGGCGTGGACGCGGCCGCGGGCACCACGGGCCGGCCCGACTCCCGCCGGGAGAGGACCCGTCAGGCCACGGTGGCAGCGGCGCGACCGCTCGCCGTCGTGGCCTGTTCCGTGTCCAGGTGACCGTCCTGCATGCTCACGCATGCGTCCGCGAGGGGGACGAACTCGGTGTCGTGCGTGACCACGAGGGACGCCAGGCCGAAGGTGTGGGTCAGATCCGCGAGCAGTTCCATGACGCTGCGGGACCGCGCGTGGTCCAGCGCCGCGGTGGGCTCGTCCACGAGCAGCAGGTGCGGCCTGTTCATGAGCGCCCGGGCGATGTTGACGCGCTGGCGCTGCCCACCCGAGAGCTGATGGGGGCGGCGGTCCGCGCAGTTCTCGAGCCCCACCTGTGCGAGCAGTTCGTCCGCCCGAGCGCGGGCCCGCGCAAGCTCCTTGCCCCTGGCCCCGGCCACGTGCGCGGCGAGTACGAGTTGTTCGCGGGCGGTCAGCGAGGCCAGGAGATTGGGCTGCTGGAACACAATGCCCGTGTGCTCCCGGCAGGCCCCGGCGAGTTCGCGTTCGGGGAGCTCCTCGAGCCGACGGCCCGCCACGGACACCGAGCCGGAACTCGGGCGGACCAACCCGGCGGCCACGGCGAGCAGCGAGGACTTGCCGGACCCGGACGGGCCCACGAGCGCCGTCATGGTGCCCGCGGCCAGCTCGAGGGACACACGGTCCAGAGCTCGCACCGTGCGGGGTTCGCCCTGCTCGTCCGTGCCGTCCGGGTACTCCAGGCAGAGGTCGGTCACCCGTAGGGCGGGATCGTCGGTCGAGTACTCATGCGGCCCGTCCAGGCGTGCCGCTGCGGTGTGGTTGTCCATGGGGTCTCCTGCGCGGTGACGGGGGTGACGATCGGAATGCATGCTCAGTTACCTCCCAGGGCGATCATCGGATCCACGGTGGACACGCGGCGTACGGCGAGCACGGACCCGATCAGTCCCAGCGCCAGGACACCGGCCACGGGCAGCGCCATGGTCGCAGCGCTCAGCACGAACGGGACCGCGGACCCGGCGAGCGCACCGCCGGCGATTCCCAGGCCGCCGCCCACGAGCACGCCGATCGTAAGCACCACGACGGCCTGGAGCAGCGAATCCCGCACCACGTAACCACGGCTCGCGCCGAGAGCGCGCAGCACCGCAATGTCCCGGGTGCGCTGGATGGTCCACACGGTCAGGAAGGAGATCACCACCAGGGCGCTGATGCCGTAGAGGAAGCCCTGCATCATGCGCAGCGAGCCCTGCTCCGACTCGTAGGCGGGCAGCGCCGCGAAGGCGTCCCCGGTGTCCATGGCTACGGTTGCGGTGCGCTCCGTGACCCCCTCGGGCACGGTGTCCGTGGTGAGGGCCAGGGCGGTGGCCTGCTCGGGGTCGTCGGTGTGGGCCACGGCGGGAAAGTCCTCCATGCTGAGCCACACGACCGGCACGTGGCTGTAGTACTCGTCCGCCACGACCCCGGTGACCTTCAGGGACGTGCCGGCCAGGGTCACCGCGTCCCCCACGCCCACGTTCATCTCGCGAGCCAGCGTCTCACTGAGCACGGCGGTGCCGTCCTGTGGGTGGGTGACCCCGTTGACGGCGCTCAGCCCGGGCGCGAGCCGCGAGCCCGGTTCGAGCGCGACACCGGCCACGGAGGTGGCCGACGCAGCGTCTGCGGAGGAGTTCGCCCCGTCCCCGGCCCGCGCGGTGGTCTGCACGAGGCCGAGCCGCTCCACGTGGTGCGCCCCCACGGTGTCACGCCACGCGCGCGTTTCGTCCGCGGTGATCCGGGACGTCGTGAAGGACGGGTCGGACGCGTCCCCCGCCGGGGCGCTGAGCACGAACCGCTGCGCCTGCAACCGTTCCAGGGCCGAGGTGTTCTGGTGGCCTAGCCCGTTGGTCAACCCGGTGAGCAGTACGAGCAACAGCGTGATCAGGGCCGCGACGGTCGCGAGCAACGCGAACCGCCCCTTGGCGAACGTGATGTCCCGTAGGGACAGGTACATGGTGATCTCCGATGGGTCGAGAAACTGTTCCCCTCAAGCCTCGCGGGACGCGGCCGCCGGTGGATCGCCCCGCGGGTGGAGACCGTCCAGCCCCTCGGGGGATGCCGCGCTCAACCAATCGGTTGATCCGCCACTCGCGTCACATGCGTAGCATGGCGGGAGACCCGGCCGTGCCGTGCGCGCTGCTCGCCGATGGCGGCATCCGCCCGATCGCCGCGCGGCGATCGGGACGCCGCGTCTTGGTCGGGGCACCGCACTCGTGCGACCGCGCCCGGGACCCGGGCAGGACGACGACGCCGTCCCCGGCACACCGCTCCGACCAACCAGTCCACCGCACGACCTGGAAAGGAGCCCCCGAGTGCGCGAGGACCTCTCCACCCCCGCAGTGCTGAGCGCCCTGCGGGTCACGTTGCACGTGAGCTTCGCGGCGCTGTTGGTGCTCGCCGCCGTGCGCGCGGTGCTGCACCTGAGCCGGGCCCCTGGCGGCGGGGCGATGATCGCCGTCGTCCTGGGACTGAGCGTGCTGCTCGCGGCGGTCTACCTCGCGGGGACCCTGGTGGAGAACCGTGTGGCGCGGGGTCGTGCGAGCCGGGAATCCCTGCGGTGGGGTCCCGGGTGGCTCGGTCTCATCGCGGCGCTGTGGGCCGCGCTGGCCCTGCTGAGCCCGGACTTCTCGTGGGTCGCGTTCCCCCTGTTCTTCCTGTGCCCCGTGGTACTGCCCACCGCGGCGGCGCTGGTCGCGATCGTGGTGCTCACCGGCGTCGTGGTGCTCTCCCAGTACCTACATGCCGCCCCGGGAGCGTTCGCGGCGGGAATGGCGCTCGGACCCGCGATCGGTGCGATTGTCGCGCTGCTCGTGAGCTTCGGGTACCGCGCACTGTACGAGGACACCCGCCGCCACGTGCGCGCGATCCGCGATCTCGAATCCACGCGAGCTGAGCTGGCGCGCCAGGAACGGGACGCGGGGACCATGGCCGAGCGCGACCGGTTGTCCCGCGAAATCCACGACACCCTGGCCCAGGGCCTGACCTCGATCGTGCTAGTCTCACGGGCCGCACAGCGCTCGCTGGAGCGCGCGGAGCTCGACGCGACCCGCGCGCAACTGGCCACGATCGAGGACACGGCCGCGGCCGACCTCGCGGAGGCGCGTCGGTTCGTACGGGACCTCGCCGCACCGGCACCGGGTGACTCCCTGCCCGCCGTCCTCGCGGAGGTGTGTCACCGCACCCGGGAGGCGGCCCGCGCCGTGGGCGCGCCGCTCACGTGCGAGTTCACGGTGGAAGGTGCCGTCCCCGACCTGCCCGCCCCGCAGCGCACCCTGTTCGTGAGGGCAGCGCAGTCCACCCTCGCGAACGTGACCTCGCACGCGCGGGCGTCACGCGCCGTCGTGACCCTCGCGGGCTGGGACGACGCCGTGACGCTGGACGTCGTGGACGACGGCGCGGGCTTCAGACCGCGTTCCGCCGCCGACGACGCACGCAACGACAGCTTCGGACTGGCCCACCTGCGACGCCGCGCGCACGAGCTCGGGGCCGTCCTGACCGTGGAGTCCGAACCCGGCGCCGGAACGGCTGTGAACCTGCGGTTGCCCCTGCCCGCGCCCGAAGCCACCCGCCCCCTGCCGAATGGAGATTCGTCATGACCACCCGCGTATTGCTCGTGGACGATCATCCCGTGGTGCGCGCCGGGCTGCGCGCGGTGCTCGAATCGGTGGGTGACATCGTGGTCGGCGCCGAGGCGCCGGACGGACGCGTGGCGCTCGAGATGCTGTCCCGCGCGGGCGGCTCCGTGGACGTGGTGGTCATGGACCTGCAGATGGGTTCCGGGATGGGCGGGCTGGACGCGACCCGGCGCATTGTCGCGGCGGGCGGGCCCCCGGTGCTGATCCTCACGACCTACGACACCCAGGCGGACATTGTCGCCGCGCTCGAGGCCGGCGCGACCGGTTACCTCCTCAAGGACTCGCAGCCCGAGACCATCGGTGCCGCCGTGCACGACGCCGCCGCGGGCCGCCCCGTGTTGTCCCCCTCCGTCACGGCGCGGCTCATGCAGCGGGTGCGTTCCCCCGGCACGTCGCTGAGCGCGCGGGAGATCGAGATCCTGCGCGGGCTCGCCACGGGCGCGTCCAACAGGGCCCTGGCCAAGGAATTGTTCATCTCGGAAGCTACCGTGAAGACGCACCTTGTACACATCTACGACAAGCTCGGGGTGGACAACCGGACGGCGGCGGTCAACCGTGCGCGGGAAGAACACCTGATCTGACGGATGCGATCACCGCGGCGATCCGCTCGGGGTGATCCACCATGACGAAGTGACCGCTGCGTCGCAACACGATCGTGTGCACGGGCGCTTCCCGGGACAGGTAGGTGGCCCGGGCGAGCACATGGCGCACCCACCGGGTGGTCCCGATCCGCGGCAGCCGTCCGTTCGCGGCCACCACCAGGACGTCCAGCTCCGGGTCCAGGGGCGTATGGGCGGCCAGTTCCTGCAACCGGTTCATGCACGCCACGTAGCCCGCGAGTTCCCGCAGGGACCCCATGAGGAAGTTCGGGGATGTCAGATCTACGCGCAGCTGCGGCCACGAACGCATGAGGCGTCCGCGTCCGGGCACGAGTCGCCCGGCCACGACGGGGCCCACCACACGCCACACGGCACCCGCCACGCGGGACCGCGCCAGAGGCAGCGTGAACCGGCGGAACCGGCGGGTTGTCGCGGCCTCGTCGTGGGCGGGGTCCGCGCCCTCGGCCGAGGGCACGGACGCGTCCAGCAACACGAGGTGACGGATCCGCCCCGGATGCACCCGGGCCACCACTTCGACCACCGCGCCACCGAAGGAATGTCCCACGGCCGTGACGGGTTCCCGAACGCCGCACACGGTGAGCACGGCGGCGAACCGATGCGCCTCCTCATCGAGATCGGGGAGTTGTTTGGACACCCGGTCTCCCTGGGCGTATCCGGGGCGGTCGTACACGATCACACGGTGGTCCCGGCGTAGCCGTTCGACCACGGGAAGCCAGTCCCACAGGGTCGACGCCACGCCGGAGCAGCACACGATGACCGGCCCGGAGCCCGCATCGAGGATCCGTACGGGGCCGCCCATAACTTCGCGGGTGCTGACATGATCCCCGATGCCCGACGGCGCGGAACCGTTGTCCTTTTCGTTGCGAGTTCCCGTGAGCGCAACCGCTGGGCGACGGGCACACCGGCCGCGGCGATGAGCCACACCGCGATTGCGAGAGGACATCACTTCGCGGGCCCGTCCGTCCCTCGCGTACCGTTCGGGAGAGCGCGCCACAGGGTCCGCAGCCGCGCAGAGGAGAACGCCGTCACCCCGGCGAGCGCCACCCCGACCTCTGCGTCCACGGTTCGCAGTACGGTGGCCCCCGGGGGGGTCCGCGACGACGTACTCGAACACGAAGGACGTCCACGGGTGCAGTTCCCTGTTCACGAGCGGATAGAGGACCCACACCGAGTACAACAGCGCCGCTGCGGCGCACAATCGGCGAGAAGCCAGAGTCACGGAACCGGGTCACCCGCCTGAGTCGTGGGCCGCACATACGGAACAGCCGCCGAGTCTACTAGGCCGCGGCGGTTCCTGGAGGCGGGTGCCGCCCTGGATACGACGGAGGCCCCCTTCCGTACTGGAAGAGGGCCTCCGTGGTGGCTCCCCCGACTGGACTCGAACCAGTAACCCTTCGATTAACAGTCGAATGCTCTGCCAATTGAGCTACGGGGGAATGTACGCACTGCTGCGCAACGAGACGATACTTTACCGCCCCGTCGCGGCTTCCTCAAATCGAATCCCCGCCACCACCCGCAAGCGCCACACCCCTCTGAGTCGGGGTCACGCCCCGGTGAGGCTGCGCCGCTGCAGTTCGAGGTCCAGCAGTTCGCGGTTGAGCTGTTGGTACAGCTCGGGTTCCCGTTGCGCGTTCAACCGGTTGAGGTGGGCCAGCTTGTCCGACTTCGCCCGGTTGATGTGCATCTCCACGAGCGAGGTGAGCACGCCCACCGCGTAGTTGCGCATTTGTTGCTCGGTGGCCGCGGGTAGCGGCGTGACGGACAGTTGTGCGAGGTAGCCGTGCAGCGGTTCGGGCAGGTGGGCGCGCACGTGTTCGAGCCACGCGCGACCGCCCTCACCGTGATAGTCCTCGTCCGCGCGGGCGGCCACCACGGCATCGTGCAAGACCTGGTGCACCCGGTACGTCATGCCGGCGGAATCGAAATGCTCCCAGTAGCCGTCCGGCACGAGGTCCGGGAGCTGGAGCACCACTTCGAGCGCCTCCCGTTCCATCCGGGACACGGGTTCGCGCGGATCCGGCAGCTCGGGTGCCTCGGGCCGGTGGTTCTCACCGGGGGCCGAGCCAGGCCCGGAGACAGGCCCCGAGCCATGCCTCGATCCGGCCGAGTCACCGCGGTGGCCACGAGCATCCGGACGGTCCGGGGTCGACCCCTGACCGCGCCCCCGCCCCGGTTCTCCCCGGCCGTTCTCACTGCGGGAGGCGGCGTCGACGGCGCGCAGCACCTCGTCCGTCTCGATCCCCAGCCACCCGGACAGCTCCCGCGCGTACGCGGGGCGCAGGGCGGGGTCACGGATCCCGGCCACGATCGGGGCGCACGCCCGCATGGCGCGGAGCCGACCCTCGAGGCTGTTGACGTCGTACTCGCGGATCGTGGCTTTCAAGGCGAACTCGAACAGCGGGGTGCGGGACTCCACGAGATCACGCACGGCCACGTCCCCGCGGGTCAGGCGCAGGTCACACGGATCCATCCCGTGGGGCTCGACCGCCACGTAGGTCTGGGCCACGAACCGCTGGTCCTCCTGAAAGGCGCGCAGCGCGGCCTTCTGTCCGGCGGCGTCGCCGTCGAACGTGAACACGACCTCTCCCCCGGCGGAGTCGTCCGAGAGGAACCGGCGCACGATCTTGATGTGGTCAGCGCCGAACGCGGTGCCGCACGTGGCCACCGCCGTGGTGATCCCGGCCAGGTGGCACGCCATGACGTCCGTGTACCCCTCCACGACCACGACCTGTTTGGTCTTGGCGATCGGCCGTTTGGCCAGGTCAATGCCGTAGAGCACCTGGGACTTCTTGTAGAGCTGGGTCTCGGGGGTGTTGAGGTACTTGGGGCCGGGATCGTCGTCGTAGAGCTTGCGTGCCCCGAACCCGATGACCTCCCCCGCGACCGCGCGGATGGGCCAGATCAGCCGCCCCCGGAACCGGTCGTAGAGCCCGCGGTTGCCCTCCGAGACCATGCCGGTGAGCTTGAGTTCCTGGTCCGTGAACCCGTGATTGCGCAGGTGCTGCAACAGGTGGGACCACCCCTGCGGTGCGTAGCCGATCCCGTAGGTGCGAGCGGCGTCGTGATCGAAACCGCGCTCCCCCAGGAACCGCTGGGCCGCGGCGGCCTGCCGGGTGTAGAGGTTGCGTTGGAAGAACTCCGCGGCCACCTTGTGTGCGTCGAGCAACCGCTGTCGACGCCCTACTTCCTCCCGGTTGGGTGCGGAACCCTGCTCGTAGTGCAGCTCGTACCCAATCCGGGCGGCCAACCGTTCCACGGTCTCCGAGAACGGCGTGTGGTCCATTTCCATGAGGAAGGAGATGACGTCCCCGGACTCGTCGCACCCGAAGCAGTGGTACGTGCCCAGTTGGGGGCGCACGTGGAAGGACGGCGTGCGTTCGTCGTGGAAGGGGCAGAGTCCCTTGTACGAACCGATGCCCGCGGGCTTGAGGGTCACGTACTGTTCCACGACCTCGCGGAGGTCCGTGCGCGCACGGACCTCGTCGATGTCTTCACGCTTGATCAGTCCGGCCACTCGGCCAGTTTAGGCACCCCGTCAAACCGGATCGCGCACGCGTCACGGATGTGCAGCGGACCGGAACGACCGGTTAACGGGCCCGCGAGGACACGCGATGACTCCGGCAACGGCGTCACCGAACGGTCCCGCGACGAACAGGGCGCGGGGTCAGCGAGCCGCCGGGGCGTCGTCGTTCCCGCCGACCACCATGCGGCGGTCCGGGGCACCCACGGTCTTGGACCCGACCATGGCCACGCTGCCCAGGGCACCGACCGCGGCGAACGCGAAGAAGCCCCACGGGTACGCGAGCCCGGCACCCAGCAGCGTGCCGCCCACGATGGGACCGCTGATCGCGCCGAGACGCCCCACCCCGGCGGACATGCCCAGGGCGGTCGCGCGCACGCGCGGCGGGTGGTTGGTCGCGGTGAACGCGTACACGAGCACCTGGGAAGAGAACACGAAGCACCCGGTCAGGAACACCATGACGTAGATCCCGGCCACGGGCAGCCGGATCGCGAGGGCCGCGAGCAGCACGGCCGAGGCCGCGAACCACATGATGCTCGCGATGCGGGGGGTAATCCGGTCCGCCACGCGGCCACCGATCCACAGCCCCACCACGGCGCCCACGTTGAGGATGAGCAGGAAGCCCAGCGCGTTGCCGAGGTCGTAGTCCGCGGCGCGCATGATCTGCGGCAACCACGTGTTGAGCCCGTACACGAGCAGCAGACCCATGAAGGACGCGATCCAGATCACCACGGAGTTGCGCGCGTACGTGCCGCTCAGCAACAGGGCCGCGCCCTTCTTCTCGGCCACCACCTGGGTCGACGGCGCTGCGGCACCGCGCGCGCCCGAGGCCGCGGGGGCGGCGTCGCCGATCTCCAAGGGCACGTTGTAGTGCGTGGCCACCCGGCGGGCATCCTCGAGGCGGCCCTTGGACGCGAGGTAGGACGGGGACTCGGGCAGGAACACGAACATGAGCGGTACGAGGATCAGGGCGGGCAGCGCGCCCGCGATGAACATGGTGTGCCACGTGAAGTGGGACAGCACCCAGATCGCGAGCGCGGCGGTGAGCACGGCACCCACGTGGTAGCCGGTCATCATGACCGTGGTGGCGTGGGAGCCGCGGCCGGGGCGGGAGAACTCCGTGACCATGGAGATGCCGGTGGGCAGGCAACCGCCCAGACCCAGGCCCGCGAGGAAACGCAGGATCCCGAACCACAGGACGGTCGGGGCGAACGCGGCGGCGAACGTGAGCACCGAGAACACGATCACGGCGCCGATGAGCATCTTGCGCCGACCCCAGCGGTCCGTGAGGTAGCCCATGCCCAGGGCGCCGACCATCATGCCGAACAGGCCGGCGGTCGCGACCGCGGTGGCCTCGCCGGTGGTCATCCCCCACGCCTGGTCCGCGAGCAGGGCGGGCATCACGGCGCCGAGCACCACGGCGTCGAAACCGTCCAGCAGCACCGCGATCCAACACAGCGGGGCCACCCAGGTGGCGGATTTCAGGACGAGACCACGCGAGGGGGCAGCAGTTTCGGAACTCACGGGATCACTTCCGGTCGTGGGGAGGGAACACGGTGATCTTAGTCTCACACGGACGTGACGCACCCGATTTTCCCGATCAACGGGACGAGATGTGGGGCGCAGAACCGATGCCGCCGGACCTCACCAGAGCGGCTTGTCCCCCGTGCGCCAGTTGGTGCCCCGGATCCGGTCGTGCAGCGCGACCGCGGAGCGGTCCGTGAGGCACGCGATCTGATCGACCACGAGCCGCAACCGGGCGGCTTCACTGCCGGGACCGTCCCCCAGGGCACGCCAGTCCGCGGCGAACTCGGGGGCCAGGAACCGCCCGTCCGTCTGCATCAGGGCGTCCACGAGGATCGTGAGGATCTCGTGCTGGTTGTCGTAGAGGGGCAGGGCGTCCCGCACGGTCATCACGAACGCGGTCGCGATGCCCTTGAGCACCCCGATCTCCAGCTCCGTCTCGCGCGGGACCACGAGGGACGCCCGGTACCGGGTGAGCCGGTCGTCCCCGGCCACGTCCCGGGTGGCCGCGACCGCGGACATCGCGAACCGGCCGATCAACTGGCTCGTCATGTTCTTCAGTCGTGCCAGATCCGCGCGTGTCCCGTGCAGACGGGGAATCCACACGGGTGAGGACTCGAGCCGGGACAGCGCGGCGTCGAGCTCGTCCTCCGTGGCCGCGGGCAGGTACCAGCCGCGGGTGCACTCGATGACCCGGTGGCGGTGCGCGGGTTGCGTGAGGTTCTCGAGCTGCAGTGCGTGGGCCGCGACCGCGTCCTCGACGTCGTGGACGCTGTAGGAGATGTCGTCCGCGAGATCCATGACCTGGGCCTCGATGCACTTGCGTCCGGGCACCGCGCCCGCGCGGAACCACTCGAACACAGGCAGGTCGTCCTCGTAGGCTCCGAACTTGCGGTTGGGGCGCCCGTCCGGCCGGGGCGGGGCGTCCGCCGCGCTCCACGGGTACTTGCACGTGGCGTCGAGTGTCGCGCGGGTGAGGTTCAACCCCGCGGGCTCCCCCGACGGCGCGATGATCTTGGGCTCGAGCCGCACGAGCAGGCGCAGGGTCTGGGCATTGCCCTCGAAGCCGCCGATCCCGCGGGTCAGCTGCGCGAGCGCCGTCTCACCGTTGTGCCCGAACGGCGGGTGACCGAGGTCGTGGGACAGGCACGCGGCGTCCACGACGTCCGGATCGCACCCGAGCGCCTTGCCCAGCTCGCGCCCGATCTGGGCGACCTCGAGCGAATGGGTGAGCCGGTTGCGCACGAAGTCGTCCGACTGCGGCGAGACCACCTGGGTCTTGGCCGCGAGCCTTCGCAGCGCGGAACTGTGCAGCACGCGCGCGCGGTCCCGCTCGAAGTGACTGCGATGGCGGTTGTGGTGGTTCTCGGCGACGAACCGCTCGGTGTCGGTGGGCTCGTAGCCCGGGGGCAGGATGGCCAGACGGTCGGGGGTGTGCAGTGGGATCAGCCTCCCGAGACGTCGAGCTCGGCGGCCGCGAGACCCAGCCGTTCGGCGTCGCCCAGGATGCGGGAGTCGAGCCAGCCGTCCGGCAGGTGGGGCTTCTTAGGCGAGCCCGCCCGGCCCCGAGGCCCTTCGACGTCCGCGCCCGGGTAGGGGGAATCCAGGTCGAGTTCGTCGAGCAGTTCGCGCAGCGCGGCGAGTGTGGGCACCTGCGCCATGCGGGCGCGTAACTGCCCGCCCACCGGGTACCCCTTGAAGTACCAGGACACGTGCTTGCGGATCTCGCGGCAGCCCTTGAGTTCGTCCCCGAACTCCTGGGTGAGCAGCTCGGCGTGGCGGTACACGGTCTCCGCGACCTTGCGCACACCCGGCCGGTAGCGGCGCGGGCTGCCCTCGAAGGCTGCCTGCAGGTCCCCGAACAGCCACGGCCGGCCCTGACAGCCCCGACCCACGACGACGCCGTCCACGCCCGTGTGCTCGACCATGCGCACCGCGTCCTCCGCGGAGAAGATGTCCCCGTTGCCCAGCACGGGGATGTCCGGGAGGGCCTCGCGCAGCCGCGCGATCGCATCCCAGTCGGCGTGGCCCGAATAGTGTTGTTCGAGGGTGCGCCCGTGCAGGGCCACCGCGGCGATCCCCTCATCGCGGGCCATGCGCCCGGCATCCAGGAAGGTCTGGTGTTCGCCGTCGATGCCGATGCGCATCTTGACGGTCACGGGGATCTCCCCGGCCTCGCGCACCGCCGTGCGGATGATCGCGCGGAACAGGTCGGTCTTCCACGGCAGGGCGGAACCACCCCCGCGCTTGGTGACCTTGGGCACGGGGCACCCGAAGTTGAGGTCGATGTGGTCCGCGCGATCCTCCTGCGCGACCATCCGCACGGCCTTGCCCACGTTCACGGCGTCCACACCGTAGATCTGGATGGATCTCGGGGTCTCGTGGGGGTCGTGGTCGATGATCCGCAGGGACTCGGGGCGGCGTTCCACGAGTGCTCGCGCCGTGACCATCTCGGTCACGTATAGTCCCCCGCCGTATTCCCGACACAGGGTGCGGAAGGACTTGTTCGTGACCCCGGCCATCGGCGCCAGGACCACGGGTACGTCCACGGTCAGCGGGCCCAGCTGTAGGGGTTTCAAGTTCAACACGGCCGGTTCACGGTCCGCGGTCTCAGTCGTCTCGGTGCTCATCGTGGGCCATTGTCTCATTCGTCCGCTGCCCGGCGTCGCGGTCGGTGCGCGCGGATGCGTCCACCTGCTCGAGTCGCATCGCGAGCTTGAACGCGCGCACCTGCTTGTCCCTGCGACCCAGGGTCTTGTACACCGCGCCCAGGTCCCGCAGGCACTGCACCCACTCGCGGGTGTGGGCCTCCGGCTCGGGCAGCGCGGGGTAGAGGTTGCTTGCGGTGTGGAGGGCGTGGGCAACGTCGTTCCAGGCCATCATCCCCTCGGCGAGCGCCGCGAGCCCTTTCCAGCACATGATCTGCCCGGCCACGTCCCCGCGCGCTTCGCAGCCCGCGAGCACGGTCTCGTAGTGCTCGGCCGCGAGTTTGCGCCGCCCGGCCGCTTGCGCGGCGGTGGCCAGGTGGGACACCCAGCGCAGGTCCTCCCGCGTGACGAAGCCGGCACCGTCCCCGGCGGGTCGCGCCGGATCCACCCCCGCCGCCGCGGCCCCCTCCTGGAACTCGCGGTATGCGTCCCACGGGCGCCCGGCCAGCAGCAACACATCCCCGAGGTTCTCGAGGCACTGCACCCGCGCTCCCAGGGATCGCGCCGACCGTGGCGCGCGCTTGTACTGCGTCGCGGCCAGTCGGTAGTGGTGTTCCGCGTCCGCCCAGTCGCCGGCGTCCCGCGCGAGATTCCCCAACCACGACGCCGCCTGGCCCGCTTCCAGCCACGCCTCCCCGAGTCGCGCCGCGCGCAGGGCCGCCTCGAAGTGATCGCGTGCCGTGGCGGTGTCCCCGGACGACGACGCCGCCCGGCCCCGTTGCAGCCTGCGCGCCACCCTGGCCCGTGCGAACATGCGCCCTCCTCCTGTGCTCCTACCGCGTGATTCTTCCAGCCCCGATCATTGCCCCGTGCAACCGATGCCGCAGGGGCGCGGGGTCAGAGGACCCTGCGGGCGGCGTCGGACGGGGTGAGCGTGAGGAACAGCGGATCGAGGAACCCGTTCTCCGCGAACCGGTGCTGCACCGCGCTCGCGAGTCGCTCCACGTGGGTCTCGGGAACCAAGGCGATCACCGAGCCCCCGAAACCGCCGCCCACGACCTTGGCACCCAAGGCCCCGGCGGCCAGGCAGCCCTCGACCGCCGTATCCAGTTCCGGGACCGTGACCTGGCAGTCGTCCCGCATGGACTCGTGGCCCGCCACGAGCAGCTGACCCACGGCCGCCCAGTCCGGGTCCGCCTCGCGCAGGAGTCGGGCGATCTTCTCCGAGCGCACCATCTCGGTCACGGAATGACGCAGGCGCAACCGGGTCCCTCGGGGGTCCTCGGTCAACGGGGCGCCCGCCCCGAGCAGGTGGTCGAAGCGCTCGAGGACCGCCGCGGCGTCGTCGAACCCCGGATCCTCGGGCAGCGCGTCGCGCAAGCGGGAGACCCCGAGCACCGCGGCAGCGGCCTCGCACTCGGCGCGGCGGGAACTGTACTGACCGTCGGCCAGTTTGTGCGGGGCGGACGTGTCCACGGCGAGCCACGTGAGACCCGCGAGCGCGGGATCGGCGGGCAGACGGGCGACGTCGAAATCGCGGCAGTCCAGCGCGAGCAACTGCCCGGCGTGCGAGCGCAGGGACGCCGTCTGGTCCAGGCCGCCGGTGTTGGCGCCCACGATGTAGTTCTCCGCGTCCATGCAGGCTCGGGCCAGGGCGCGGCGCAGGGTGTCGTCCGGGTGGTCGTCGCCCGTGCGCAGCGAGAACAGGGCGAGCGCGACCGAGCACTCGAGCGCCGCGGAGGAGGCGAGCCCCGCGCCGATGGGCACGGTCGAGTCCACGAGCAGGTCCGCGCCGAAGTCCGCACCGAGCGCGAGTCCGGGCACGGCCTCGTGCTCGGAGTGCCCCGCGGCCACGCGGTTCATCCCCCACGCCACGCCCGCGGCGTAGCCGAACCAGCCATGGATGGCTCCGGGTTGGACGTCACTCACCCGGGCCGCGCGCAGTTCACGGTCCGCGACGGAGGCGTCCGTGTCCTGGAGGGACTGCGCGTGCAGCAGCCCGTCCGTGCGGGGTGCTGCGGCGGTCAACGTCACGTACTGGTGGGCGAAGGGCAGGCACATCCCGCCCGAGTAGTCGATGTACTCGCCCATGAGATTCGCGCGGCCGGGCGCGGCCCACACCCCTGCGGGCGGGCGGGCGTAGACCTCCTCGAACTTCGTGCTCAACCGCTGCGCCCGCTCACGCACGTCCGGTTGCGCGACCCAGCGCGGGCGCGCGAAGTCTTCCGGGGCGGTGGTTTCGCTGAGCTCACAGGACACGGACGGTTCCTCACATGGTGTGGACGGGGCGTCGTAGGACGACTGACGAACCATTGTCCCCTACCCGGCGCGGAAGTAGCGCTCCAGCTCCTCGAGGGACTTGTCCTTGGTCTCCGGGGCCACGCAGTACACCCACACGATCGCTACGAGCTGGAGCACCACGAAGATCATGATCGTGTACCCCACGCCCAGCGCGTCCGTGAGCACGGGGAACGTGAGCCCCACCAGGAACGTCATCATCCACAGGATCCATGCGCACGCACCCATGCCCACGCCGCGCACGTTGAGCGGGAAGATCTCGGACATGTACAACCACGTCACGGTGCCGATGCAGCACTGCATGAACCCCACGAACACCACGATGCACGCGAGGATCACCCACGCGCGCGCCGGACTGCCCTCGGGGATCGTCAGGTAGGACACCGCGAAGCCCGTCAACGACGTTGCCGTCCCCACCAACCCGGTCAGCAACAGTGTCCGGCGGCCCACGTGCTTGAGCAGGTACATGGCCAGGGCCACAGCCACGACCCCCATGATCCCGGGGATGATGTTGGCGTAGAACGCCCCGTTGCCCCCGAAGCCCACGTCCTGCAGCACCGTGACGCCGTAGTACTGGATCGCGTTGATCCCCGAGATCTGATTGATCACGGCCATGGACGCGCCCAGCACGAAGATTCGCCTGATCCACGGGACGCGGACCAGATCCGTGATCCGGGCCGCGGGGCGGTGCTCGTCCTCGTGGGCGAGTTCCAGGACGGTCTCACCCTCGCGCCGGTCGTAGGAGTCCTCGCGGATGCGGCGCAACACCTGGAACATCTTCTCCACCGCTCCATGGCGGGCCAGCCAGCGGGGGGACTCCGGCACCACGAGCATCCCGATCCACAGCACGAGCGCGGGGGCGGTCGCGAGCACGAGCATGACGCGCCACACGTGCGGGAGGTGCCCGAACGCCGTCGCCAACACCGCGTTGAACACGAAGGCGAGCGCCTGGCCGCCCACGATCATCAGCTCGTTCTGAGCGACCACGCGACCGCGCAGGTGCGAGGGGGCGAGTTCGGCGAGGAACACGGGCACGATCACGGAACACGCGCCCACGGCCAGCCCCAGCAGACAGCGGAACGTCACGAGCACCGCGACGGTGGGTGCGATCGAACACCCGATCGTGGCGACCACGAAGACCACAGCCAGTATCATCAGCACCCGGCGGCGGCCGTAGCGGTCGGCGAGCTTGCCGCCGAACGCCGCGCCCCACGCGCCGCCGAACGGCAGGATCGAGGCCACGAGACCCTCCAGGAACGGCGTCAACCGCAGATCCGCCACGATGGACGGCAGCGCTCCGTTGATCACCCCGGTGTCGTAACCGAACAGCAATCCGCCGAACGTGGCCACCGTGGCGATCAGCCGCAACCGGCCGTTCATCTCCTGGCGTCGCGGTGGCTCCGTGCGCGACGGACTCGCCTGGGTCTCGAACATGGGACTCCTTTCCTCCGTGAACGTCTTACCACGAACGACGCATTGCGGGGCCCGCGAGGCTGCTCGGCGCCGACCCGCTCGACGTCCTGTCTTCAGGTCAGTCCTCGGTGCCCGCGATCCTGGCCGCGGGCTCCACCGCCGTGGCGCTCGCGAGCGTGGCCGCGTGGTTCGTGACGGCCGTGCTGTCCCGGCACGAGCAGCACGCGGAGGCCTCGTAGACCGAGACCGGACGGCGGCGGTCAGTTCGCACCGCGGCCCGAACGGATCCCGTGATCGTGGAGCTCGTCCCGCAACGCGCGCCACATCCTGTCATACGTGAACCGCTCGGTGACCACGGCCCTGCCCGCCTCCGCGAGCGCCTCCCGCTCGGCCAGGCGGCGAAGACGTCGACGGCCCGCTGCGTCCCGTCGTCGGTGAACAGTTCCGGTGCGCAGCCGAACGGGAAAGCGGCCACCTGATCGGCCCGGAACCCTGCATCCACGAGGATGTCGATCTGGTTCCGGCTCAGCGTGAGGATCAGATCCACCGCCGAGAACCGGCGGACGAGCGCGCGTCTGCGATCGGGATCCGCTCGTCGGATCCATTCCACGAGCCAGCACGCGATCGTCATCAGGGGTGCGCCCGCGTACGGCGGCACGTCCCGCCGCCTGAGCTGCGCGGCGAGTGCCGTGACGGGTTCGAGCAAGCCCAGGACCAGTTCGGCGTTCCGCACCCCGGTTGGCCGAGCGGCTCACCGAGGAGATCTTCACCGCCCTGGGCGAGCAGACCGTGACCGTTACAGGCACCACTGCGGCGGAGAAGATCATCAGGCGCCTGGCCGAGCAGCTAGCCCAGCTCGGTACCCAACGGGCGGAGATCGAGGCCGAGATCCTCACGGTGGTCGATGCTCACCCTCTCACTCGGGTCCTGACCTCCATGCCCGGGGCAGGGGTCAGGACAGCAGCACGGATCCTCACCGGTCTCGTGGGTAAGAGCTTCAAAGACGCCGCCCACCTGGCCTCCTACGCCGGCATCGCCCTGGCCACACACCCCACCGACGGTGGCCCTGGCCGCTTGACCAAAACCAGAGAAGCACCCCCCCCCCCCCGCACCGGCCTGTACCGGTGGCCTTACACTCGGTCGTCCACCAGCGTGACCGTTTCCGTGACCACGTGCGCGACCCCGGCCTCCAACAGGTTGTCCACCACGGCCACGAGCGGGGTCATGGAGTCGTCCACCTCGAGCTCCACGGGGTAGTCCCGGACCAGCAGGGCCAGCAGCGTCTCCACGGCCGCACCCGCCTCACGCGCGGAACCGTCATCGGAAGAGGCGCCCGGCACGTAGCCCAGCAACACGTCAGCGGCCTCGAACCGGGTGGCCCGGTCCTCGGGATCCTGCGGATCGAACGGGCGGTAGCTCACGGCGAACGCGGTGATCGGTGCGGGACCGTCACTCCCCGGAGCGCCCGCGCGCAGCACCAGGGCTCCGAACGCTCCGGCGGTGTCCGAGAGCAACTGCCGGTTCACCGCACCGATCCCGATCTCCGCGACCGGGTCCCAGTCGTGGACCGAGCGGTAGAACTCCCACACGGCGCGTGTTAGTTCCACGGAACCGGTCGCGAGATCTTCCACGGAGCGCACCCACGAGCCGTCCGCGGTCTGTCCGAGCGCGGGTTCGGGCAGGGCACCCGCGGCCACGCGCACCACGCGCGAGCGCATGGCCGGGGTCAGGCCCTCCGCCTTCGCGAAGCTCTCCCCCGCGGAGCCGGGGGTCACGCGGGAGCGCAGCGCCGTGACGCTCGACGGCGCGTCCGCGGCCACTTTCCGCAAGCGTGCCAGGAGCTCCCGGCCGATGCCTTCGTGCTGCCGGTCCGGAGCCACCTCCACGTACGCCCACAACCGGCGCGGGTGCCACGGGGACTCGTAGACCACCCCGGCCGCGACGGGCACACCGGCGTCGGTGGCCACGAGCGTGCGGGAGAACGCGGCGTCGTCGTCGGCACCCAGTCGCGCACGGAAGGCCTGCGCGGGTGCCGACGGCGCGTCCGGCCAGACCTCGAGCAGACGCAGGTCGTCGTCCTCGCGCCACGGACGGTACTCGATGCTCATGCGGTGCCTACTTCTCGAGGTGGTCGGCGAGGTACTGCTGGACGCGGTCCAGACCCACGCGCTCCTGGGTCATCTCGTCGCGTGAGCGCACGGTCACGGCCTGGTCCTCGAGGGTGTCGAAGTCCACGGTGATGCAGAACGGCGTGCCGATCTCGTCCTGGCGGCGGTAGCGGCGGCCGATGGCCCCGGCGTCGTCGTAGTCGATGTTCCAGCGCTTGCGCAGCTCGACGTTTAGGTTCTGCGCGGCGGGGCGCAGGTCCTCCTTCTTGGACAGCGGCAGCACGGCGGCCTTGACCGGAGCGAGGCGCGGGTCCAGGCGCAGCACGGTGCGCTTGTCCACGCCGCCCTTGGTGTTGGGGGCCTCATCCTCCACGTACGCGTCCACGAGGAACGCCATCATGGAACGGGTCAGCCCGAATGACGGCTCGATCACGTACGGGGTATAACGCTCTCCCGAGGCCTGGTCGAAGTACTGCATCTTGGTGCCTGAGTGTTCGGTGTGGTTGCTCAGGTCGAAGTCCGTGCGGTTGGCCACGCCCATCAGCTCGCCCCACTCGGAGCCCTGGAAACCGAAACGGTACTCGATGTCGATCGTGCCGTCCGAGTAGTGCGCGCGGTCGCCCTCGGGGACGTCGTAGCGGCGCATGTTGTCGGGGTTCACACCCAGGTCCACGAACCAGTTCCAGCACGCCTCGACCCACTCGTCGAAGTACTGCTTGGCCTCGTCCGGGTGGATGAAATACTCGATCTCCATCTGCTCGAACTCCCGCGTGCGGAAGATGAAGTTGCCCGGGGTGATCTCGTTGCGGAACGCCTTGCCGATCTGCCCGATCCCGAACGGGGGCTTCTTGCGCGCCGCGGTGACCACGTTGAGGAAGTTCACGAAGATGCCCTGAGCGGTCTCCGGGCGCAGGTAGTGCTTGCCCTCCTCGTTGTCCACGGGACCCAAGAAGGTCTTCATGAGCCCCGAGAACTGCTGGGGGTCGGTCCACTTGCCGTCCTGGCCCGTCTCGGGGTCCTTGACGTCCGCGAGCCCGTTGACCGGCGGGTGCCCGTGCTTGGCCTCGTACGCTTCGAGCAGGTGGTCCGCGCGGTAGCGCTTGTGGGTGTGCAGCGACTCCACGAGCGGGTCCGTGAAGGTCTCCACGTGGCCCGAAGCCTCCCACACCGCGGAGGGCAGGATGATCGAGGAGTCCAGGCCCACCATGTCCGCGCGGCCGCGCACGAAGGTCTGCCACCACTCGCGCTTGATGTTCTCCTTCAGTTCCGCACCCAGGGGCCCGTAGTCCCACGCGGAGCGCGAACCGCCGTAGATCTCACCCGCCTGGAACACGAAGCCCCGGCGCTTGGCCAGGGAGATGACATTGTCCAGGGTGGATTTGGCAGCCATGCGGTCTCACGTCCGTTTCTCGCCCGACCGCTGGCTGCGGCCGCGCGTGGAGTACTGGGTGGGTCGTTCACGGCGCCGACGACGCCGCTGGGCCGCCCACGCGGGACCGGCACCGAAGGGTGCGGGTGCGGTGGGGACGAGAACGCCCGACGGCGCGCGAAGGCGCTGTCACCAGGGTAACGAGGATGCCGAATCCCCGCCTAACCGCGCGGCCCTCGCTCATGAGGGACCGCGCCCGGTCGGTCACGACCCCGGGCGCGGTCCTGCGGGCACGGCTTCCCACTTCTGGTCGTCAGCTCCCGGCCACTCAGACGAACGCGGAAACCCCCGTGAGCGCCCGGGAGACGATGAGCGAGTTGATGTGGTAGCTGCCCTCGTACGTGTAGATGGCCTCGAGGTCCCCCAGGACCTTGGCGATCTCGTAGTCGCTCAGCAGGCCGTTGCCGCCCAGGGCGTCACGCGCCAGTGAGGCCGAGCGCCGGCCGAGCCGGGTCGCGGTGGACTTGGCGAGGGCCGCGTGCATCATGTCCATCTCGTCGCACGTTTGCAGGCGGGTGACTTGCACCATGAGCGCGGAGCTCGCCGCAAGGTTGCCCGCGATCTCCGCCATGGCCTGCTGGACCATCTGGAAGCTCGCGAGAGGCTTGCCGAACTGTTCCCGCCGCAGGGTGTACTCGCGCAGGACGTCCAGGATGGCCTGTTGGGCGCCCACCGCTTGCCACCCGACCCATGCGCGCGAGTCCTTGAGCAGCATGTTGGCGGCGTCGAAACTCACGGCCCCGGGGAGCAGGGCGTCCGCGGGGACACGCAGGTCCGTGAACGTCACGTCCGCGTTCTGCATGATGCGCAGACCCATCTTGTTGCCGATCTTGGTCGCGGCGTACCCGGGTGTCCTGGTGGGCACGGCGAAACACTTGACCTGACCGTCGGCCGTGTCCCGCGCCCAAACGAGGGCCAGTTGGGCCACGGTTCCGGCGCCGATCCAACGTTTTCGACCGTTGATGGCCCACTCGTCACCCTCGCGGGTGACCGTAGTGGCCAGGCCGCCGGCGATGTCCGAGCCGTGCTCGGGTTCAGTGAGGCAGAACGCCCCGATCGTGGAGAGGTCCGAGAGTCCGGGGAGCCACGTGTCCTGTTGCTGCTGCGACCCCAGTTCCACGAGGGTCCCCACGATCAACTCGTTGTGGATCCCGATCAGCGCGGACAGTGACACGTCCGCCCGGGCGAGCTGCGCATGCACGAGTCCCTGGAACAACCGGGACGAGCCGTCCCGGAACAGGTTGCCCAGGCCGAGCTCGGCGAGCGGGGGCAGCATCTCCAGGGGCAGGTGCTCCCGGTTCCACGGGTCGATCGACTGACGGCGGACGTTGTCCTGCAGGTGCTTCTCGATCCCCGCCAAACGGGTGCGTTCGTCATCGCAGAGCAGCTGCTGGATCTTCAGCAGGTCCACTCCGGGGAGCTCGGACGCGGCACGGGGACGAGAGGAGGTGATGGTGGTGGTCATCCTGGCCCTCGGGTGCTCGGTAATCCAATGGTGATCTTTTCAACTATAGACCGTCCAAGTAAATATCTGTGTCACAGATCACATGAATTCGAGGGGGGCCGGTCATGACCGTCACGGACGAGTTTCGCGCCGCACGCTACCACCTGGTGTCACTCCAGCTGGAGTGGGAACGGGCCCGGGAGGAGTTCGTGTGGCCGCGCGTCGATCACGTCAACTTCGGCCTGGACTGGTTCGACCAACTCGCCGCATCTCCCGAGCGCCGGGACCAGGACGCGTTGATCATCCTGGAGGAGGACGGCTTCGGCCAGACGGAAACCACGCTGCAGGTCGCAAACACACCCGGGCCCCGGATCCGGATCGGTTCCATGGGCGTACCACTGCCCGGGTTCGAGGTCGCCGTCGTGGACCCCGTGACCGACGAGGAGTCAAGCGAGGGCGAACTGTGCCTACGTCTGGACCCGCGGCCCGGGGGACTCATGCGCGGTTACTACGGGGAGCCTGGCCTACTGCCGCACCAAGGTGGCACCCTACAAGCGGATCCGTCAAATCGAGTTCCTCGAACTGCCTAAGACCATCTCGGGCAAGATCCGTCGCGTGGAACTGCGCTCGGTGGAGACGCGTCGCTCCAAATCCGGCCGAGCGCCGGAGGGGCACGGGACGGAGTACCGCGAGGAGGATCTGTCCCTGGACCAGTAATGGCCGCCCGGTGACGGCCCTCCCGTGACGGTCGCCCGAGGACGGTCGCCCGGTACCGGCCGTCCGGTGACGGACGTTCGATGACAGGCCCTTGGTACCCTGACCGGGCCGCGGGAGGGCACCGACGGCATCCGATGAGGAAGGCGGGTTCCCTGTGTCGATCACCCCCGGGCTCCCCAGGGACCCCATTGCCGAGGCCCAACGCAACTGGATGCGGCACGGGTGGGAGGACACCGCTGCGCCCATGGCGGCGGTCACGGCCATCATGCGCGTGCAACAGATCCTGCTGTCCCGGGCCGAGGCCGTCCTCAAACCGTTCGGGCTCACATTCGCGCGCTACGAGCTGATCGCGCTGCTGAGTTTCTCGCGCGAGCACCAGATGCTCATGAAGAAGGCCAGTGCCCTGTTGCAGGTCCACCCGGCCTCCGTGACCAACGCGGTGGACCGCCTCGAGGACGCGGGCCTGGTGCGCCGCGAACCGCTGCCCAATGACCGGCGGGCCATCACCATCGTGCTCACGGATCGGGGGACGGCCGTAGCCGCCGAAGCCACCGAGGCGCTCAACCGTGACCTGTTCCGCGACACGGGGTTCGCGCCGGACGAGGTGGACTCGCTCATCACGATCCTGCGGCGCTTCCGCGCACACGCCGGGGACTTCGCGATCGAGGGCTGACGCCCCTGCGACGCCAGGCCCCGCCATTTAAGCCCCGCCGCACACGCTCCCCGCTCAATCCTTGCTGGTCAGGCCATGCCACTCAGGCCCCGCGCTCGCTCTCGGCGCGGATGGTCTCGATGATCCCCGAGAAGTCCCGGTGGGCGCCGTCGCCGGCCGCGAACTCGCGGTACAGCTGCGCGGCGAGCGGGCCCATGTGGGCCGCGACCCCGGTATCGGTCAGTGCGGAGACGGCCAGGTTCAGGTCCTTGGCCATCAGGGCTCCGGCGAAGCCCGGCCGGAAATCGCGGTTGGCGGGACTCGCGGGAACGGGCCCGGGCACCGGGCAGTTCGTGGTCAGGGACCAGCACTGTCCCGAGGCCTGCGAGACGACGTCGTACATCGCGTCGTGCGTGAGCCCCAGTTTCTCGGCGAGCACGAACGCCTCGCTCACCGCGATCATGGACACGCCCAGGATCATGTTGTTGCAGATCTTCGCGGCCTGCCCCATGCCGTTGCCCCCGCAGTGCACGATCCGCCCGCCCATGATCTCGAGCAGCGGGAGCACCTCCCGGTATACGTCCTTCGGGGCGCCCACCATGAACGCGAGCGTTCCCGCCTCCGCCCCGACGACGCCGCCCGAGACCGGTGCGTCCGCCGCCCGGTGGCCCGCCGCCACGGCGAGTTCGGCGGCGTCCTGCGCGTCGGAGATGTCGATCGTGGAGCAGTCGAGGAACGTGGTCCCGGCGGGTGCCGCCGCGAGCAGACCGGGCGCGGCGTCGTCGCCCGTGTAGGCCTGCCGGACGTGCCGACCCGAGGGGAACATGGTGATGACGACCTGCGCCTCACGGACCGCGGCCGCGGGCGAGTCCACCACCGTGACCCCGGCCGCGCGGGCGGCGTCCATCGCGGCGGGGACCACGTCGAACCCCAGGACCGGGACGCCCGCGGCCACCAAGTTGGCGGCCATGGGCCCGCCCATATGGCCCAGGCCCAGGAAGGCCACCCGGAGATCTGTTGTGCCGGAGGTGTTCATGGTGCTCCCTGACAGTTCGGAACCCGGGGGTTCGGGACGTTCGGTTCGGGCGTTCGGCTCGGGTCGCGAAGTGCGGGTCGCGAGGCGCGGGACCTATGGGGCGGGGACCACGGGCCGGGCCCCGTGGAAGGGAACCCGCGGGCGCCCGCGGGCCCGCTCAGCTGCCGGCGGGCATCACGAAGCTCGAGCCCTCCTTGGCCCCGGAGGGCCAGCGCGTGGTCACGGTCTTGGTCTTCGTGTAGAACTTCAACCCGTCCGTGCCGTGCTGGTTGAGGTCGCCGAAACCGGAGGCCTTCCACCCGCCGAAGGTGTAGTATGCGATGGGCACGGGGATCGGGACGTTCACGCCCACCATCCCCACGTCCACCCGGGACGTGAAGTCGCGCGCGGTGTCCCCGTCGCGCGTGAAGATGGCCACGCCGTTGCCGTACTCGTGCTCGGAGGGCAGACGCAGGGCCTCCTCGTAGTCCTCGGCACGCACAACACACAGCACGGGGCCGAAGATCTCGTCCTTGTAGATCTGCATGTCCGGTGTGACGTGGTCGAACAGGGTGGCCCCGACCCAGAAGCCGTCGGGGTGACCCGCGACCTCCGCGCCGCGCCCGTCTACGAGCAGCGTGGCGCCCTCCTGCTCACCGATGCCGATGTAGCGCTCGATGCGTTCCTTGGCGTCCGGGCCCACGACCGGGCCGACGTCCGAAGCCGGGTCGAGGGACGGGCCCAGGGTGAGTTGGTCAATGCGCTCGCGCAGCAGGTCGACCAACCGGTCTGCGGTGGCCTCCCCCACGGGCACCGCCACAGACACCGCCATACAGCGCTCCCCCGCGGAGCCGTAGGCGGCGCCCATGAGGGCGTCCGCGGCCTGCTCGAGGTCCGCGTCCGGCATGATGACCATGTGGTTCTTGGCGCCCCCAAAGCACTGGGCGCGCTTGTTGTGCTGTGCGGCAGCCACGTAGATGGACTGGGCGATCGGACTCGAACCCACGAATCCCACGGCCTGGACGCGCGGGTCCTCGATCAGCGCGTCCACGGCGGTCTTGTCCCCGTGGACCACGTTCAGCACGCCCTCGGGCATCCCGGCCTCGACGGCGAGTTCCGCGAGCCGCACGGGCACGGACGGGTCGCGTTCCGAGGGCTTGAGCACGAACGTGTTGCCCGCTGCGAGCGCGATGCCGGTCTTCCACAGCGGGATCATGGCCGGGAAGTTGAACGGTGTGATCCCCGCGACCACGCCGAGGGGCTGGCGGACCGAGTGGACGTCGATCCCCGTGCCGGCGTTCGCGGAGAACTCCCCCTTGAGCAGGTGGGGTGCCCCGGCGGCGAATTCCACGACCTCGACGCCGCGCTGAATGTCCCCGCGCGCGTCCTCCAGCGTCTTGCCGTGTTCGTTGGACAGCAGCTCGGCCAACTCGTCCGCGTTCTCGTTAATCCGGTCCACCCATTTGAGCAACAGCCGCCCCCGGCGTTGGGGGTTGAGCGCGGACCATACGGGGAACGCCTCCTGGGCCGAGGTGACGGCGCGCTCGACCTCGTCCGCGGTGGCCAGGGGCACCTGCGCCGCGACCGCGCCCTGCACGGGGTTGTAGACGTCCCCGAATCGCCCGGACTCCCCCGGGACGCGTGTGCCTGCGATGAAATGTGGGATCTGGGTCACGGTCGTCTCCTCGCGGCGCTCCACTGTGACGTGCGTCTCACGAAAAATCTAACGACAAACCATTACACGTGCAATCAATCGTGGGGCGACGGATTCCCGACCACACCATGCAGAATCGCGCCTCAGGAACGGCGGCGTGAACCCCACGGGAGTGTGACGACCACGAGGCCTACGAGGGTGGCCAGCGTACCCGCGACCGTGACGGGGGTGACCACGGTGGCCGCGGTGGGCACGGCGACGTCGAGCACGAGGGCCCCCAGCAGCATGCCCGTCACGAGCCCCAGGCTGGTCTGCAGCACACCCACGTGCCGGGCCAGCACCGCCCCGGCGGCCACGAACACGATGCCCAGGATCCCGCCCGTATAGAGCCACCACTCGTGGGGCCACTGCACGGGGCCGGGGTGCGTGAGCCAGCGGGCCACACCGGCCACGACCACGAGTGCCACGGTCCCGGCCGCGAAGTTCGTGAGCGTGGATGTGAGGGGCGTCCCGGTGGCCGCGGCAATGTGAGCGTTCCACGCCGTCTGCACCGTGTTGAGCACACCCGCCAGAACCGGCAACGCCACCGCGCCCACGAACGCCGGGGTGGACATGTGCAGGGAACCCGCCGAGAACCGCGGCGCCATGGCCACGGCCACGGCGGCCAGGATCAGGACGGTGCCGAGCACCCTGTAGCGGCTCAGCGGTTGCATCCCGCCGGGGCCGATCCCCCACCGGTCCACGAGCATCCCGCCCAGGGACTGACCCACCACGAGACCCAGGATGAACATGGACACGCCCAGCAGCGCCGTCGTGAGCGTCTGCGCGATCACGAGGTACGCGCCGAAGACCCCGGCCAGGAAGTACCACCAGCGGATCCGCCGCGTACGCAGCACGCCCGGCAACCGCGCCGCGCCGCGCCGGCCCGCAGGCAGTAGGACGGAGCCCACGAGCAACACTGCGCACCCGATCCCGAAGCTCACGAGCGCGGCGAGGTACGGGTCCCCCATGGCGTGGCCCAGCGCGCCGTTGAACCGCGACTGGACGGCCAGGCACGAGCCCGCCAGGATACTCAGCACGACCCCCGTGAGCAGGACGAGTGGGCTCCGGGCGTGCGCGTGTGGAGTGGGGGCGGGACGGCGGACGGGGGTGGGAGAAGTCACCGATGTAGACTACTCCCGAGCCTGCGAGGATGGACCCATGCATCACGACGACTACGAAGAACTCCCGATCCGTGACGAGATGATCCGATTGGGCCAAGCGCTCAAGCTCGCGAACCTCGCGGAGGACGGCCAACACGCCAAGCACTTGGTGTCCGAGGGGCAGGTCACGGTCAACGGCGCGGTGGAACTGCGCCGCGGCGCGCAACTGCACGCCGGAGACGTGATCGCGGTGGTCGGGGCGGAGCTGCCGCCCGTGCGCATCGTGACGGGCTGACGCCCTACGAGGTCGCGTCCACGGCGGCCTGGAGATACTCCTTAATGTGCGCGAGTTCCTCCGGGCAGACCCCGTGACCGATGCCCCGGTACTGGATCTTGGTCAGCTCGGTGTGATCGTTGGCCCACTCGGCGGTGCCGTCTACGAGCACCGAGGTGATCACGGGGTCCTCCGGGTCCCGGCCCCAGAACATGCGCAGCGGCTCGGCGCGCAGCCGGTCGTCCCGGAAGAAATCAGCTTGGGCGTCGTCGGGCGCCACGGGGATCACGAACCCGGACATCCCCACGACGGCGTCCACGAGCTCGGGGACGTGACGCGCCACGGTCGTGGCCATGGCCATGCCCTGGGAGAACCCCAGTAGGAAGACGTGCGTGTGCTGCTGGGACTCTTCGCGCAACCACTCGATCACGGCCTCGGCTGCGGCGACCACGGCGTCCGTGGTGAACGCGAGATCTGCGGCCAGCGGGAACCACTGGAACCCCATGCCCGCACGCTGCGGTGCGCGCACGGACGCGTACGTGTAGCCCTGCGGTAGCGCGAAGCTCAGGGCCATGAGGTCTTCCTCGTACGAACCGTAGCCGTGGAACATGACCACCAAGGGTGTTCCGGCGCGGTCCTGCGGTTCGTTGTTCCAGATCACATGGGGAGCTTGCTGCATGGTTCCATCCTGACATGCCCACCCGGCACTGCCCGCGGGCCTGAGTCGTTCAGGCGGGTGTGTTAGAAACCGGGTATGGATAAGAGCACTCACTCCCGAGCCCCCTCCGACCCGAAGCACCCTTGGCACCGCATGGTCTCGATCGGCGATTCTTTCACGGAGGGCGTCGGCGATCCCGACGACGCCGTCCCCGGCGGTGTGCGCGGTTGGGCCGATCGCGTGGCCGAGGAGCTCGCGCGCCACACCGACGACTTCGCGTACGCCAACCTCGCGATCCGCGGTCGGCTCTTCCAGGGCATCGTGGACGAACAGCTGGAACCGGCCATCGAACTGCGCCCAGACCTCGTGACCATCAGCGCGGGCGGCAACGACATGCTGCGACCCGGTGCGGATCCGGACGACATCGCGGTGCGGCTCGACGCCGTGATCGAGAAACTCGCCGCCACGGGTGCCACGGTCACGATGTTCGACGGCCCGGACATCGGCAACACCCCCGTGCTGCGCAGCATCCGCGGGCGCGTGGCGATCTTCAACGAGAACCTGCGCGTGGTGGCCGCCCGGCACGACGCCGTGATGGTGGACCTCTGGGGACTGCAGCAACTGGGGGAACCTGCCATGTGGGCACCGGACCGGTTGCACTTCTCGCCCCTGGGCCACCAGCTCATCGCGTGCGAGGTCCTGGACTCCCTGGGGGTCGAGCACGACCTGGTTCCCGGCGAGCTCGGGGACCGTCCCGTGCGCACGTGGCGCGAGGCGCGTCGCGAGGACCTCGTGTGGGCCGGGAAGTACCTGGTCCCGTGGGTCGGCCGCCGGATCCGGCGTCGCAGCTCCGGGGACAACATCACCGCCAAGCGCCCTTCGTTCGGGCGCACCACGATCCCCGGTGCGGGCGAGGGCATTCCCGGCGAGGACCGGGAGGGCTGAGCCGGCCCGGGCCCACTGGGTCTCCCCGGCCAGGCCGGCCCATCAGGGCTCCCTGCTCAGTCTCGCAGCACGGTCTCCCGCAACAACATGCCCACCTGCGGGGTCTCGATGAGGAACCCGTCGTGCCCGCTCGGGGACGTGATCGTGTGCAGCTCCTGCTCCCCCGGCAGCGCGGCCACGAGTTCGGCGGATTCCGCGGGGAAGAACAACCGGTCGGAGTCCACCGCGGCCACGAGCCACTCGCACCGCGTGCGGGCTAGGACGTCCCGTAGCTCGCCGCGGCCACGAGCGACGTCGTGCGACATCAAGGTCTCGTTGACACTCAGGTACGAGTTCGCGTCGAAGCGGCCCGCAAGTTTGGACGCCTGGTGGTCCAGGTAGCTCTCCACCTGGTACCGACCGCGGTCCGCAACGTGGGTCGCATGCGGGTCCTCGCGGGGCTGGGGTTCGCGCCCGAAGCGCGTCTCGAGCTCGTGCGCACTGCGGTACGTGATGTGCGCGATCCGCCGCGCGAGCCCCAGACCGGCCTCCGGGTACTCGCCCGCGTAGTAGTCCCCGCCCCGGAAGTTCGGGTCCTGGCGGATCGCGAGCGCCTGGGCCTGGCCCCACGCGAGCTGCTCGGCACCCACCCGGGCGTTAGCCGCGATCACGGCGCACGCGGCCACCCGGTACGGGTGGGTCACGGCCCACTCGAGGGCCCGCGCCCCGCCCATGGACCCGCCGATCACGAGCCGCCACCGGGAGATCCCGAGCGCCCGCGCGAGCAGCGCCTCCGCGGCCACCGAGTCCCGCACCGTCACGCGCGGGAAGCGCGAGCCCCACGGGGTGCCGTCCGGTGCGGGACTCGAGGGCCCCGTGCTGCCGTAGCACCCGCCCAGGATGTTGGCGCACACCACGAAATAGCGGTCCGTGTCGATCGCGGCGCCCGGGCCCACGAGCCCGTCCCACCAACCGTCCGCAACGGCGGCCGCGCCCTCGGGAGCGCTCGCGGCGTCCACGTGTCCCGCGCCACCGCGCGCCGCGTGCGTGTCACCCGTGAGCGCGTGCTCGATCAGCACCGCGTTGGAACCGTCCGCCGCGAGCTCGCCCCACGTCTCGTACGCGAGGTGCACGTGCGGCAGCCGGAACCCGGACTCGAGCACGAGCTCACCGAGCTCGGCCCTCCGTACGACGCCGTCGCAGCGCGTGCGCGGCCCGTTGCCCACGACCGTCATGGTCAGTTCCCCGTGTCCTCCGGCGACGACGCCGCGTCGCCGACAGCACCGCCGCCCGCGGCCACCGCGGCGAATCCGGCCTCGAGGTCCGCGAGGATGTCGTCGATGCCCTCGAGTCCCACGGACAGTCGCACGAAGCCCGGCTCGACGCCCGCGGCGAGCTGCTCCTCGTCCTTGAGCTGGGCGTGCGTCGTGGAGGCGGGGTGGATCACGAGCGAGCGCACGTCACCGATGTTCGCCACGTTGGAGTGCAGGCTCAGGGCGTCCACGAACGCGACACCGGCGTCCCGGCCGCCGTCGAGCACGAAGCCGAGCACCGACCCGGCGCCGTTGGGCGCGTACTTCAGGGCGCGGTCGTGCCAGCGCGAGGACTCGAGACCTGCGTAGGACACCGAGCGCACCTCGGGGCGGGCCTCGAGCCACTCGGCGACCTTCTGCGCGTTGGCCACGTGACGTTCCATGCGCAACGACAGCGTCTCGATGCCCTGCTCGATCAAGAACGCGTTGAACGGAGAGATCGAGGTCCCCAGATCGCGCAGCAACTGCACGCGCGCCTTGAGGACGTATGAGAGGTTGACGCCGAAGGCACCGTCCGCACCGAGATCGCGGGCGTAGACGAGTCCGTTGTACGTCTCGTCCGGTTGGTTGAAACCGGGGAAGCGCTCGGGGTCCCGCGAGTAGTCGAACGCTCCGGTGTCCACGATGAACCCGCCGATCGCCGTGCCGTGGCCGCCCAGGAACTTGGTGGCCGAGTGCAGCACGATGTCCGCGCCCCACTCGATGGGCCGCACCAGGTAGGGCGTGGCGATCGTGTTGTCCACGATGAGCGGGACACCCGCCTCGTGGGCGATCCCGGCGATCGTCTCGATGTCGAACACGTCGTTGCGGGGGTTCGGGATGGATTCACCGAAGAACGCCACGGTGTTCTCGCGCACCGCGTCCCGCCACTGCGCGGGATTGTCCGGGTCCGAGACGAACGTGGTCTCCACGCCCATGCGCGGCAGCGTGTGCTTGAGCAGGTTGTACGACCCGCCGTACAGGGACGGGCTGGCCACCACGTGGGTCCCGGCGCCGCCCAGGTTGAGGATCGCGAGCGTGGCCGCGGCCTGCCCGGAGGAGACCATCAGGGCCCCCACGCCGCCCTCGAGGGACGCGACCCGGTTCTCCACGACCTCCGTGGTGGGGTTGGTCAGGCGCGAGTAGATGGGCCCCATCTCCTCGAGCGCGAACCGGGCCGCCGCCGTGCGGGCGTCCGGGAACACGAAGGACGTGGTCTGGTGGATCGGCAGGGCGCGCGACCCGGTCACAGGGTCGGGGTTCTGGCCCGCGTGGATCTGTCGGGTTTCGAACGACCAGCCCTGGGGATTGTCGGGGGTGGGAGCGGTGCTCATGGCCGTACTCCTTCTCGGAAGGATCAGGGGTCCGGTGGCGATCCGCACGGTGCCCGTGCTGTGACCGGGCACCAATGACCCGCGCTTGCCGCATGACGTCGGTCGACGCCACGGCCAGGTCCTCACCCAGGGCACCCCACCGCGGATGGGAGGGTTGCCGGTCAGCTAGCTGGGGCTTCGCGCTGACTCTCGTGACCTATTACCTCATTGTCCGAACCCGGCGGGGCGGGAGTCAAGCCGGGGACGCTGCGAGCGGGCTCGGGGTCAGTGGCCGCTCGTTCCTGCTGTTCCATCTCCCGGGTGTGCAGTTCCCGGTCCTTCGTCTCACGTGGATGGAAGTAGAACAGACCCGTGAGCACCGCGATCACGAACACCGCGAGCATCACGAAGAACAACGGCCTCACGCCGGTCAGGTAGATGACGGGGATGGCCAGCGCCGTGACCAACCCGCCCCCGAAGAACGGTTCGAACACCAGCTGCTTGTCACCGAACGCCTCGAACACCGGGTCTTGGCCTCCGGGTCCACCACGCGCATGAGGATCAGCCCGGTGGCGGTCACACCCATGGACGGGTGGAAGTCACCGATACCGCGCCCGAACCAATAGCGACCGATGATGCGGGGTGCCAACCACAGGAAAATGGCCACGTTGAACGCGATGCCGACCACCGCCAGGATGGTGAACGCCGCCAACCACGGCCGCGATGGACATGTGCCGGGAGAACGGTTCCACGGAGGACGGGCGGCTGGTCATGGTGCCGGCGGGGTAGTACTCGTCGCTGCGGAACAGGCTCTGGACCCAACCCACCTTGACGCGCACGAACTTCCCCAGGAACAGGGCGACTCGGAGGATCAGGAGTGTGAAACCGACGGCATTTGCGGACACGGGAACCACCTCGTAGTGATCGGGATCGATATCGGTCTCAGGTCATATAGCGAGGGTTCGGTCGGAGACTCCCCGGCTGATGCTGCGAACTCCAGCCTCTGAGACGCGCGTCTCGTTGACCTGGACCCACACAGTCCCCGCCCGAATCAGCCGTCCCGATGCCAGGTCTCGGGAGGTGCGGAGAGCCAGCCCTGCCCACCGGAGCGGGCGGCGCAGGTCACACACTCGCCGGGCTCGCGCTCGATTTGGTGGCCCGTGTGGCCGGTGTCACCATGGCGTCATGAACTTGGATCACGTTTCCTTCGCGGCTCAGCCCGACGGCCTCGAGGCCACCACCGAACGCATCGCGAACCGGTTGGGGATCGAACCGGTCAAGGGCGGTGTGCACCCCCGTTTCGGCACCCGGAACATGATCCTGCCGCTCACCGACCACCAGTACGTGGAGGTCGTCACGGTGCTCGAGCACCCCGCCGCGGAGAAGGCGCCGTTCGGTCAGGCCGTCCGTGCCCGTTCCGACGCCGGCGGCGGCTGGCTCGGCTGGGTCGTAGAGGTCCCCGACCTCGCGCCCTTCGAGGCCAAGCTGGGCCGCCCCTCCGTGCCCGGTGGCCGGTTGTTCCCCGACGGTCGGCAGCTCGAATGGCATCAGATCGGCGTGAAGGGTTTGATCTCCGACCCGCAGTTGCCGTTCATGGTGCACTTCGATTCCGAGGACGAGATGCACCCGTCCCAGGCGCGGATCACGGACGTCCGGTTGAGCGGGATGGAGATCGCCGGCTCCCCCGACCGCGTCACGGAGTGGCTCGGCGGTCCCGTGGAGGACGTCCTGGGCTCGCTGGACGTCACCTGGTGCGCCCCCAACGGCACCCCCGGGGTCATGGCCGTCTCGTTCGACACCCCGGACGGCACCGTCACCATTTGATCTGGTTCCCTTCGGTGCGGCCGACGACGCCGCTCCGCCCGGTCTCCGGCATCAGCCCGCGAGCAGTTGCGGGGCCAGGAAGCCCACGGTGTCCAGGAGGGCGTGGGCGATCAGCAGCGGCATGAGTCGACCGCCGCGGCGGTAGAGCCACACGAACACGAGTCCCATGACCAGGTTCCCGAGCGTGGGTCCGAACCCCTGGTACAGGTGATAGCTGGCCCGCACCACCGCGGAGGCCACCGCCACGAGCCACCACGACCATCCGAGGGATCGCAAGCGCTCGCACAGGAACGCCACCACGATCATCTCTTCCACGATCGAGTGGCGCAGCGCGGAGAGCACGAGCAAAGAAACCGCCCACCAGGTCTGCTCCATGGTGGATGTGGTGATCTGCGCGGTGATCCCCAGGGACCGGCCCACCTGATAGAGCACCAGGGTGCCGCCGCCCATCACCGCGAACAGGCCCATTCCCCACAGCGTGTCCCACGCGGGTCTGCGCCCATCCACCCCGATCCTGCACAGCACGCCGGGGATCCCCCGCGCCACCCCGGCCATGAGGTACAGGGCCAGCAGCACGGGGACGAGCGCGAAGCCGATGCCCGTGAGCTGACGCAACGCGTCGATCAGGGGGACGCTGCTCAGGGGCCGGTTGAGCGTCGTCGTGGTGTCGGCCAGCGAGGACCGCATGAGCACCTCGGCCAGATCCAGCACGGCGTAAACCGCGGACGCCCCGAGGGACACGCCGAGCACCAGGACGATCTGAAGCCACGTGTCGGTGCGCGACATAGCGCACTGCGAAGGGGTGGGAGTCTGCACGGGACCATTGTGGCCGTTCGCGAGCGGGACCACGTCTGCGCGTCCCCACCCGCCCCTAGACTGTGGGCATGACTTCCGAGCAGCCGTGCTATCCCGTGGCCCCGAGCCGCCCGGTGGAACGCACGTTCCACAGGCACACCTTCGCCGATCCCTACGAGTGGCTCCGGGACAAGGACTCCCCCGAGGTGCGCTCGCACCTGGCCGCCGAGAACGCCTACGCGGAGGCCACGACCGAGGATCTGGCGCCCCTGCGCGAGCGGATCTACGGGGAGATCAAGGACCGCACGCTCGAGACGGACCTGTCCGTGCCGTCGCGTCGCGGGGACTGGTGGTACTTCACGCGCACGGTCGAGGGCGGCGCCCACCAGATCTTCTGCCGCGTCCCGGTCACCGACCCCGCGCAGTGGACACCGCCCACCGTGGAACCGGGCACCGCACTGGACGGCGAACAGACCCTCCTGGACGCTAACGCCGCATCCCAGGAGCACGACTTCTACGCGCTGGGCGCCTTCAGCGTGTCGGAGGACGGCTCCAGGTTGGCCTGGTCCGAGGACACCGCAGGTGACGAACGGTTCACGATCCAGGTCAAGGATCTCGCCACGGGACAACTGCTCGCGGACCGGATCGGGCAGACCTCGTACGGCGCGTTCCTCACACCGGACGCCTCCCAGCTGATCTACATCGTCGTGGACGAGTCCTGGCGGCCGTGGCGCGTGTACCGGCACGTCATCGGCCGGGATGCCTCCTCCGACGAGCTGCTGTTCCAGGAGGACGACCCCGGTCTGTGGCTCGGGGCCGAGCTCTCCGCGGACAAGCGGTGGCTCATGCTGTCCTCGTCCTGCTCCGAGTACAGCGAGTACCGGATCCTGCCGTTGACCGAGCTGACCGGCTCCCCCACGGATGAGCCGGTCGCCGATGCGTCCGACGACGCCGCTGGGCCGGCTTCCCTGCCCTGGCGCGTCATGATCTCACGCGAGGACCGGGTGCTCTACGAGGTGGAACCCCTCACGGTGGCCGGCCAGGACTACGTGCTCCTGACCCACGACGCGCACGCCCCCAACGGCCGGGTGAGCCTCATGCCGCTCGGGCACGCGGGCCGTGCCCTCGCGGACCTCGAGCTCACGGACGTCATCCCGGCGTCGGAGGACGTGCGGATCGAGTCCTGTGTTCCCACCGCCACCCACCTGGTCGTGGCCCTGCGCGCGGACACCACGCCCCGGGTCCGCCTGATCCCGCGCCGCGCGGTGGACGAGATCGTTGCGGGCCCACGCGAGGCCGTGCCCTCGACATCGGACACGGGCTCAGGCCGCCTTGCGGACTCGGACGACGCCGCGGCGTCGAGCGCGGCGGCCGGTGCGGCGTCGCCGTCGCGGCTGGACGGGGCCGAGGCCGCGTTCGACGAGGAGCTCTACACGAGTGGCGTGCTCTCCGCGGAGTACGAGAACCCCGTGGTGCGGGTGTCCTACACGTCCTTCGTGACGCCGCCGCGCGTCTACGACATCCCCACGGCCGAACCCGGCGAGTCCGGGACGAACGAGTACGGCGTGGGCGAGCCCGTCCTGCGGCGCGAGGCCACCGTGCTGGGCGGGTACCGCAGCCAGGACTACACCGTGGAACGGGACTGGGCCGTGACCGAGGACGGGACCCGGATCCCCGTGAGCATCGTGCGCCGCGCGGACCTGGACCCCACCCGCCCCGCACCCGTGCTCCTGTACGCCTACGGGTCCTACGAGATCAGCACGGACCCCGGCTTCTCCGTGTCCCGGTTGTCGCTGCTGGACCGGGGCGTGATCTGGGCGGTCGCGCACGTGCGCGGCGGTGGCGAACTCGGCCGCGGGTGGTACGAGAACGGTAAGAAGGACACCAAGACCAATACGTTCACCGACTACGTGGCCGTCACCCGCCACCTCGCCACCCGCCCGGACGTGGACGCCCAGCGGATCGCCGTGATGGGTGGCTCGGCCGGCGGCCTGCTCGTGGGAGCCGTGCTCAACCTCGCGCCCGAGCTGTACTGTGCGGCGCTCGCGGCGGTCCCGTTCGTGGACCCGCTGACGTCCATGCTCATGCCCGAGCTGCCGCTCACCGCCCTCGAGTGGGAGGAGTGGGGCAACCCCGTGGACTCGGCCGAGGTCTACGAATACATGCGTTCGTACTCCCCCTACGAGAACCTCCGGGACGCGGACTACCCGCCCGTCCTGGCGGTCACGAGCCTCAACGACACCCGCGTGCTGTACGTGGAACCGGCCAAGTGGGTCGCCGCCCTGCGCACTCGTGCCCGGCACCCGGAGACCGTGGTGCTGCGCTGTGAGATGGCGGGCGGCCACGGTGGCGCGTCCGGACGCTACTCGCAGTGGAGGGACACCGCCTGGGAGTACGCGTGGCTCGCCCGCTACCTGGGGGTCGCGGACTGATCGGGGGAGCCGTCCGGGGCCAGGGCATCGCGGGTGGCGGGGCTGAGCCAGTCCCCCACCTCACCGCGCAGCACCAGTTCCGCGGCGGCCCTGGCGAGTGCCGAACTCGTCTGGAACCCGTACCCGCCCTGCCCCGCGAGCCAGAACATACCCGGTGCCACCGGGTCCCAGCCGCACACGGGGACGTCGCTCGGACGCTCCGTGCGCAGTCCGGTCCACGCCTTGACCACGCCCGTGATCCGCAGGCTGGTCTCCCGCTCGATCGTGGCGATCAGCCCGGCGACGGCGCCCTCGTGCGGTTGGGCGTCGCACGGTTCGCTGGGTTCGGCCTCCCCGAGCGAGATCATGGCGCCCGCGGCGTCGGGGCGGTAGTACCAGTCCTCGGCGGCATCGTCGACCATGGGGTGTTCCGGCGGCATGGGCTCGGCCAAGGTCACGAGGGCCGCCGTGCGCCGCAGAGGCCGTAAACCCTGGGGCGCCGCGCCGAACAGCGCTCCCACCTCGTCCGCCCACGCACCCGCGGCATTGACGACCGTGGCGGCACGCCCGGTCTTCGGCGGGGCGGCGTCGAGGGTCAGCTCCCACAGGTCCCCGGCCCGCCTGGCATCGGTCACCCGGCTGTTCGTCCGGATCTCGACGCCGGCCGCCAGCGCTCGCTCGCGATGCCATGCCACGAGGGCGGTGGCATCCGTGCGCACGGCGGACTCGTCCACGGCTGCGGTCCGGAAGCGCTGCGGGTTTACCCGCAGTTCGGGGCACAGCTCGAACAGTTCGGCGCCCTCAAGGGTACGCAGCCCGGGAACGGTCATGGCGGCCACGTCCTCGGGCGAGCCGGCGACGACGAACGAGCTGGGCCACGCGAGCGGAGCCGCCAGATAGTTGCCAGCTTCGAGCAACCGGGCAATGCTCCAGCGGGTGAGCTCGAGCACCGGTTCCGGACCGTAGCTCGGGATCAGTTGCTGCGCGGACCGGGATGACGTATGCATTGCCGCGTCCCGTTCCGCCTCCAACACGAGGATTCCCTCACCAGTCCCCCGGTGTTCCGCCAGCTCCGAGGCCGCGGACAATCCGGCGATGCCTGCTCCGATGATCGCGATCTCAGTCGTCATGACCTCATTGTGGCACCCCACAGGTCGCATCCCGGAAGCCGGAGAGGAATCCTCCGGCTCGGCAATCGGGGCCCCGCAGGATGTCGTGGCGTGACAGCCCACACCATGGGATCCGGACCGGTTCCGGGTACGACGAAGCCCCGCCCCACACCGGGATCGGTGCGGGGCGGGGCTTCGAGGGGTCAGCGGCGGACCTCGGTCCACCGCATCACCCGGTCATCGCGAGCGATGTGTGCCTGGATCAGGCGGGGATGTTCAGAACCTGGCCCGGGAAGATCAGGTTGGCGTCCGCCACGGTGCCGGAGTTGGCGGCGAACAGGGCCTGCCAGCCACCGTTGACGCCCAGCTTGTTGGCGATGGCGCCCAGGGTGTCCCCGGCCTGCACGGTGTAGGTGCCGACGGCGGGAACGGCCTGCTGCACGGGAGCCGCGGGAGCGGAGTAGGTCACGGCCGGGGCCTGGGCCACGGGGGCAGCCTGCTGCACCGGAGCGGCCTGGGCCACGGGGGCAGCCTGCTTCACGGGCGCGGCCTGCTGCACCGGAGCGGCAGCAGCCTGCTGCACCGGGGCAGCCTGCTTCACGGAGGACGCCTGGGTGCTCACCGAGGCGGCGGAGGCGACGCCCCCACCGTTGCCGGACAGGCCGAGCTTGGCGGAGCAAGCGGGCCATGCGCCCCAGCCCTGACCCTGCAGGACGTTCTCGGCCACGCGGATCTGCTCCGCCTTGGAAGCACCCTGAGCGGAACCGGTGCCGCCGAAGGCAGCCCAGGTGCTCGGGGTGAACTGCAGACCGCCGGAGAAACCGTTACCGGTGTTGGTGCCCCAGTTGCCACCGGACTCGCACTGAGCCAGGGCGTCCCACGTGGAGACGGGAACGGCGTTGGCGGGAACGGCGAAGGCGCCCACGGCCACGCCGCCCATCAGGACAGCAGCGGCACCACGGCGAATAGCGGTTGAAGTCTTCATTATGCTCCGTAAGGCCACCTACGCTCGTTCCCATCCCTGGGTGTCTTCGCGCCGTCGTCCACCCTTGACAGTTGGTGTTAGGGGTAGAAACTACGGAATGCTGCCATACAGACGACGTACGGTGTTGCGGCAACATCCAGCACAAGCCGAGCCACGGATCGAGTGGGCCCGGAAGCGAACTTCCGTTCACGAAAGTCCGCTGAGGAAGTTGATAATAACGATAACGTAACGTTCCGGGCGTTGCCAAGCAGAAAGTTACTTTTTCGTTATCCCGTTTCCGGGGACACCCCCAGTCGCGGACATGTATCACGGCCACCACGGCCGATCAACTCCGGCCACGCTAGGCCACCCGCGACGAACGGGTCAACCCGACCCGGGTTCCCGACTCGCATAACGGTGTGATTGCCAACCGATAACGGTGTGATTACCACTACTCAGCGCGGGGCCCAGGCCGCGATCACGCTGGTCACGCGGGCCTTTTCGTATGTGTTCGCGATCGCACTGTCCGCTGAGTGTTCTTGCCCACTCAGCGCCGGTGGAACGGGCAGATCGGGGCGCTGCACCACCGCCCCGGCCTCGTGGGCGATCAATGCGCCGGCCGCCCAGTCGTGCTCGTGCAGTCCACGTTCGGAGTAACCGTCCAGGGTGCCGTCGGCCACCATGCAGAGATCCAGGGAGGCCGCTCCCAGGCGCCGCATGTCCGAGAAGTTCTCCATAGTGTCCAGGAAAGAACCGAATTGCTCACGCCGCACGGCGGGGTCGTACGAGAAACCCGTGCCGTAGAGCGCGCCCCGGCGGGCGGGGACCGGACCCGTGAGCCTCGTGTCCCGTCCGTCACGCCGGACCCACGCGCCCAAGCCTGCGACGCCGTAATAGATCCGCCCGAGAGCGGGGGCGTTCACGACCCCCACGAGCCAGTTCCCGTGCTCGTCGCACGCGGCCACGGAGGTGGCGTAGTACACGATGTCCCGGATGAAGTTGGTGGTCCCGTCCAGCGGGTCCACCGACCACCGCACGGGGCTGCGGTGCTCGGGCACGTACGTTCCCGATTCCTCCCCCGTGATGGCGTCCCGGGGCCGTTCACGGCGCAGGACGGCGCTCACAGCCTCCTCCGCGGCGACGTCGAAAGACGTCACCCAGTCGCCGTCCGAGGACTTGGTCTGTGCGTGGAACTCGGCGCTGTCACGACCGCTCAGGACGTCGGCCCCGGCCTGTGCGGCGCGCAGCGCGACCTCCAACAGCTCCTGCAGTTCGTCCGACCCCGGACCCAGCCCTTCCAGTGCATCCGCCATCTCGCGTCTCACTTCCCCGCGTTGTCGTGGGATGCAGCGGCGTCGTCGAACGCCGACGGGCCCTGCGCGAGCAAGCGCTCGAAACCGGCTTCGTCCAGCACGGGAACCCCGAGGGACTCCGCCTTGTCGAGCTTGGAACCCGCGTTCTCGCCGGCCACCAGGAACGCCGTCTTCCTGGACACCGACCCGGACGCCTTGCCGCCGCGTTTCAGGATGGCCTCCTTCGCGGAGTCCCGGCTGTAAGCCTCGAGCGATCCCGTGACCACCACGGTGACTCCCTCAAGTGTGCGGGGGGTGGACTCGTCCACCTCTTCCTCCATGCGCACACCCGCGGCGGCCCAGCGGTCCACGACCTCACACCGCCACGGCTCCTCGAAGAACTCGATGACGGCCTGCGCGATGATGGGGCCCACCCCGTCCGTGCCCGCGAGCGTGTCCAGGTCCGCCGAGCGGATCGCGTCCATGCTGCGCAGGGACGTGGCCAGCGAGCGCGCGGCCGTGGGACCCACGTGGCGGATGGACAGCGCCACGAGGACCCGCCACAGGTCGGTGTCCTTGGCCTGTTCCATCTGCTGGAACATGATCTCCGTGGTCTTGGAGGGCACGCTCGGCTTGTTCTTGGTGGGCTTGGTCCAGAAGTACGGGACGAGTTCGGGGGTGACCCGCTGGGTCTTCTCCCCCGTCTCCTTGTCCGTGACGGTGCGCCGGGAGTCCCGCCACACCTTTACCTCCTTGAGGTCCTCCGGCGTGAGATCGAACAACCCGGCCTCGTTGCGCAGCGGGGGCACGGAGAACTCGGTGCCGTCCGGTGCCTCCTGGGGAACGGGTTGAGTTAGGGCCTTGGCCGCTTCCTCGCCCAGGGCCTCGATGTCGAAGGCCCCGCGACCCGCCGCGTGGTTGACGCGTTCCTTGAGCTGGGACGGGCACGTCTCCGCATTGGGGCAGCGGATGTCCACGTCCCCCTCCTTGGCGGGACGCAGGGGCGTGCCGCACGACGGGCACTCGGTGGGCATCACGAATTCCCGCTCCGTGCCGTCCCGCAGTGCGACGACGGGCCCCACGATCTCCGGGATGACGTCACCGGCCTTGCGCAGCACCACGGTGTCCCCGATGAGCACGCCCTTGGCCTTGACCACGTCCTGGTTGTGCAGGGTGGCCATCTCCACGGTGGAACCCGCCACGCGCACCGGGTCCATGAGCCCGAAGGGCGTGACGCGACCGGTACGACCCACGTTGACCAGGATGTCCACGAGTTTCGTGTTGACCTCCTCCGGCGGGTACTTGTACGCCACGGCCCACCGGGGGACGCGGGAGGTGTAGCCGAGCCGGAACTGCGTGCGGCGGTCGTCCACCTTGATCACGATGCCGTCGATCTCGTGCAGCAGGCTGTGCCGCTTCTCGCCGTATTCGGCGATGAACTCGAGCACCTTCTCCATCGAGTCCAGGACCCGGGAGTACGGACTCACGGGCAGTCCCCAGTCCCGCAGGATGTCGTACGCCTGCGACTGCGTCTCCAGCTCGAAACCGCGGGAGAACCCGATGCCGTGCACGAACATGGACAGCGGTCGCCGTGCGGTGACCTGCGGGTCCTTCTGACGCAGCGAACCCGCCGCGGCGTTGCGGGGGTTCGCGAACGGCGCACGCCCCTCCTCCACGATGGCCTCGTTGAGCGCGCGGAAATCCTTGGAGGAGATGAACACCTCGCCGCGGATCTCGACCTCCTCCGGGAAGTCCTCCCCGGTCAGTCGCTGCGGGATGGTCTTGATGGTGGCCACGTTGTGGGTGATGTCCTCACCCGTGGTGCCGTCACCACGCGTTGCGGCCCGCACGAGTACGCCGTTGCGGTACAGCAGGTTCACGGCCAGGCCGTCGATCTTGACCTCGCTCAGCCACGCCACGGTGGGCGCACCCGGCAACTGCTCGACCTGCTGCTGGGCGCGGGTCAACCACGCGACGAGCTCGTCCGTGGAGAAGACGTCCTCGAGCGAGTACATCTTCTCGAGGTGCTTCACGGGGCTGAACGCCGCGGAGACGTCACCGCCCACCTCCTGCGTGGGGGAATCGTTCGCCTTGAGTTCGGGATGCAGGGCCTCGAACCCCTCGAGGGAGCGGTACAACCGGTCGTACTCGGCGTCCGACATGACGGGTTGGTCGTGGACGTAGTACGCCGTGCGTGCTTCGCGGACGCGGTCCGCGAGATCGGCGTACTCCTCCCGCAGTGCCTCGCTGGGCTCGTCCGGATTGAGGCTCTGGCCCGTGGCGTCCGTGGCCCGCCGCGCGTTGTCTGTGCTCACGCCCCCATTGTGTCCCACCCCACCGACAGACACGAACACCCCCGGAACCTCGGTCCCGGGGGTGTTCGTCAGGCGGATCAGCGAGCGGTCACAGGGCCGTGACCGTGACCTCCGCGTGTGGACGTTGCCGCTTGGGGTCCCACACGAGGACGCGGGAACCGCGCCAGTGGGCGCCCCGACCGTCGTCGTTCACCGAGACCGCCACCGTAGTTGGCAGCTGCACCGGGACGGCGAAGTCCACGGACCACGCAAAGGGGACCTCCGCGGGCACGCCGGTCAGCGCCAGCGCGCGCGAGGCCGTGTACATCCCGTGCGCAATCGCCCCTTTCATCCCGAGCGCCTTGGCGGACGGGTCGGAGAGGTGGATGGGGTTGTAGTCGCCGCTGACCGCCGCGTAGTCCCGCCCGGTCCCGGCGCCCAGGACCCACTGCGCGGTCTGCTGCGGCGGATCGAACGGTGCGCGCTCGTGGGAGGACTCCTCGGGAACGCGCGCGCCGTCGTCCGCGATCGCGGTGTGCACGCCCTTGGCCAGGTACGTGGAGCGCCCGGCCCAGACCACGGACCCGCCCTCGCGGGACAGTGTCACCACGGCGTCCACCGTGGTCCCGGACCGGTGGGTGCCCAAATTCTCGGTCCACGCCGTGGCAGTGAGCCGCTCCCCCACGGCCACGTCCGTGACGTGGCGGATGGTGTTGCTCAGGTGCACCATGCCCAGCACGGGCAGGGGGAAGTCCTTGCGCGTGAGCACCGACATGGCCACGGGGAACGCGAGCGCGTGCAGCGCACCCGAGAACACCGTGGTGTGCTGCGACCCCGGGGCCACGGGATGCGTGCTTGCGTGCACCACGCGGCAGAACTTCTCATGCCACTCGGGTTCCGCGCTAACGTCCTCCACGACGTGGGCCACGCGCGGCACCTGCAGGGCAGCCCCCACGCGTTCCGTGCGGGGCTTACGCAGCGCACCGGGCAGCACGCGCCCCACGGGCGAGTCGCGCAGGGCCGGGAGCACCTTGTGCGTGGCCGCTGCGGCGGCGTCGGAAGCCGCCGCCGACGCCGCGCGCGCCCCCGCGGACGCGTACAGCGCGGGCAGCTTCACCGAACCCGCCGGCTGGACGAGTTCGTAGTCGGAGGGAACGGTGGGCAGGACCGGGTCAGGAGTGCTCATACGATCATGCTCCCACGAGGCTCTGGCCGCACACGCGCAACGTCTGACCGTTGATCCCACCGGCGGCGTCCGAGAGCAGGAACGTGATGGCCTGTGCCACGTCCTCCGGCGTGCCGCCCTGCTGCAGGGAGTTCAATCGGCGGGAGATCTGGCGGCGGGCCGCCGGGATCTTGGCCGTCATGTCCGACTCGATGAACCCGGGAGCCACGGCGTTGATGGTCCCGCCCTTCTCCGCGATCAGCGGTGCCGTGGCGGCCACCGCACCGATCACCCCGGCCTTGGAGGCGGCGTAGTTGGTCTGACCGCGGTTGCCCGCCACGCCGCTCGTGGACGCGAGGCACACGATGCGCGGCGCCGGGCCCAGCTGATCGGAGGCGAGCAGGGTCTCGGTGATCCGCAACTGCGATTCGATGTTGACCGCGATCACGGAATCCCACTTGGCCTGGTCCATGTTGGCGAGCATCTTGTCCCGCGTGATGCCCGCGTTGTGCACCACGAGGTCCAGCCGGCCGTACCGGGACACCGCGAGGTCCAGGATCTTCTGTCCGGCCTGCGGGTCCGTGACGTCCAGCTGCAACGCGGGCACGCGCAGTTCGTTGGCGAGCTTGCTCAGCGCGTCACCGGCGGCGGGCACGTCCACGGGGATGACCGTGGCACCCGAGGCCGAGAGCGTACGCGTGACCTGCGCGCCGATCCCGCGTGCGGCACCCGTGACCACTGCGACCTTGCCCGCGACGGGGTGCACCCAGTCCACGTCCGCGTCCCCGCGGTCGTCACCCACAGTCAGGAACTGCCCGTCCACGTACGCGCTGCGGCCCGAGAGGAAGAAGCGCAGGGCGCCCGTGACACCGGGAGCGTCCGCAGCGACGCCGTCCGCGAGCAGGATGCCGTTGGCGGTCACGCCGCCGCGCATCTCCTGGGCGATCGAGCGCAGCATGCCCACGACACCCTGGCGCGCCGCGGCCTGCGACGGGGTCAACTGCCGCGCGCCGGGCAGCGTGCCCGACGCCGCTCCGGTCCCGATCCCGGGCGCCGGTCGTGACAGCGTGATGACCCGCCCGCCCGGGCGCAGCTTGCGCACGGCCGAGGCCAGCTCGAGGGCGGCGTCCGCGAGATCGGCGGGGCTGTCGACCTCCGTGTAGTCGATCACCACCGCACCCACCCGGTCCACGTCCTGAGCGTGCCGGCGCACGTCCAGGTCCCAGCCGAGCAGGGCCGACGACGCGGCGTCGCCCGCCGCACCCCGGCCGAGCACGAGCACGGAGCCGCTCGGGAAGTCCCCGTCCGCGGTGAACCGGCGCAGCGTGACCGGGCGCGGGAGGCCCAGTTTGCCGGCGAGCTGCTTGCCCAGCCCCGAATTGACCATGTCCAGATATGTGTCCGTCACTTGTGTCCTCTCCCAGAAATCGTGGTGTCTCGCCGTGGCCGTGAACTCGCTTAGACCGAGCGCAGCAGCATGGCCACACCCTGACCACCGGCGGCGCACACCGAGATCAGCGCTGTCTGCGGCTTGCCCGTCTCCTTGGCACGTGCGGCCAGTTCCTTGGCGGTGGAGGCAACGATGCGACCACCCGTGGCGGCGAAGGGGTGCCCAGTGGCGAGTGAGGACCCGTTGACGTTGAGCTTGGCGCGGTCCACCGAACCCAGGGGCGCGTCCAGGCCCAGGCGGTCCTTGCAGAACTCCGGGGACTCCCATGCGGCGAGGATCGACAGCACGGTGGAGGCGAACGCCTCGTGGATCTCCACGAGGTCCAGCTCCTGCAGCGTGAGGCCGTGGCGGGCCAGCAGACGCGGCACGGCGTAGGCCGGGGCCATGAGCAGGCCCTCGTTGCCGGTCACGAAGTCCACCGCGGCGGCCTCGCTGTCCACGACCTCGGCGAGTGGGGTCAGGTGGTGCTCACCGGCCCACTCCTCGGACGAGATGAGCACCGTGGAGGCACCGTCCGTGAGCGGCGTGGAATTGCCGGCCGTCATGGTGGCCTCACCGGAGAGCTTCTTGCCGAACACCGGGTTCAGCCCGCCCAGCTTCTCCACGGTGGAGTCCGGGCGCATGTTGTTGTCCTTGGTCAGACCCTTGAACGGGGTCACGAGGTCGTCGAAGAAGCCCCGCTCGTACGCGGCGGCCAGGTGCTGGTGGGAGGCCGCGGCCAGCTCGTCCTGGGCCTCGCGTGTGATGCCCCACTTCTGGGTGGTCAGCGCCTGGTGCTCACCCATGCTCAGGCCCGTGCGCGGCTCACCGGACGAGGGCACCGACGGCGCGAGGTCGCCCGGGCGCAGGTCCTTGAACGCCTTGAGCTTCTGAGCGGTGGTCTTGGCGCGCTGCAGCTTGAGCAGCGCGCGGCGCAGCCCCTCGCTCACGGCGATGGGAGCGTCCGAGGACGAGTCCACACCACCGGCGATCCCGGCCTGGATCTGGCCCAGCCGGATCTTGTTGGCGATCGAGCTCACGGTCTCCATGCCCGTGGCGCACGCCATCTGGACGTCGTAGGCCGGGGTCGCGGGGTCCAGCGCGGAGCCCAGCACGGACTCGCGCGTGAGGTTGAAGTCCCGGGAGTGCTTGATCACGGCACCAGCCGCCACGGCGCCCAGGCGTTCGCCCGCGATCCCGGTCCGGGCCACGAGCCCGTCGATCGCGGCGGTCAGCATGTCCTGGTTGGACGCGTTCGCGTACGGCCCGCCCGCGCGGGAGAAGGGGATGCGGTTGCCCGCCACGACGACGGCGCGGGCTCCCGTCGCTCCGCCCTGCGGCGCGGAGGAGGCGGCCGGGGCCGCAACTCGCTTGGCGGGTTCGGAACCGGTTCCGGTGGCCGGGGTGGACGGTGCCGTGTTCTGCGTGTTCTCGCTCATGCGTAGTTCCTTTCGGGGAATTTATGCGATCTGGATCACTCGGGATCCAGAATAGCTGATACTCTCGGTATCGTGAAACAGGTCACGCACCCCGTGGACGGCAGGAGCTCGCGTTGGCAGCGGCACCGCGCCGTGCGGCGGATCGAACTGATCACGGCCGCGCGCGACGCCGTGGCCGCGAACGGTGCTGCGCTGTCCATGGAGGAGATCGCCACGGCGTGCGGGACCTCCAAATCCGTCTTCTACCGCTACTTCAAGGACAAGGCCGGTGTGCAGGCCGCGGTGGGTGAGTACTTCGTGACCCGGATGCGTCGACGCATGGTGGCCGCGGCCAGCGAAGCGGACACGTTCGCCGCCATGATCCACGCCCTCGTCTCCGAGTACCTCAAGTCCGTGGCGGCCTCCGGTGAGGTCTACCGCTTCGTGGTGACCGCACCCACGGAACGGGGTTCCTCGATCGAACGCTTCGTGGATTCCGTAAGGGACCTGCTCATGGAGCAGCACATGCGCCACCACGGCAGCCGGGCCACGCCCGAGGGGGTCCTGAAGTGCTGGGCCGCTTCCACCGTGGGCATGGTCCGCGGTGCGGGTGAGGCCTGGCTCGAACTCGGCGGCGATACCGCGAAACCGGATCGCCACACCATGAGTCGGATCATCACCACGTGGGCCGTGGAGGGCCTGCGCCCCGTGACCGGCAGTGAATCCGCACCACCAACTTCCCCCATCAGGACGACGGGTAAACCACCCGTCCCAGAGAACCGTCAGGAGTCATGATGTCCATTACCTCGGTCAGCGGAACAGTTCCCAATACCGACCGTATCGAAGACCTGCCCGAGGACGGTGCCACCACCCCGTCCGGGATCGACACCGCCGAGCTCGGCGCCATCCTGCTGGGCCGCTGGCCCGAAGCACGCAAGGCGGCACGCGAGCGAGCGAAGGATCCCCGCTTCCAGTCCCAGTACGACCAGTCCTTCGCGGACCAGCGCAACGTCACGTTCGAGCAGCTCAAGCTGCTCGCGGATGCCGGGCCCCAGTACCTGGGCATGCCCGAGAGCGTGGGCGGGGCCATGAGCCCCGGCGCCAACCTCTCCGCGTTCGAGGAGCTCGTGCTCGCGGACCCGTCCCTGCAGATCAAGTCCGGTGTGCAGTGGGGCCTGTTCGGTTCCGCCGTGCTGAACCTGGGCACCGAGGAGCACCACAAGAAGTGGCTGCCCTCCATCCTGGACCTCAGCATGCCCGGTGCGTTCGCCATGACGGAGATCGGCCACGGTTCTGACGTTGCCTCGATCGGCACCACCGCCACGTACATCCCGGAGACGGACGAGTTCGAGATCCACACGCCGTTCAAGGCCGCGTGGAAGGACTACCTCGGCAACGCCGCGGTGCACGGCCGCGCGGCCACCGTGTTCGCGCAGCTCATCGTCAACGGTACCAATCACGGTGTGCACTGCCTCTACGTGCCCCTGCGGGACGAGAACGGCGAGTTCCTGCCGGGCGTGGGCGGCGAGGACGACGGCCGCAAGGGTGGGCTCAACGGCATCGACAACGGCCGACTGCACTTCGACCACGTGCGCGTGCCCCGCACCAACCTGCTCAACAAGTACGGGGACGTGGACGAGAACGGCGTCTACTCCTCCCCCATCCCGTCCCCGGGCCGGCGCTTCTTCACCATGATCGGCACGCTGGTGCAGGGCCGCGTGTCCCTCGACGGCGCCGCGACGGTCGCGAACCAGGCCGCGCTGAGCATCGCGGTGCGCTACGCCGAGCAGCGTCGGCAGTTCACCACGGACTCGGACATCCAGGAGCAGACGCTGCTGGATTACCAGCGCCACCAGCGCCGGCTGATCCCGCGGATCGCCGAGACCTACGCGATGACCTTCGCGCACCAACAGCTGCTCGACAAGTTCCACGAGGTGTTCTCCGGCGAGGATGAGTCCGACGGCAACCGCCAGGAGCTCGAGACCCTGGCCGCGGCGTTCAAGCCGATGTCCACGTGGAGCGCCCTAGACACGCTGCAGGAGTGCCGCGAGGCGTGCGGTGGCGCGGGCTTCTTGGCCAAGAACCGGCTCGTGGAACTGCGCGCGGACCTGGACGTCTACGTCACGTTCGAGGGCGACAACACCGTGTTGCTGCAGCTCGTGGCCAAGCGCCTGCTCAACGATTACTCGGCGGAGTTCAAGAACGCGGACGTGGGCGTGATGGCCCGCTACGTGGCGGACCGCGCCACCGAGGCCGGCTTCAACCGTTCCGGGTTGCGCAAGCTGACCCAGGCGTTCTCGGACACCGGGGACTCCCGCAAGTCCGTCAACGCCCTGCGCGATCCCGCGGCCCAGCGCGCGCTGCTCACCGACCGGGTGCAGACCATGATCGGCGACATCGCGGACGAGCTGCGGGCCGTGTCCCGCAAGTCCCGCACCGAGCAGGCAAAGGCGTTCAACGACAACCAGAACCGGCTGCTCGAGGCTGCCCGCTCCCACGCCCAGCTGCTGCAGTGGGAGGCGTTCACCGCTGGTCTCGAGAAGATCGAGGACCCGGACACCAAGCGCGTGCTCACGTGGCTGCGGGACCTCTTCGGCCTGCACCTGATCGAGCAGGACCTCGCGTGGTACCTCTCCTACGGTCGGCTCTCGATGCGCCGCGGCCGCGCTCTGGAGTCCTACATCAACCGCCTCATTGAGCGCCTGCGCCCCTACTCCCTGGAGCTGGTGGACGCGTTCGGGCTCTCGCCCGAGCTGCTGCGCGCTGAGATCGGTGGCACGGTGGAGGCCGAGCGCCAGGAGGAGGCCGCGGACTACTACCGCCGGTTGCGCGCGAGCGGCAAGGCCCCCGTCAAGGAGCCCAAGCCCGCCAAGGACCCGGGCGCCCAGACCCGCGGCCACCACGCCTGACCCGGCCGGCTCGCGCGGGGGTTCCGCGTCCGCGTGAGCCGCGCCCCGAGCGTTTCATTGCGAACGAAACGCTCGGGTTGAGGCGCGCACGCGAGCGTGCCCAGGCACCGGCCGCGCGATGCCCGGGACGTGAACTCAGCGGATCCTGGGGATGGACGTGGTGTTGGCGCGGGGGTCGTCCGCGCGCAGCACGTCCGCGACCACGAGCGTGACATTGTCTCGGCCACCAGTGCGCAGCGCGGCCTGGACCAGGACGTCTGCGGCCTCCTTGGGGTGCGGGACCGAGTGCAGGACGCGGGCGATGTGCGCGGGCGAGAGTTCCCCCGTGAGACCGTCGGAGCACATGAGCAACCGCTGCCCCGGCACCGCGGGCACCACGATCACGTCCGGTTCCCAGATCTGGCCCGTGCCAAGGGCGCGCGTGATGACGTTGCGCCGCGGGTGCACGAGCGCCTGGGCCGGGGTGAGCTGGCCGATCGAGACGAGGTACTGCACCTCGGAGTGGTCCACGGTCAGCTGGGTCACGCCCACGGGTCCGGTCTCGGTCGTGGGCGGCTCCCCCACGGGCGGGCCCACGAGCTGGTAGGTGCGCGAATCCCCCACGTTGAACACGAGCCACAGCCAGCTACCGGCGATCTCCACGAGCCACGCACCCGTGACCGTGGTCCCGGCGCGCGTGCCGCACTGGGCCTGGATGGCCTGGTCCGATTCCCACAGCACCGAGCGCACCCGGTGCACGGCCTCCAGCGCCTCATTGGGCACGTCCGGGTCGAGCTTGAGCTGGCGGTCGATCGTCGCGCGGAACCGGGCGACGTCCGATCCGGGTGCCGGCTCCACGATCACGTAGTCGCGGAAGTCGTCGAGCGAGAACAGGTCCGAGCCACCCAGCGTGGACACGCACAGCGCGCTGGCCACCTCACCGGCCTCGTGACCGCCCATCCCGTCCGCGACGGCACACATGGTGTCCGTGACGATCAGTGCGTCCTCGTTCGTCTCACGACGCAGTCCCCGATCGGTGACACCGCCCGATCGGATGGTCAGGGGAACGGTCATTCGACCTCGTCTTCCAGAAAGGGCCCGTGGCCCTGGGTGATCGACACGGGGCGCACGTCCCCGAAGCCGCGCACGTTGCGGGTGGGTTGCGGGGTCAGCACGAACCGGTCGTCGCCGCCGAGCACACGGGCGGTGGAGGCGTCCACCATGACACCCCCGGGTTCCGTGAGGGCCACGAGCCGGGACGCGAGGTTCACGGTGGGCCCGTAGAGATCACCGAGTCGCGGTAGCACGCGCCCCCACACGAACGCGACGCGGGCCTGCGGCAACAGGGGGTCGTTCTTGATCACGCGGGCGAGGGCGAGCGAGATCTGCGCCCCGCCCTCGGGGGTCTCGGACAGGAACATCACTTCGTCGCCGATGGTCTTGATCACGCGGCCACCGCCGATCGAGATCACCTCCGCGCACCGCTTCTCGAAGCGCTGCACGAGGTTGGCCAGGGTGCGCTCGTTCATCTGCCGGGACAGGGACGTGTAGGAGACGAGGTCCGCGAACCCCACGCCGCGCGCGAGCGGCAGGGACGAGGAGCCCACGTCCGGGTCCGCCATCCCGAGGCTCACCGTGGACCCGTCCGCGCGTTCACCGCGCATGGCCAGTCGTTGCACGGCTGCGGAGAGCTGACGGCGCCACGCGTAGTCGAGCAGGTTCTCGAGCGGTTCGAGAACCTCCGGGAGCATGCGCAGCAGTTCGCGCCGTGCCTGGGCGTCCGTCATGTCCCGGTGGGCCACCATGTCCTCGACGAGCGCCTCGATCTGCCACACGACCATGCGGTCGGTCAGTTGCGCCACGGAGCGGGCCAGGGACAGCGCGGCCTCCTCGCTGAGCTTCTCCTCCTGCACGAGGTTGGAGACCACCCGCAGGGCCCGGACGTCCTCGCCCGTGAAGTAGACGTCGTCGTCGCTGAGGTTCGGGAAGCCCAGGGCACGCCAGATCTTCCGGGCGGACGCCGTGGACAGCCCCGCTTCGCGCGCGGCCTCCCGGCGCCGCAGGTGACGCTGCGAACCCAACAACAGGGAGTCGAGGTGGCGCGCCGCCGCCTTGGACTCCTCCGACCCGTACAGGTTGGACTGCACCGGATTGTGCACGTTCAGGTTGAGCTGTTCGGTCTGCGGCCCGGTGACGTATCCGTCCGTGTGCTCCGAGGGGTCGTCAGCCACGCGGTCCTCCTTGCTGGGCGATATGGGTTCCGGGATACCCCGGTCCGGCCGTGTTGCCTCCACCACTGTAGTTGCCCGCGTCCGCCGCGGACTCGCGGACCAACGCGGCGAAGCGGGCCGGTTGCGGGCAGCTGGCGAGTTTGAGCCCGCCCAGACCCCCGAAGTCCGCGAGCACGGTGCCGCGGTCCAGGCGCTCGCGGGCCTCGCCGGGCCGGGTGGCCCCGCGCGTGACGCGCACCGAGCGCAGTTCGTTCAGGGGCAGGAACACCGCGCCGTCCCGTGCCGGGGGCCCCACGAGGGCAAGCCGCGCGGTGGTCAGCACGAAGCGCGTGCGCAGCCAGCGCCACGCGGGCGAGAGCACGAACCGCCACGCGAGCAGCAATGCCGCGATGAGCAGCAGCCACCCCACGAACGCGTGCAGCGTGGTCCATGGGGTGGCTGTGGGCCGCCACGTGAGGTCCAGGACGCGGCGCAGGGCCGAATAACCGAACACAATCGCCCACGCGGCGAGCGCCGGGGCCACGAGTTTCAAGGGGTGGGCGCGGGTGGCCACGACCGTGTCCTCCCCCGGTGCCAGGTCCAGGGCGCGGCGCGAGCGTGTCATCGGGGCCTCTCGTTCTCGTGTCCCGCGTCCTCCGGGGCGCGGGGGCCGGGTCGCACGTGGACGACGTCGCCCGCGCCGTACTCGTGCTCGCGGCCGTCGTCGTCGCGCACGCGCAGCTGACCGGACGCTCCCAGCCCCACGGCGGTGGCGGGCAATGGTGCGTTGCGCCCGGGCAGGTGCACGAGCACGCGGCGTCCCAGGGTGTCGAGAGCGGATTCGAGCTCCCGTCGCAGTTCCCCACCCGGCCCGAGTTGCGCGGCGGGGTCCACGCTCGCGCGGTCGAGGGCGCGGGAGAAGTGGGCGAGCACCCCGGTGAGCACCGCGCTGCGCGTGGGGACAGCGGCGTCGTTCCCGGTCTCGAGGCGCAGGGACGTGGCGCCGGGGACCGGGAGGTGGCACTGCTGGACGTTGATGCCCGCGCCGAGCACCACGGTGGGTCCTTGGTGTGCGGCACCGGGGGGCGAGGGTACGAGGGACGCGAGGATGCCGCAGACCTTGCGTTCGCGGATCAGGACGTCGTTGGGCCACTTCACCGCCGCGGGGACGCCGGTCAGCTCGCGCACGGTGGCCGTGACACTGTGCGCGAGCATCAGCGTGAGCCACGGCAGGAGGTCCTGCGGCCACGCGCGGCCCGAGCGCTCCCGCGGCGTGAGGGCCACCGAGAACGTCACGGCGGTGCCCGCGGGGGTGAACCAGCTGCGGTCCAGGCGCCCCTTGCCGCGGCTCTGGAATCCCGCGACGACCGCTCGCAGCGGTGCCCCGGCGGCGTCGTGCGCCGCGTCCCGCGAGAGCTGTTCGACGAGCCACTCGTTGGTGGACGGGACGCTGTCCAGGATCGTGAGGCGGCACCCGTGGCCGCGCAGCGCCCCGTCCAGCTCCGCGGCGCGGTAATCCGCGGCGGGCCGGTCCTCGGTGGCTTCCATGGGTACTCCTCACATGACTGTGCCGACGACGCATGTCGACGACGGGGCGGTACGGCAAGTTTATGTCTAGCGTCGTGAGCCGGGCATATGCTGGGACCAGCCAGCGCCACCACGAGAGGACCCGGTATGAGCGTCTACGCCTTGAACTACGTCTACGGCGGCCCGCAGGACATCCTGACCGAGCACCGCCCCGCCCACCGCGCGTTCCTGCGCGAACTGCACGAGCGCGGCGTCGTGATCGTCTCGGGGCCCTTGGAAGGTGACGCCGCATTGATCGTCCTGCGCGCGGACAGCGCCGAGGAGATCGAACGGATCATCGCCGAGGACCCCCTGGTGGTCCACGGTGTGGTCACGGAGCACACGATCCGGGAATGGACCGTGACGATCGGCTCGGTGGGGTCCGACACCTCCGCCTGAGGGACCCGGGACGCTCGCGCCCGTCGAAAGAGCACCGGCCTGCGTTGTGGGACTTCTACAAAGGCGCGTGCGGGCCCTGCAACTACACTGGGGGGCGTTCCCAGGGCTCGCGGTACGCCCAACCAGTACCGATCACGATGACGCGAGGTGTTATGAGCCACGACCTGTCCACCACAGCAGGCAAGATCGCCGACTTCCGGCAGCGCCGCGAGGAGGCCGCCGTACCGTCCGGACAGGCGGCCGTGGACAAGCAGCACGCGCGCGGGAAGAACACCGCCCGGGAACGCATCGAGATGTTGCTGGATCCCGACTCGTTCGTGGAGTTCGACGCCCTGGCCGTGCACCACAGCACCATGTTCGGCATGGAGAAGAAGAAGCCGCTGGGTGACGGCGTGGTGAGCGGTTTCGGCACCGTGGACGGGCGCCTCGTGGCCGTCTACTCCCAGGACTTCGGCGTGTTCGGGGGTTCCCTGTCCCAGGTCAACGGCGAGAAGATCGTCAAGGTCCAGAAGTTCGCGCTGCGCAACGGCTGCCCCGTGATCGGGATCAACGACGGCGGCGGCGCGCGCATCCAGGAGGGCGTGGCCTCCCTGGCGATGTTCGCGGACATCTTCCGCATGAACGTGCGCTCCTCCGGGGTGGTCCCGCAGATCTCGCTCATCATGGGCCCGTGCGCCGGTGGCGCCGCCTACTCCCCCGCACTGACCGACTTCGTGGTCATGGTGGACAAGACCTCCCACATGTTCATCACGGGCCCAGACGTCATCAAGACCGTCACGGGTGAGACCGTGGACATGGAGACCCTGGGTGGGGCCCGCTCCCACAACGAGCGCACGGGCACCGCCGCGTACCTGGCCTCGGACGAGCAGGACGCCTTCGACTTCGTCCACGAGCTGCTCGAGTACCTGCCCGGCAACAACTTGCAGGACAGCCCGGTGCTCGACCACGACCAGGTCGAAGAGGTCACGGACGAGGACCTCGCCCTGGACACCTTGATACCGGACTCCGCGAACCAGCCGTACGACATGCGCACCGTGATCGAGACGGTCGTGGACGACGGGCACTTCATGCAGATCCAGGAACTCTACGCCCCCAACGTGATGGTGGGCTACGCCCGCGTTGAGGGTCACACCGTGGGGATCGTGGCAAACCAGCCCATGCAGTTCGCCGGGACCCTGGACATCGCGGCCTCCGAGAAGGCCGCGCGGTTCGTGCGTCACTGCGACGCGTTTAACATCCCGATCCTCACATTCGTGGACGTCCCCGGGTTCCTGCCCGGCACGGACCAGGAGTTCAACGGGATCATCCGCCGCGGGGCCAAGCTGCTCTACGCGTACGCGGAGGCCACGGTCCCCCTGGTCACGCTCATCACCCGCAAGGCCTACGGCGGCGCGTACATCGTGATGGGGTCCAAGAAGCTGGGCGCGGACATCAACCTCGCGTGGCCCACCGCCCAGATCGGTGTCATGGGCTCCCAGGGTGCGGTGGAGATCCTCTACCGCCGGGACCTCAAGGCCGCCCAGGAAACCGGTGAGGACCAGCAGCTGCGCGCCGAACTCGCGCAGAAGTTCGAGGAGGACCTGCTCAACCCCTACCAGGCCGCCGAACTTGGGTATGTGGACGCGGTGATCTGCCCGTCCGAGACCCGCGAGCAGATTATCCGGGCCCTGCGCGGGCTCGCGGACAAGCGCGCGTCCACCCCCGCCAAGAAGCATGGGAACATCCCGCTGTGAGCACGGCCGAGAACAACTCACCGGCCTCACGGGCGGCCGGTGACCTGTCCCGTCCCGCCCATGATCCGGGGACCGCGGCGGTCGCTTCGCTGCCCGAGACCACGAGTCGCCAGGACCCCCTGTTCACGGTCACCCACGGCAACCCGACCCCGGAGGAGCTGGCCGCGCTCACTGTGGTGTTCTCCGCGCAGGCCGCGGCGCAGGACGCCCAGCCCTCCCGCGCACCCAAGCCTCCGCGGTCCCAGACCCGGCGACTGCGCCTGGGCCTGCGGTTGCGACCGGGGCGCGGTGCGTGGCGGCGCACCCTGCCCGATCGCTGAGCCCAGTCCGCCGCCCCCTTGTCGGCTTGTCAGCGCATACGAGGAGGATGCATCGAAATGGATAATGTTTCCGTGGCTGTCATCTCCTCGTCCTCCCTGGGTTCACTCGCCCTCGTGCTGCTGATCAGCGGGGTGGCCAAGCTCGTCTCCCCCTCCACCGGCCCGTCCCTGCTGACGTCCCTGCCCGCGCCCCTCACGGCGCGTTGGCTACAGGGTGTCCTGCCGTGGCTCGAACTGGTCCTGGCGATCGCGCTCCTGCTGGCCTCCGGGGTGGTGCTGTGGGCCGCGGCCTCCGCCGCCACGGTGCTGTTTTCGGTGTTCACGGCCGCGGTGTTCCGCGGCACCCGGCAGTCGGATCCCGCCTCGTGCGGGTGCTTCGGCTCTCTGTCCCGTGCCCCGATGTCCAGGCGGACCGTGGTGCGCAACCTCGCCTTCACTATCGTGGCCGTCCTGGCCCTGCTGCTCGTCACCGTGGGCGGTTACGACGGGCCGGTCCTGGACGTCCCGTGGTGGGTCGTCGTGGCGGTCGCGATCCCCGTGGGACTCATGCTCGTGAGCCTGTGGAGCGAACGCCCGGGTCCGTCCCGCGCCGGTGACCCGCACGCGCTCGCCGGGATTCCGCCGCTGCCGGGTTCCTCGCACGACGACGCCGCTGTGCCCGCCTACGCGCCCACGGCGGGTACTCCGGTCCCCGCGCAGGCGGGCCCACCGGCGGGTGCGGTCCCCGGCGCCGTCGCGCCTCGACCCGCGGGAGGCTCCGCAGCCCATCGACCGGCCGGCACTTCCAAAGCCCCCGAAGAACCCGACGTCTACGTGCGTTTGCCCATTCCCTACGCGGGGCTCACGGACGCCGTCGGTAACCCGTTGACCCTGCGTGGCCTGGCCGCCACCGTGGCGCGCGCACTGGTCCACGTGAGTCCTTCGTGCGGGGCATGCGCCCCCGCGATCGACCGTGCGGCGGGGATGCCCGACCACCTGGGGCCGGTCGCGGTGCACGCCGTGGTGGCCCGCGAGGAGGACCGAGATCTGCTCCCTCCTAGCCTGCGTGCAGCGTGTTTGGTGGACCGCGAGCACGAGGTGAGCGCCATGTTCGAGCACCCCGGTACCCCGTGGGTCGTCGTGCTCGGTGCGGATGGGCTGCTCGCCGGCGGCCCGGTCGCGGGTACGGACGCAGTGCTCGAGCTGCTCGCGGAACTCGAGGAACGATTCGCGGGCTGAACTCGCGGCCCCGGTGCTTCGCGGCGGCCACACCGGTGAGTACACCGGCGCGCTCCCCGGTGCCGAGGGAACCGCGCCGTCGCCGCGCCGAATTGCGACAGCGCCGACGTGCGAGCGCACACCGCCCGGGCGTGTCGGACTCGCCAGGGTGCTTGCCGCCGGCCGGAGCGTGACTAGGGTGACACTCTGTGACGCACATCGACTCCACCCTGCAGAGCCGCGAACCCCTGGCACCCCTGGGCACCACGCACCGCTCCGCGACCGCCGTGGACACCCTCGCAGAAACCTACTTCGACCATTGCATGGCCCTGGATCCCAGCGCCGCCACGTTCAACGGCATTCCCGGCCACGAGACCGACTACCCGGACTACGGGCCCGCGGGCCGCGCGTCCGCCGCGGAACTGGCCCGCACCACGCTCGAGCTCGTCGAGCGGGCGGAGCCCCAGGACGACGTGGACCGCGTGACGCTGCACGCGCTGCGCGACGAGCTGCGCCTGCAGCTGGACCGCCACGAGGCGAACCTGGACGTGTCCGTGGTCAGCAACATCGCGTCCCCGGTGCAGGAGATCCGGCAGATCCTGGACGCCATGCCGCGGGACACGGAACAGGAGTGGAAGCACATCGCCGGCCGGATGGCCAATATCCCCGCGGCCCTGGGGCAGTACCTCGAGGGCCTGCGCGAGGCCGTGGAACTGGACCGCCCGCCGTCCGCCCCGCAGATCGTGGAGGCCTCCCAGCAGGCGGAGCAGTACGCGTCGAACGAGGGCTCCTTCGCGATGCTCACGAACGACCCCGCCGCGCCGGAGGGCGTTCGCGAGGAGCTGCGCCGCGCCGCGGACGCTGCGCGCGAGGCGTACCGCGGCGTCGCCCGGGCACTGCGCGAGGAGTTCGCCCCCGGTGCGCGGGAATCGGACGCGTGCGGGATTGACGACTACCGGTTGCACCTCGCCTCGTTCCTGGGCGCCCGGCTGGACCCGCGCGAGGTCTACGACTGGGCGGTGCAGCAACTGCTCGAGCTGGATGCCGAACAGCGCCGGATCGCGGAGCAGATCCAGCCGGGAGCGAGCATCCCCGAGGCCATGGCCGCCCTCACCGCGGACCCCGCACGGCAACTGCACTCCCCCGAGGAGCTGCAGGCCTGGATGCAGCGGCTATCGGACGCCGCACTGGACACCCTCGCGGACACTCACTTCGAGATCACCGAGCCCATGCGCGAACTCGAGTGCCGGATCGCCCCCACGCACGACGGCGTCATCTACTACACGCCCCCGAGCGGTGATTTCACCCGGCCCGGGCGCATGTGGTGGTCCGTCCCCGAGAACGTCTCCCAGCACGCCACGTGGGAGGAGACCACCACGGTTTACCACGAGGGTGTCCCCGGTCATCACCTGCAGATCGCCACAGCCCTGGCGAACGCGGGTGAGCTCAACAGGTGGCGCCGGATGGGCATCTGGGTCTCCGGTCACGGCGAGGGCTGGGCTTTGTACGCCGAGCGACTCATGGCCGAGCTGGGCTTCTTGGACGACCCCGGGGATCGGATGGGCATGCTCGACTCGCAGCGCCTGCGGACGGTGCGCGTGATCTTCGACGTGGGATTCCACTGCGGCTTCGAGATCCCGGAGGTGCTCGGGGACCTGCTGGGCGGCGCGCGCGCGGGTGAGACCTGGACCTCCGACGACGGTTGGGCGTTCCTGCGCCACAACGTAGCGATGGCCGATTCCGTGCTGCGCTTCGAATGGTTGCGCTACATGGGATGGCCGGGTCAGGCGCCGTCCTACCGAATCGGCCAGCAGATGTGGCTCGACGCCCGGCAGCAGGCCATGGCGCGCGAGGGAGCGGACTTCGACCTCAAGCAGTTTCATGCCCGCGCACTGCGCCTGGGCTCCGTGGGATTGGACACACTCTCGTACGCCTTGGCCCTCTAGGCGGCGGATTCTCAGGGATTCTCCAGGGTGCGGGATTTTATTCCCGTGTCGCGCTGTCATATTTCGTCATGTGACCCGTGTCGTTTAAGATACCCGGGCCTATCCTGGGCGCATGAATTCCGCAGAAAGTACTCGCCGTCTCCCGCGGTGGATGACGTCGTTCGGGTGGCAGATCCTGATCGCTCTGATTTTGGGTCTTCTCCTCGGATCGCTGGCCGCTGCCATGGGTGGCGACCCCGAGGAGAACCCCAACTGGCTCATGACCACGTTGGACACGATCGGCACGAGCTACGTCACCATCCTCAAGGCCGCCGTGGTCCCGCTCGTGGTCACGGCCGTGATCTCCTCCATCGCCAACCTGCGTGACGTCTCCAACGCCGCGCGCCTCGCATGGAAGACCCTGTTGTGGTTCGCCATCACCGCGTTGATCGCGGTGGTGATCGGCATGCTGCTCGGTGTCATCGCGCAGCCCGGTGTGGGCACCGGCCAGGAACAGCCCGGCACGTATTCCGGCAGCGAGGGCTCGTGGCTCGGGTTCCTCAAGGGCCTGATCCCCGTGAACTTCCTGGGTCTGGAGACCAGCTCCAAGGTCGTGGATCCGGAGACCGTGACCACCGCCGTGAACTTCAACATCCTGCAGATCCTGGTGGTCTCGCTCGTGATCGGCATCGCGGCGCTGAAGGTCGGCAAGGCCGCCGAGCCGTTCCTGACCTTCATGCAGTCCGCGCTGGCCATCATGCAGAAGGTCGTGTGGTGGATCATCCGCCTGGCTCCCCTGGGCACCCTGGGGCTCATCGGCCGCGCCGTGTTCGAGTACGGCTGGACCTCCATGGGTTCGCTCGTGAAGTTCGTGATCACGGTTTACGTGGGCCTGCTGCTCGTGGCCTTCGTGGTCTACCCCCTGTTGATCAAGCTCAACGGGCTGTCCGTCAAGCAGTTCTTCTCAGGCGTGTGGCCCGCCATGCAGCTGGGCTTCGTCTCCCGTTCGTCCCTGGGCACCATGCCCATGACGCAGCGCGTGAGCGAGCGCAACCTGGGTGTCCCAGGGCACTACGCGTCCTTCGCGATCCCGCTGGGTGCGACCACCAAGATGGACGGTTGCGCCGCGGTCTACCCGGCGATCGCCGCCATCTTCGTCGCGCAGTTCTACGGCGTGCCCCTGACCCCCATGCACTTCGTGCTGATCGCGCTGGTCTCCGTCCTGGGTTCCGCCGCGACCGCCGGCACCACCGGTGCCACGGTCATGCTGACCCTGACGCTGTCCACGCTGGGCTTGCCGCTCGACGGCGTGGGCCTGCTGCTCGCCGTGGACCCGATCCTGGACATGGGCCGCACCGCCCTGAACGTCACCGGTCAGGCCCTCGTGGCCACGATCGTCTCCAAGCGCGAAGGCATCCTGGACACCCGGCTCTACGACGCCCCGCGTTCGGGTGAGCCGTTCAAGGACGACGACGCCGCCCTCACGGAGCAGCCCGCCCACTCCGGTGAGCAGGGTTCGCACGCGTACGCTCCCGCCGCGCCGTCGGACGGGCAACGCACCGAGTAGGCGCCACCGACCACCGACGCTTTCTGTGAACGGGGCAGTCCGGGTTCTCCCGGGCCGCCCCGTTGCGTGTGCACATTGCGTACGCATAAGGGGGCATGCGAGTGCCTGTCGTGATGTCGGGGGCCTGGCTATAGTGTGGTACACCTCACTTTCGGACAACAGGATGGTCGCCATGAGCGTGTACACGCAGCCCGGCACGGACGGATCCGTCGTCAGCTTCAAATCCCGTTACGAACACTTCATCGGCGGCGCGTGGGTGCCCCCGGTCAAGGGGCAGTACTTCGAGGACGTCACCCCCGTCACGGGCAAGGCGTTCACCGAGGTCGGCCGGGGAACGGCCGAAGACATCGAGGCCGCACTCGACGCCGCGTGGGCCGCAGCGCCGTCGTGGAACGCCTCCACGCCCGCGCAGCGAGCGCTCATGCTCAACAGGATCGCGGACCGCATGGAGGAGAACCTCGAGGTGATCGCGGTCGCAGAAACCTGGGACAACGGCAAGCCCGTGCGCGAGACGCTCAACGCGGATATCCCCCTGGCCATCGACCACTTCCGCTACTTCGCCGGTGCGATCCGCGCGCAGGAAGGGCGGCTGTCCCAGCTGGACGAGGACACCGTGGCGTACCACTTCCACGAGCCCCTCGGCGTCGTCGGCCAGATCATCCCCTGGAACTTCCCCATCCTCATGGCCGTGTGGAAGCTCGCCCCGGCGCTCGCCGCCGGCAACTGCGTGGTGCTCAAGCCCGCCGAGCAGACCCCGGCGTCCATCCTGGTGCTCATGGAGCTGATCCAAGACCTGATCCCGGACGGCGTGGTCAACATCGTCAACGGCTTCGGCGTGGAGTGCGGCAAGCCGCTCGCGTCCAACAAGCGCATTCGCAAGATCGCGTTCACCGGTGAGACCACCACGGGCCGACTCATCATGCAGTACGCGTCCGAGAACATCATCCCGGTGACCCTGGAACTCGGGGGCAAGTCGCCCAACATCTTCTTCGAGGACGTCGCCCAGCAGAAGGACGGCTTCTACGACAAGGCCCTGGAAGGCTTCGCGTTCTTCGCTCTGAACCAGGGTGAGATCTGCACGTGCCCGTCGCGCGCGCTGATCCAGGAATCGATGTACGACCAGTTCCTCGCGGACGGGGTCGACCGCGTCTCTCGCATCACCGCCGGCAACCCGCTCGACACCGACACCATGATCGGCGCGCAGGCCTCCACGGACCAGCTCGAGAAGATCCTGTCTTACCTGGACATCGGCAAGAAGGAGGGAGCGAAGGTTCTCATCGGCGGCGAGCGCGCGGAGCTCGAGGGCGACCTCGCTGGCGGCTACTACGTGCAGCCCACCGTGTTCGAGGGCACCAACGACATGCGCATCTTCCAGGAGGAGATCTTCGGTCCGGTGCTCTCGGTGGCGAAGTTCGGCTCGTACGACGACGCTATCTCGATCGCCAACGACACCCTCTATGGTCTGGGCGCCGGTGTGTGGGCTCGTAGCGGTAACACCGCCTACCGCGCCGGCAGGGCCATCCAGTCCGGCCGCGTGTGGGTGAACCAGTACCACAGCTACCCCGCGCACTCCGCGTTCGGCGGCTACAAGTCCTCGGGCATCGGCAGGGAGAACCACCTCATGATGCTCGACCACTACCAGCAGACCAAGAACATGCTCGTGAGCTACACCGAGAACGCGCAGGGCTTCTTCTAGACCGTGACCGGAAGGCGAGGAACCGTCATGAGCACCCCTTCATCACCGGCAGAACCGCCCCCGACGGGCACCGCGGATCCCGAACACCCCGTGGTGCTCGAGACCATCGCGGCGGTACCCGGTGAGACCACCTCACGGGTCGGTTTCACCGGGCCCGCGGTGGCCCTGTTGCAGGAACTGTGGGAGCAACATGGACCCCTCATGTTCCACCAGTCCGGGGGATGCTGTGACGGTTCCTCGCCCATGTGCTTCCCCGCCGGGGAGTTCCGCACGGGCGGGGCCGATGTCCTGCTGGGGACAGCCCGGTTGCCGTCCCCGACCGGCGAGGATCTCGGGGGCCTGGAGTTCTGGATCTCCGCCGAACAGTTCGAGTACTGGCGGCACACGCGGTTAGTAATCGACGCCGTTCCCGGCCGCGGTGGGGGCTTCTCCCTCGAGGCCCCCACGGGCCGGCGCTTCCTCACTCGCAGCGAACTGTGTGGGATCGAGGTGTACTGATCGGAGACGTTGGTCAATCGTGAGAAGGGTGGCTGGTTCCCGCAGGCTGCGTGGGGGCGGTGGTGGTTGTCGTAGTGCAGCCAGCCCTCGAGTTTCCCGCGGCGCTCGGCCTCGCTCGTATAGCAGCGGGCGTAGCCCCAGCCGTCGGCCAGGGTGAGGTGGAACCGCTCGATCTTCCCGTTGGTCTGTGGCCGATACGGCCTCGTGCGCTTGTGCCGGATGCCGAGGTCGATGCAGGTGTGTCGCCACAAGTGTGAGCGGTAGGCGCCGCCGTTGTCGGACAGCACCTCTCGACGGTGACACCACGCTGGTTGAACCACTCGACGGCCCGGACGAGGACGGCAGTGGCGGTGAGGGCAATGTCGTCGTCGTGGATCTCGGCGGGGCATTCAATCGCTGGGCGACAGGCTCACCAAGTGGGAAGTTCGCCGTGACCTGGGGTGACGCGTCGCTCATCCTGACCGATGGGACGGTCGTTGATGCTGGCCTCGCGATGGGTCATGTAGCCCTGTGCGTCGAAACGCCACAGCTCATTGCCGTAGGAGCGCCACCACCGGCCGTCATGGTCGTGCCACTCGTACTGGAATCGCACGGCGATCTGATCGTCGGTGAACGCCCACAGGTTCTTGCGGAGTTGATAGTCGAGTTCCCGATCCCACTTGGCGGTGAGGAAGGCTATCACCTGGTCCCGGCCGGTGATCGTCTGGTCACGGTTTCGCCACACGGTATCGACGCTGTAGGCCTGGGCGACCGTCTCGGGGTCGCGAGTATTCCAGGCGTCTTCGGCGGCCTGTACCTTGCGAGCGGCGGTTTCGGCGGTGAACGGTGGGATGGGGTTACGGGTTCGGGTCACGTGATGGCTCCTTGACCTGGGAGCGGATGTGTCAGTGGTTTGCGGGCGTTGGCCACGTGGGTGGCGCCGGGTGGTACTCGATGCCTTCTTGTACCAGGTGTAAGAGAGCGTGTCGTTGGGAGTGGGGAACGAGCCGGTGACGGTTTCGGTTTAGGCCGCGAGTGTGAGCGGCTTGGTTAGTTTGGCTTCGAACTCGATGGGCGTCAACCCGCCGAGTCTGTCCTGGGCTCGTTGACGGTGATACTTCCGCTCGATCCAGACCACGATGGCCAGGCGCAGCTGCCGGGCCATCGCGCGACCACGGAATTGGCTCCCTGTGTCGGCGTGCAGGATGCACCCGGCCACGTCGCCTCGGCGGGCGAGTGCGTTGCGGACCGCGTCAACGGCGAGTTTCGCGGTCATCCGCTTCGAGATCGAGTATCCGACGACGCGGTTGGAGAACACGTCTTTGATCGCGCACCAGTAGAGCGTGCCCTCCCTCGTCCAATCCCCCGTGATACCCCTCAGCCAGAGCCGGTTCGGCTCATCGGCGCGGAAGACCCGCTGGAGGTGGTCCTCGAACACCGGCGGGCCCGTTGTCTTCCCCTTCCCGCGCTGGCGAGCTCGGCAACGAGCGGGTATGTCAGTGTGGGCAGCCGCCGAGGCGCAGATTCGCTTGCGACAAATACGCCGCAGCCCTGCTGAGCACCTCGTTGTCCTGCTCCAGGAGGCGGATCCACTTCTTCAGCTCCCGAGCATCCGCCGCGTCCGACGCAGTCTGACCAGGCCGATTTCCTTCATCACAATCGACCTGACGGAGCCAGTTCTGCAGGGTCGCTTCGCTAATACCGAAGTCGGTAGCAATCTACGTGATGGTGACTCCGCTCTCACGACGGCGAGCGACCGAGATAACGTCCTCCCGGAACTCTCTGGGATGAGGACCGGGCATGATGACATCCTCCCCGCCAGCGCCTCTCAACGCTAACGATCAGTCACCACCTACTCGTTCCCCACGCCCGGTCTCGACCACCAAGATGACCTACGACGCCCAGACGTGGCTATACGTCACCAAGCGCCGAGCGGAAGGAAGGAACGACCGGGAGATCCGCCGCTGCATCAAGCACTACCTAGCCCGTCACGTCTATCGAACCCTCAACGCTACGACCCCGAGGGTGAATGGCTCTTGACCGACATAGAAGAATCTGGACACCCCTCGGCAGACGTCACCATCGGACGTCAGTGTGGGGTTTGCCGGCAGGGGCGGGGTCGGCGGGTAGTTCTGGTTGTCCGGTTGGAAGGGTGGACAAACAGAACTACCCACTCAGGCAGGTTCTACCGAGAGGTTAGATTGCGGCGACAGCCGAACGAACAGCCTCAGCCATGGACGTGGCCGGGCGTCCGATAAGCCTGCTCAGGTCTCCAGAGTTCACTAGGAGATCTCCGCGGGCTATTCCCAGATCAGAATCTGCGAGGATTTCCGCGCCCCCCTCGGGCACTCCGACCCTGACGAGCATTGCGGCGTATTCGCGCGGCGGCAGGTCCTGGTAGGAGATGTGCTGGCCGGCCGCGGCGCTGATCTCTGCCGCAAGCTCGGCCATGGTGAACGGCTTGTCACCGCCGAGCTCATAGATCCTGCCGGCCTGGTCGTCGGCCAGCAGCACCGCGGCGGCCGCCTGGGCATAGTCTGCGCGGGAGGCGGCGCTCACCCGACCATTGCCGGCACTGCCGACGAGGGCACCCTGAGCGAGCACGCCCGGCAATTGGTCGGTGTAGTTCTCCAGATACCAGCTGTTGCGCAACAGGACGAAAGGAACGCCGGACTGCTCCAGGAGGGTCTCGGTGGCTTGGTGCTCGACGGCCAGCTTCATCTCACTGCCGTCTGCGTTGGCGATGCTCGTGTAGGCGACCAGCTGGATACCCTCGCGCTGAGCGGCCTCGATCACGGTACGGTGCTGCTCCACCCGCTGGCCCACCTCGGAACCTGAGATCAGGAGGACTTTGCTGGCCCCCTTCAAGGCCTTTCCTACGGAGGCCGCGTCGGTGTAGTCCAGCTTCCTCACGTGGACACCGCGCTGTGCCAGATCCGCGATCTTGTCAACTGCACGCCCTACGGCCACAATCTCCTGCGGCGGAACGTTGCGCTCCAGCAGTGTTTCCACGACCTGGCGGCCAAGCTGGCCGGTAGCTCCGGTGATAACGATGCTCATGATGTCCTTCCATGGGGTCCTCGACGGAAGGTATAACCGCCCCACCTTTCGATTACTTCCGAAAAGAGGGTACGCACGTCGCAGTAAGGTACTGATATGAAAGTTAGTGATTCTGCATCCGGGGGTGCGTGAGGCCGGGGGCTGGTTGGCGCAGGCGGTGTGGGGCCGATGGTAGTTGAAGTGGTTCACCCCCACCCCGATCGCCTCCCGGCGGGCCTGCCCGCTGGCGTAGGGGCGGGCGTAAAGCACCTCATCGACCAGTAACCGGTTATAGCGTTCGGCTTTACAGTTGTGCCGTGGCGTGTAGGGGCGGATCCGCCAGTGCCTGCTGGCCAGTACTTCCACGGTGCGGGTGAAGCTCAACGCCTGCGTAGTTGGCACCGTTGCCGGTGGCTGCTTTCTCATCCTCGAGGGCCTCGGTGTAGGCCGGCCGGGAAACCCGGAACTTTGCAGCCACGTGAGCCTGGGGCACACCATCGTAAAGATGACGGTGCACCATCCGCAGAGGGCCGGTCGGGGTCAGGGGTGCATTAGCGTGGGTCATGAACGGGCTCTCTCGTACGGGTGGGTGGTGTAGGAACTTCCATCCCGCGACGAGCAGCCCGCTCCTCATCTCACCACCACACCCGTGCCAACAACCCCATCCCCCACAACACCTAGGAAGCACCTTCATCGGGCCCGCGTCACTCGTGAACGGCGGCGCTCCGTGCCTCGGATCCCAGGTGCGGACCCGCCGTTCGCGCGCGGTCGTCCCGTCGGCGGAGGGCGGCGCGCCGGATGAGCCACCGGCTCACGAGCTGCAGGAGCAGCCCCGCGGCGAACGTCACGGCCGTGAACGGGCGGTCGATGTCGAGCGGTAGGACCACGGCCGCCATGCACACCGCACCGAGCACGATGAACGCGGCACGAGCGATGCAGCGGCACTCGGTGCGCCAATAACCACGGGGCAGCCGCACGACCCGTCGGCATGTGGCGAGCGCCGCGAGCCACCCCGTTCCCAGTGGAACAGACAGTTGCGGGTACGTGAGTCCGGCGTCGCCCGGCAGGGCGATCACCGCGCCTCGAGCCACCACCTGGTTGGCAAGGATCAGGGCCAGGGTCACGGCCAGGGCGTCCAGCAGTATCGACGTCAGGGGGCGGGACAGCCATCGCGAAGGCCGCGCCGGTGGTGTCCCGGTGGCGTTCGTAAGGCCGATGCCGTCCGAGAGCCACGGCCCGTGCGGGAGCCCGGCTCCTATGGACGGCCCGTTCGCCAGCCCGGCCCCGAGGGACAGCACGGGCCCATTCGAGGCCTGGGACGCTGTCGCTGGTCGGGACCCGGTGACGCCGGGGAGGTCCCGTGGGATGCGCGCACCACGACGCACGATCTCGACCATCCGGGCCACCTCCCTCTCCGCGCGCGGCCGACGTAACAGGGTACATCCAGATGCTTGAGGTTGTCCCTATTTGTATGATCGCGGCCCTCCCGCGAGCACACCCCTCCTCACCGGACCGGCGTCCCCTCACCCGATCCGCCGTAGAGTGAGGGGCGTGCACCCCGCTCTCGTCCTGGCCTCGCAATCACCGGCGCGCGCATCCCTGTTGGAGCGCGCGCACATCCCGTACCGCGCCGTCGTCCCCCACGTGGACGAGGACGCCCTCGTGGCCGCGGAAGCTCCCGAGACCCCCGCAGAGACCGCATTGCTACTGGCACGGGCCAAGGCGGAGGCCGTCGCAGCGCTTCCGGAAGCGGAGGGGCGGCTCGTGCTGGGTTGCGACTCCGTGTTCGAGCTCGACGGCGTCCCCTACGGCAAGCCGTACGAGCCGGACGTCGCGATCGAGCGCATCAGCGCCATGAGCGGGCGCACGGGCACGCTGCACACGGGCCACTGGCTCGTGGATGCGCGCACGGGCGAGGCTTCCGGCAACGGCCTGGTCTGTTCCGCGGACGTGCACTTCGCCACCATGACACGCGCGGAGATCGAGGACTACGTGGCCACGGGTGAGCCCCTCCAGGTCGCAGGCTCCTTCACCCTGGACGGGCGGGGATCCCAGTTCATCGAACGGGTGAACGGGGATCCGAACGCCGTGATCGGGCTGAGCCTGTCCACCCTGCGCACCCTGCTCGCCGGGGTAGGGATCCGGGCGTCCTCGTGGTGGGGTGCCGCAGCACAGGGCGGGGCGCAATGATTTGTAGATCTTCCACAGTTACCGCACCGCGGTGCCCCCGCGCTTAGGCGTTCCCCGGCGCGGGGCACTAACCTTTCGGCAGAGAGTCGACAAGGAGCTATCACGTGACAACCACCTCGCGGCAGCAAGAGGCCGCCACCGCAACCCGCCCCGTCACCAAGGTCCTCGTGGCCAACCGAGGGGAGATCGCGGTGCGCGTGATCCGCGCCGCGCGCGACGAGGGCATCGCCTCCGTGGCCGTCTACGCGGACCCGGACCGGGATGCGCTGCACGTGCGCATGGCGGACGAGGCGTACTCACTGGGCGGGACGACCGCCGCGGACTCCTACCTGCGGATCGACAAGATCCTCGACGCCGCTCGACGCGCCGGTGCGGACTCCGTCCACCCCGGTTACGGGTTCCTGTCCGAGAACGCGGAATTCGCCTCCGCGGTGATCGCGGCGGGACTCACATGGATCGGCCCTCCCCCGGCGGCGATAGCCCAGCTCGGTGACAAGGTCGCGGCCCGCCACATCGCGGAGAAGGTCGAGGCGCCGCAGGTCCCCGGCACCGCCGACCCGGTGTCCTCGGCCCAGGAGGTCCTGGACTTCGCGGACGAACACGGCCTGCCGATCGCGATCAAGGCCGCCTTCGGTGGTGGCGGCCGCGGCATCAAGGTGGTGCGTGAGCGCGACGCGATCCCCGAGCTCTACGAATCGGCCGTGCGCGAGGCTACCGCCGCCTTCGGCCGCGGTGAGTGCTTCGTGGAACGGTTCCTGGACGCACCCCGCCACGTGGAGACCCAGTGCCTCGCGGACCAGTTCGGCAGCGTCGTCGTGGTGTCCACGCGCGACTGCTCGCTGCAGCGGCGCAATCAGAAGCTCGTGGAGGAGGCACCCGCGCCGTTCCTGTCGGACGAGCAGATCGAGCGGCTCTACGAGTCCTCCAAGGCCATCCTCAAGGAAGCCCAGTACCAGGGCGCGGGGACGTGCGAGTTCCTCGTGGGCCAGGACGGGACGATCTCCTTCCTGGAGGTCAATACGCGCCTACAAGTGGAGCACCCCGTGTCGGAGGAGGTCTCGGGACTGGACCTGGTGCGGGAGCAGTTCCGCATCGCCCGCGGTGAGGCCCTCGGCTACGACGACCCCGAGATCCGCGGACACAGCTTCGAGTTCCGGATCAACGGCGAGGACGCCGGCCGCAACTTCATGCCCTCCCCCGGCACGCTCACCACGTTCACCGTGCCCTCCGGGCCGGGCGTGCGCGTGGACTCCGGCGTGGAGGCCGGCGAGACCGTGGGCGGGAACTTCGACTCGATGCTCGCCAAGCTCGTGGTGACCGGTGCGACCCGCACGCAGGCCCTCGAACGGTCCCGCCGGGCCCTGCAGGAACTGACGATCGAGGGCATGCCCACTGTCGTCCCGTTTCACCGGGCCGTGGTGAGCGATCCCGCGTTCGCAACCCCGGACGACACCCCCTTCACCGTGCACACCCGGTGGATCGAGACGGAGTTCGACAACCGGATCGAACCCTTCACCGTGGCACCCGAACCCTCGGCGGACGAACCCGAACGGCAGAGTGTCGTCGTGGAGGTGGGCGGTAAGCGCCTCGAGGTGACCATGCCGCAGCTGGGAGGTGCGGCCCGCCCGGCCGCAGCCCAGCCCAAGGCACGCAAGCAGCGCAGCGGACGCGGCACGGCGGCCCGCGGAGCCTCGGGGGATTCCCTCTCCTCACCCATGCAGGGCACGATCGTGAAGATCGCCGTGGCCAACGGGGACGAGGTCTCCGAGGGGGACCTGATCGTGGTGCTCGAAGCCATGAAGATGGAGCAGCCGCTCACCGCCCACAAGTCCGGTGTGATCAAGGACCTGGACGTGTCCGAGGGGGACACCGTCTCCGCCGGCACCGTGCTGGCCTCCATCACGGGCTGACGTCCCGGCGCATCGCCTTACGGGGCCGGGGCATCGCTCCGGAGCCCCCGCCAATCCGTCGCAGCGGCCCCGGTTCGGAACAGGACCGGGGCCGCTACGCACCCGCTCGACGACGAGACCGGCCCAGCACACGAACTGAGCGACGTCGAGGTTCCATCTCGGAATGTGGACGCCAGAATTCACCATGCGGTATGGCCGGTCTTATCTTGAAGGCATTTCGCCCCTGAGTCCCTGTGAGGTTCTTCATGTCTTCCACCGTGTCCACCGTGGATCCGGGATCCCCCGCGGAGCAATCACGTGTGCCCCGCAGCCGCGTGATCCTGGCGTCCCTCGCGGGAACCACGATCGAGTTCTACGACTTTTACGTATACGCGACCGCTGCGGTGGCCGTGTTCCCCGCCCTGTTCTTCACGGGCGAGAACGACACCGCCAAGCTGCTGGCCTCCATGGCCACGTTCGCCGCCGCGTTCTTCGGCCGGCCCATCGGCTCCGTGATCTTCGGTCATTACGGGGACCGGATCGGGCGTAAGGCCACCCTGATCGGCGCACTGCTGACCATGGGTATCGCCACATTCCTGATCGGCCTGCTGCCCACGTTCTACCAGATCGGCATCTGGGCTCCCCTGATCCTCACGATCCTGCGCTTCTGTCAGGGCCTGGGACTGGGCGGCGAATGGTCCGGTGCCTCCCTGCTCGCGACCGAGTACGCGGAGGAGGGCAAACGGGCCCGCGCCGCGATGTGGCCGCAACTCGGCGCGCCGTTCGGGTTCATCCTGGCCAACGGCTTCTTCCTGCTGCTGACCGTGGTCATGCAGTTCGGCACGGCGGGTCACCACCTGGGCACGGGCCACCCGTTCCTGGTGTGGGGCTGGCGGATCCCGTTCCTCGCGTCCGTGGTCATGGTCCTGCTGGGCCTGTGGGTGCGGATCAAGCTCGAGGAGACCCCGGTGTTCCAGCGCGCGGAACAGCAGGGTGAGAAGGTCAAGGCCCCCGTGGCCGAGGTCTTCAAGACGTCGTGGGTGCAGATCATCCAGGGCACGTTCATCATGCTCGCCACGTACGTTCTGTTCTACCTGATGACCGCGTGGGTGCTGTCCTACGGGATCGGCAAGCCGGAGACCGGTGGCCTGGGCATCGAGTACCGCACGTTCCTGATCCTGCAGTTGCTCGCCGTGCTGCTGTTCGCCGCCATGGTCCCCGTCTCGGGCTGGCTCGCGGACCGCTACGGCCGCCGCTCCTCGCAGCTCGTGATCACGAGCCTCATCCTGCTGTTCGGCCTGAGCTTCGCCCTGATCATGAACCCCGACCTCGTGGGCACGGGCGCGGATGCGTCCCTGCTGCGCGTGCTGGTCTTCCTCACGATCGGCATGACCCTCATGGGCCTGACGTTCGGTTCCATGTCCGCGATCCTGCCCGAACTGTTCCCCACGAACGTGCGCTACACCGGTTCGGGCATTGCGTACAACGTCGCGTCCATCCTGGGTGCGGCGATCACCCCCTACATCGCGGTGCTGCTCAACGCGCGCTTCGGCGTGGGCGCGGTGGGCCTGTACCTGTCCTTCGCCGCCGTCATCACGCTCATCGCGCTGTGGTTCTCCCCCGAGACCCGGCACGTGAACATGTACACCGTGCGCACCAAGGCCGCCAAGTAGGCCTTCCGCTTCCACGGACGACGACGCCGCGGTGACCTTCCGTACGGAAGGTCACCGCGGCGTCGTCGTACCCGGGGTGCGAACCGTGCCCGGCCGGAACGAGCGGTGCTCGCCCGAGCGGGGCAGTCAGCGGTGGACATGCAAGCGGCGCGCGGCCTCCGCGATCGTGCCGGACAGGGACGGGTAGACCGCGAACGTGTCGGAGAGGTCGTCCACGCCCAGGCGGTGGGTCACCGCGAGCGCGATCGGGAAGATCAGCTCGGAGGCGCGCGGTCCCACGACCACGCCGCCCATGACCGTCCCGCTGCCGCGGCGGGCGAAGATCTTCACGAAACCGTCGTCCACGGCCATCATCTTGGCGCGCGGGTTGGTGGACAGCTTCATGGTCATGCCGGTGAACATCGCGGGATCCGCTTCGACGTCCGACTGGGAAATGCCCACGGAAGCGATCTCCGGGGACGTGAAGATGTTGGACGCGACCTCGTCCGTGTGCAGCGGATGCACGGTGTCACCCAGGATGTGGGCCACGGCGATCCGGCCCTGCATCGCGGCCACGGAGGCCAGGGGCAGCACGCCCGTGCAGTCACCGGCGGCGTAGATCCCGCTGACCGACGTGCGGGAGACCGAGTCCACCTTGATGTGACCGCGCTCGTCCATGGCGACCCCGGCCTCCTCAAGACCCATGTCCGCGGTGTTCGGGATTGAGCCCACGGCCAGCAGGCAGTGCGAACCGCGCACCTTGCGCCCGTCAGAGAGCGTCACGCGCACGCCGTCCCCGGTGTTCTCCACGGAGTCGGCGCGGGAGCGGGACAGCACGCGCAGACCGCGGCGCTCGAAGACGTTCTCGAGCACCTGAGCGGCATCGGTGTCCGAACCGGGCAGCACCTGCTCGCGGGACGAGATCAGGGTGACCTCCGAGCCCAGGCCGTTGTACGCGGAGGCGAACTCGGCGCCGGTGACACCCGAACCCACCACGATCAGCTTCTCGGGGATCTCGGTGAGCTGGTAGATCTGCTTCCAGTTGAAGATCCGCTCGCCGTCCGGCTTGGCGGTGTCCATCTCCCGGGGGTGCGAGCCCACGGCGAGCAGGACGACGTTCGCGTGGAGTTCGTACTCGGCGTCGTCGTCGGAGGGGCTGACCACCACGGTGTGCTGATCGGCCAGACGGCCGCGGCCCTGCACCACGCGCACGCCCACGCGCTCCAGGCCGCGCTTGATGTCACGGGATTGCGTGGCGGCGAGGCGCAGCAGGCGCACGTTGACGGTGTCCAGGTCCACGCGGAGGTTGTTCAACTCCTCGCTCGCGTCCTGACCGTCCCCCACGTGCACGCCCAGGTCCTTGGCGTCCGCGAACCGGTTCATGGTGTCCGCGGACGCGATCAGGGTCTTGGAGGGGACCACGTCCGTGAGCACGGCGGAACCGCCCATGCCCTGCTCCTCGATCACGGTGACCTCCGCACCGAGGGACGCGGCGACCAGTGCGGCCTCGTAACCACCGGGGCCGCCGCCGATGATCACGAGCTTCGGATTCGCAAATTCAGTCTGCACACTCACGGTCCCTATTGTTGCAGCATTTACCACGGGTGCTACCGCCCATGATGGTGATCCGGGTCTTCCGCGAGCCGGTTACGAGTGGCCGAGTCAGCGAACACACGTCGTAGGAGGAGACATGTCCACCGTCGCTCTCGTTGTCGTTCTGGGCTTCGTCCTTTTCGTCGTCCCCGTCGTCGTCCTGGTCGTCGGGGTGGTTCTCACGGCCTCAGTCCGCCGGCAGCGCCCGCGCGCGTCCGATCCGGCCCCTCCGCTCAATAGCCACGTGATGCGGGGTGTACCTCCCGCCGATCGTTGAGGACGACCCCTTGCCGGCAGGACCCTTGCCCGGGCCTTTCACGTCCGAGCGGTGGATCGCGGCTTAGAGTGGTGCCCGTGACTGAGAACGCAACGGCTTGCACGGATCCCTTCGACCTCGCCCGCCGCGCCGCGGACGTCCTGCGTGAGCGCACCGGCGTGCAGAGGCACCGGATCGCCCTGACCCTGGGCTCCGGGTGGGGCGGTGCCGCGGACCTCATCGGTGAGACCGAACACGAGATCCCCGCGACCGAGATCCCCGGCTTCTCCGCCCCCGCCCTGCAGGGCCACGGCGGCACCCTGCGTTCCATCCGGCTCACGAACGGGGATCACGCCCTGGTGATCGGGGCGCGCACCCACTTCTACGAGGGGAAGGGTGTGCGGGCCGTGGCCCACGGCGTGCGCACGGCCGCCGCGGCCGGAGCCGAGATCATGATCCTGACGAACGGATGCGGCGGACTGAACCCCGCATGGGCGCCCGGGACCCCCGTGTTGATCCGCGATCACATCAACCTCACCGCCCATTCCCCGCTCGAGGGCGCCACCTTCGTGGACCTCACCGACCTTTATTCTCGGCGGATGCGGGACATCGCCCACCAGGTGGACCCCGGACTCGACGAGGGCGTTTACGCCCAGTTCACCGGACCGCACTACGAGACACCGGCGGAGGTTCGGATGGCCAAGGTGCTCGGGGCGGACCTCGTGGGCATGTCCACGGCGCTCGAGGCCATTGCCGCGCGCCACGCCGGCCTCGAGGTGCTGGGGATGTCTCTCGTGACCAATCTCGCGGCGGGGATCAGCGACGAGCCCCTGTCCCACGAGGAAGTGCTCGAGGCCGGCCAGGCCGCCGGTCCCCGGATCTCCCGGCTGCTCGCGGACGTCGTCGCGAAGTTGTGAGAACGCGCGCCGGTTCGGGTGCTCGATATCGACGGAATGTCGGCAAGTTCCGGTCCCAGGCACTAGACTGGGCGCAGGAACGTAATGGGCCCGCCGCGGCGGTCTGAAAGGGTGAACTCATGGTCAGAAGAGCCGAAACACACACGAGCGATCAGTACTCCGCTGGGCGCACGGTGGAGGATGGCAGCCACGCGGTGACCGAGGACAACCGGGCCGCCCGCTCCGACCACGATTCCGCGTCCCGCCGCAAGCCGCAGTACTCTGGCCAGGATGACGTCGTGAAGAACGCCATCCTCTTCGGCGGCGGTTTCATCACCATCCTGGTGAGCCTTTACCTCTTCGCGTCCTACCCGGACAGCTGGTTGCTGTTCCTGCTCGGAATCCTGGCCTACGGTCTGGCCCTCATGGTCCCCACCACGATCCTCAACGGCAGCACCGCCAAGCACTCCACGGGTGGCAAGGAAGTCACCCTGGACCTCCCGCGCGACGCCTCCGAGATGGCCCGCCAGCCCATTGGAGCGAGTCAGCGCCAGGACAACGTGAGCCACTGACGCATCACATCCACGACAGCCCCACTCGTCCACCCGGATGAGCGGGGCTGTTTCCATGTGGGGACCTGCGACGACGCCGCGCCAAGGTACCCGGGGTGAGTCAGTACCCGAGCGAGGCGGCGCCCGGACGGGGCCGCGCTATCCCTACTGCGAGACCTCCTCCGTAGGTGCCTGTACCGGAGGGAAGATCGCGTCCAGCACGTCCCGTGCCCATGTGAGGATCTCCCCGTCCACGAGGTCCTTGCCCCCGATCCGCGCGGTCTTGGGTTTGGGGATCAGCGCCATGCGGGTGTCCGCCCCCGGGACGGACTTCACCTGCGCGCCCGGGTACATCCGAGTCAGGCGCATCTCGCGGGACTCGGTGAGCTCGGCCGGCGAGAACCGGATCATGGTGCCCTGGGTGGCCACGTCCGTGAGACCCGCGGCGCGCGCCCGGATCCGCAACCGGGCGACGTCGAGCAGGTTCTCCACCGGGGTGGGTAGCGGGCCGTAACGGTCCTTGAGTTCCTCGCCGGCCTCCGCGACGGCTTCTTCCGTGGCGGCGTTCGCGATCGTGCGGTACGCCTCGAGCCGCAAGCGCTCACCGGGCACGTAGTCGTGCGGGAGGTGGGCGTTGACGGGCAGCTCGATCTTCATCTCGGCGGGACCCGTGTCCTGGTCGCCGCGGTACTCGGCCACCGCCTCCCCCACGAGCCGCAGGTACATGTCGAAGCCCACGCCCGCGATGTGTCCGGACTGTTCCCCGCCCAGCAGGTTGCCCGCGCCGCGGATCTCGAGGTCCTTCATGGCCAATTGCAAGCCCGAGCCGAGCTCGTTGTGGGCGGCCACGGCCTTGAGCCGTTCCAGTGCCGTCTCGCTGAGCGGTTTCTCCGTGGGGTACAGGAAATAGGCGTAGGCACGTTCACGCCCACGGCCCACGCGACCGCGCAACTGGTGCAGCTGCGACAGCCCGTAGCGGTCCGCATGGTCCACGATCAGCGTGTTGGCGTTGGCGATGTCCAGGCCCGTTTCCACGATGGTGGTGCACACCAGGACGTCGAACTTCTTCTCCCAGAAGTCCACGATGATCTGCTCCAGGCGCGACTCGCTCATCTGCCCGTGGGCCACCGCGATCCGCGCCTCGGGGACGAGTTCGGCGAGCGCTTTGGCCTGCGCCTCGATCGAGGACACACGGTTGTGGATGAAAAACACCTGGCCCTCGCGCATGAGCTCACGCCGGATGGCCGCGGAGACCTGCTTGTCCGTGTAGGGCCCCGCGTACGTGAGCACGGGGTGGCGTTCCTCGGGCGGGGTCGCGAGCGTGGAGGTCTCACGGATGCCCGTCATGGACATCTCCAGCGTGCGCGGGATGGGGGTCGCGGACATGGCCAGGACGTCCACGTCCGTGCGCATGGCCTTGAGCTTCTCCTTGTGCTCCACGCCGAAACGCTGTTCCTCGTCGATGATCACCAGGCCCAGGTTCTTGAACTGGGTCTCCTTGGAGAGCAGTCGGTGGGTCCCGACGACGACGTCGATCGCGCCGGAGCGCAGTCCCTCGAGCGTGGCCTTGGACTCCTTGGCGCTCTGGAACCGGGACAGCGTGGCCAGGCGCACCGGGAAGCCCGAGAAGCGTTCGGCGAAGGTCTCGGTGTGCTGCTGGGCGAGCAACGTGGTGGGCACGAGCACGGCCACCTGTTTGCCGTCCTGCACGGCCTTGAACGCCGCGCGCACCGCGACCTCGGTCTTGCCGTAGCCCACGTCCCCGGAGATCAACCGGTCCATGGGGATGGGCCGTTCCATGTCCGCCTTGACCTCGTCGATCGTGGTGAGCTGATCCGGGGTCTCCACGTACGGGAAGGCCTGTTCGAGTTCGCGCTGCCACGGGGTGTCCGGGCCGAACGCGTAGCCCTTGGACGCCATGCGCGCCGAGTACAGCCGGATCAGTTCGTTGGCGATCTCCTTGACGGCCTTCTTGGCGCTGCGCTTGGTCTTGTTCCAGTCCGCGCCACCCATCTTGGACAACGACGGCGCTTCCCCGCCCACGTACGTGCTCACCTGGTCGAGCTGCTCCGTGGGCACGAACAACCGGTCCCGGGGACCGTTGCGCTTGGACGGCGCGTACTCGAGCACGAGGTACTCGCGCACGGGCTTGGGTTGACCCGGGGCGGTCATGGCCCCGGCGATCGGTCGCTGCACGAGTTCGATGAACTGCCCGATCCCGTGCTGCTCGTGCACCACGTAGTCGCCCTTCTGCAGGGCCAGGGGGTCCACCTGGTTGCGCTTGCGCCGCTGCGGCAGTTTGCGCTGCGCCCGGTTGTCGTAGGCGGTGGAACGCCCGAGCACGTCCGCCTCGGTCAGCAGGGCGGTGCGCGTGGACTCGATGACGAACCCGCGTCCGGCGCGGGCCGTGGTCAGTTCCACGAGACCGGCCCGGGGCACCTCCGTGAGGCTGTCGCACCGGGCGGCGGGGATCTCCGCCCCGTGCAGCAGCTCGCTCAGCCGCTGCAGCGGTCCGGGGCCGTCCGTGACGAGCACGACCCGCCAGTCGTCGTGCATGCGCTCCCCCAGGAAGCGCAGCATGGCCTCCACGTCCCCCGAGAACCGGGTGGGTTCGCGCGCCGTGACGGTCAGGGTGTCGGCGTCGGTGTCCGCGAGCCGGACCTCCTCGTCCGCGGTGTCGGCGTCGATCTGGGAGGTCGTCACGGCGTTGACGTTGAGCCCCGTGACGGACCACCACCCCACCGACCGGTCGAGCGCGAGTTCCCGGACCTCCCCCACGGTGTGGAAGGACCCGGCGGCGGGCGTGCGGGACGCGCCGTCGTCGGCGTCGAGCGCGGCGTGCAGGTCCAGCGGGGCGTCGTTGCCGCCCGAGGCGGACTCCCACGCGGCCGTGAGGAACTCCTGGTTGGTGGCCACGAGGTCGTGCGCGCGGGCCCGGACCTTCTCGGGTTCGAGCACCACGGTCATGGAGCCTTCGGGCAGCAGGGACATGAGCTGGACCATCTCGTCCGCGAGCAGTGGCGCGAGCGATTCCATGCCCTCCACGTACTGCCCGCCAGCAATACGCTCCAGGATCTCGCGCCCGCCCGGCAGCTGTTCCTTGAGCTTGGCGGCGCGCGACTGCACCGACGGGGTGATGAGCAGTTCGCGGCACGGCGGCGCCACGATCACGGACGGGTGTTCGGCATCGGTCAGCGTGCGCTGGTCCGCGACCGCGAACCACCGCATCTCGTCGAGCTCGTCCCCGAAGAACTCCGCGCGCACCGGGTGGTCCTCGGTGGGCGGGAAGACGTCGATGATCCCACCGCGCACCGCGAACTCACCACGGCGGGTCACCATGTCCACGCGCGAATACGCTGCCCCGGCAAGACGTGCCACGAGCTGCTGGAAGTCGTACTCCTGGCCCGTGCGCAGCGTCACCGGTTTCATGGCACCCAGCCCGGCGACCACGGGCTGCAGCACCGAACGCACCGGCGCCACGACCACGCGCAGCGGCTGTTCCCCGTCCTGCACATGGTCCAGGCGCCGCAGCACGCTCAATCGCTGACCCACGGTGTCCGAGCGCGGCGAGAGTCGTTCGTGCGGCAGGGTCTCCCAGGACGGGAAATTCGCGATCTGCTCGGCGGGCACGTAGGACTCGAGCCCCGACTGCAGTTCCTCGGCCTCACGTCCCGTGGCGGTCACGGCAAGCAGGATCGGGGTGGACCCCGAGGAACCGCCCTTGGCCCCGTCGGACGACGACGCTGCCCCGGCCCCGTCCGCGAGCCCCCGCGCGATCTGCGCGAGCACCGGCGCGCGCAAGCCGTCGGTCGCGCTGATGATCGTCTCGGCGGAGCGTTCCGTGAGCGGCCGGGCGGCCTGCGCGCGGATGTTCGCGAAGCTGCGGTCCTCGGAGAGCGCGGTGAGCAGACCGGTCAGGGACATGGGTGGCTGACTCCTGGTGGGTGCGGTGATCGGGACCTGTGGCCCCGCGCCCATGACGGGCGCGACGGAACGCGCTACAGCCTACTCGGGACGTCGGACACGATCCCCCGCGAGCGCCCCGTCCGGAACATGCCCTCGCAAGAAGTGCACCGGGTCGGCCGGACTCACGCGAGGTCAGCCCCGTACGCGAGCGCGCGGACCCGACACCCGTTCCCACGGCCGGACTCGCACCGGGCGGCCCGCTCGTACCCTGGAGATATGACAACAGCTGAGCACCCCGCCCTGACCGGACTGACCGTGGCCGTGACCGCGCATCGCCGCGCCGCCGAGCAGGGCGGGGCGTTCGAACGCCACGGGGCACGTGTGCTCCACGCGCCCGCGCTCAAGCTCGCCCCGGTGGACGAGGACGACGCCGTGTTGGCCACCGTGCGCGAGACGATCGCGACTCCCCCGGACGCCGTGCTCGTCACGACGGGCTACGGCTTCGACCGGTGGCTGCGCGTGGCCGAGCAGGAAGGGCTGGGTGACGAGCTGCTGAAGACGCTGCGCGGCGTCGTCGTCATGGCACGCGGAGCGAAGGCCCGGGGGCAGTTGCAGGCCAAGGGCGTGACGTGCGCGTACACGGGTGCGTCCGGGCGCACCGCGGAACTCGTGGGCCGCGTGCTCGCGGGGGATCCCGCGGCGCAGCGCCCCGCGACCGTGACCGTGCAGGTGCACGGCACCACGGACGAGGAGCAGCTCGAGCGGTTGCGCGCGGGTGGGATCGCGGTGCGCGTGGTGGCGCCCTATCAGTGGGAGTCCGCGGACGAGGGTTCCCGACTGGCCGGGCTCGTGCGCGACGTCGTGGCCGGGGAGATCGACTACGTCACGTTCACCGCCGCGCCCGCCGTGGACGCGCTGTTCGACGCCGCTCGCTCGGTGGGCGCGTACGACGAGTTGGTGGGCGCATTACGCGAGGGCCGGTGCACCGCGGTGGCGATCGGGCCGGTGTGTGTACAACCGCTCGAGGAAGCGGGCATCACGAACGCCGTGGTGCCCGAGCGGTTCCGCCTGGGGGCCATGGTCAAGGCCGTGTGCGATCACGCGCGGGAGGCCGCCTCGCGGTAGTGCTCCACAGTGAGCTCCATGAGTTCCGGGGGCACCGATCCGGGGTGGACGAGTAGCGGCTCGGCCACGACGTCGCCGCCGGCCGTGAGGACGCGACCGTGGAAGAAGCCCGGCGCCAGGAGGTACGGGACGAGCAGCACGCGCCCGGCATCGGCTGACGTGGTTTCCGAGTTCTGCGCTGCGTACGGGCGCGATGCTCGACCGTGGGAGCCGGGCCGTTCGGAGTGTTGACCGAGCTCCGCGCGCGCGGCGGCCACGGCATCGGGAACCGAGGGCCGCGCCGCTGAGAGGTAGGCGGCCGTCACGGGCGTGCCCAGTGCATCGCCGAGGTATCGGGCCATGAGCTCGCAATCGTCCCGCGAACGGGGATCGGAGGATCCCGCCGCGACCATGAGCACGCGATCGGCCGGTGCGAGACCGGGTGCGCCCGCGGCGTCGAGCGCCTCGGTGAGCCGCCGGGCCATCACGCCCGCCAGGCGCCGGTCGGGGCCCAGTGCCGCGGCCACGACGTGCTGTGGTGAGGACTGGACGGCCCGGGCCATGTCCACGAACACGTGGTACCCGGCGGAGAGCAACAGCGGCACGACCACCGCGGGGTGCTCGGCGTGTTCCCGGGTGCGCGCCACCAGGTCGGGTTCCTGGACGTCCACCCACGTGTCCACCACGTCCACCTCGGGAAGGGCCGCACGCACCTGCTCGACCAGGGCGGCGACGGCGCGTTGTCCCCGCTCGTCGCGGGTCCCGTGGGCGCACGCGAGCAGGACGGGAGCGGAGGCGGGATGCGGGTTCACACAGTCCATTGTGCCGGTTTCCCGGCTTGCGCGGCGCATCCGGGAGGCCGCGGTCGCGGGACCGATGACTAGGATGAGGGCAGCCCGCGCACCGTGTCCCATGGCGCGCGGAAACCGACGATTCGGCGACGACCCTGAGGAGCACCATGTCCGTCAACGCTTCCACCACCATCAAGGCCCCCGTGGACACCGTCCTGGCCACGTTCGTGGACGAGGCCTTCGTCCGTCACGTGAGCGCCTTGGCCGGAACGCAGTTCGAGTCCTTCGAGGTCAACGGGGACACCTCCACGGCGTTCACGGCGACCACCGTGCGCAGCATGGGCTCGGACAAGCTGCCGGACGTGGCGCAGAAGTTCGTCAAGGGCGGGGTGAAGCTCACCCAGGTGGACACGTACGGCGCCCCCGCCGCGGACGGTACCCGTACCGTGGGCACCGAGATCAAAGTGGCCGGTCTGCCCGTGGGAGCCACCGCGCACCAGACCATCAAGCCCCTGGGTGAGAACGAGACCTCGGTGGACGTCACCGGTGAGGTGCAGGCCAACATCCCGCTCGTGGGCAAGAAGATCGCCGCGGCCGCCGAGCCCTACATCGGCAAGGCCCTGACCCTGCAGGCCCGCCAGGCCGAGGCGTGGATCATCAAGAACTGAGCGCCTCGCGGGTCTAGGATGGCCGGGCGGGCACCATCGGTGCCCGCCCGGCCATCCTTCGTCCTATTCGACAACCGCGGTTCACCCGTGAACCACGTGACGGGAGTTCCTTGTCTTGAGCACAGACACGCAGACGTCCTCCGGTTCCGGTGGATCCTTCACGAATTTCCTGCGCCGGGACACCACCGGCGGTCTCTTCCTTCTGATCGCCATGGTGTTGGCCCTCGTGATCGCCAATTCCCCGTGGGGGGAGGTCTACTTCGGGCTGCGTGACACCGAGGTGGGCCCGAGTGTGGCCGGGCTGCAGCACACCGTGGGGCACTGGGCCTCGGATGGGCTGCTCGCGATCTTCTTCTTCCTCACGGGGTTGGAGTTGAAGGCCGAGTTCGTGGACGGGGAACTGCACAACATCCGTAAGGCGATCCTGCCGGTCGTGGCCGCGTGCGGCGGCGTACTCGTTCCCGCGTTGATCTTCCTGGGGGTCAACCTGGCCGCCGGTTCGGAGCGCACCGCGATGCACGGCTGGGCGATCCCCACCGCCACGGACATCGCCTTCGCGGTGTCGGTGCTCGCGGTCGTGGGTTCGTCCCTTCCCGTGGCCATGCGCACGTTCCTGTTGACCCTGGCGGTCGTGGACGACCTCATCGCGATCGCGATCATCGCGTTCGTCTACACCGAGAGCGTGAACTTCCCGTTCCTGGGTGGGGCCGCGGTGCTGCTGGCACTGTACTGGTTCCTCACCCACAAGTTCATGGGGTGGTTCATGGCCCGGCACTGGGCCGCGTGGGTCATCCTGCTGCCCATCGGTGTGGTGACGTGGTGGCTGGTCTACGAGTCCGGGATCCACGCCACGATCGCGGGCGTGCTGCTGGGCTTCATGGTCCCCGTGCTCAAGCAGAAGCCGCGCATCATCCGTCAGGAGGACCCGCGGATGGGGTTGGCGCCCGCGCTCGAACACCGCTTCCGTCCGCTGTCCAACGGCTTCGTGATCCCCGTCTTCGCGTTCTTCTCGGCGGGTGTGGCCGTGGGCGGCTGGGACGGTGTGACCTCCGCCGCCACGGACCCGGTGGCCCTGGGCATCGTGGCCGGTCTACTGCTCGGCAAGCCCATCGGCATCTTCGGTGCCGCGTGGCTCATGGACCGTTTCACGTCCGCGGAGAAGGACCGGGACTACACGTGGTTCGACATGTTCGGCATGACGATCGTCGCGGGCATCGGGTTCACGGTGTCCCTGCTCGTGGGCGAACTGAGCTTCGGAGAGGGCAGCCCCCACGGCGACCACGCCAAGGTGGGCATCCTGTGCGGTTCCCTGCTCGCCGCGCTGATCGGTGGCACTCTCGTGGCCACGCGCAACAAGAAGTACAAGGCGATGCGCGCGGCCGGCCACGACCCGGACACCCTGGACTGACGCCCACACACCGCTGCACAGGAGACGCGCCCGCTCCCCCGATCCGGGGAGCGGGCGCGTTACTCGTGACGGGCGGTCAGGCCGGGTTGCTCGGATGGAAATGCTGTTGCGTGTCGGTGAGTCCCCGCTCGCTGAGCATTTCCACGGCGTCGGCGGCGTCGGAGACGAGCAGCGGCAGTTCTTTGGCCTGCGCGCCGGAAAATCGCTTGAGCACATAATCGGCGGTATCCATGCGTCCCGGGGGTCGACCCACGCCCACGCGAACCCGGATGTAATCCCTGGTCCCCAGAGCCTTGGTGATGTCCCGCAGCCCGTTGTGACCGCCCTCCCCACCACCGCGCTTGAGCTTGACGGCACCGAAGGGCAGGTCAACGTCGTCGTGGACCACCACGAGCTCGTCCGCTCCCAGGGAGTAGTACTTGGCCAGCGCGCTCACAGGCCCCCCGGAGACGTTCATGTAGCTCAAGGGCTGGGCCACCACGAGTCGCGGCGCCCCCGGACGTATCCGGGTCTCCGCCACGGCGGCGCGCGCCTTGTGGGCGGAGAGTTTCACGCCGGCGCGCTGCGCGAGTTCGGCCACGACCATGGCACCGATGTTGTGCCGGGTCCCCGCGTAGCGGTCCCCCGGGTTGCCCAGTCCCACGACCAGCGTCCGCTGCGTCATCTCGTGTCCCTTCTTCCGGGCGGGGGCCCCGCTCGTTCGTCCCGCACCGTATCGAGTGTCGGATTGTTCGTTGCCGCCCCCGTGTCCGGACCCGGGGACGACGACGGCGGCAGGCACACGTGGTGCTTGCCGCCGCTCATCACTCGGCACTGTGGCCGTCCTGGTGGTCGTGGGCTCGGCCCTGCCTACCCACCATTGCCGGTGTTTTGCTGGGGTTCATGGTGCCCGTCATGAAGACCACTCCCCGAGTCATCCGTCACGAGGACCCCGAGATGGGCCTGGCCCCGGCCCTCGAGCATCGTTTCCGCCCGCTATCCAACGGCCTGGTCATCCCCATTTTCGCGTTCTTATCCGCCGGCGTCGCCGTGGACGGCATCGAGGGCATCAAGTCCGCAGCCACTGATCCCGTGGCGCTGGGTATCGTGGCCGGTCTGCTGATCGGTAAACCCGTGGGGATCTTCGGCGCATCCATGGCTCATGGACCGGTTCAGCCCAGCGGTCAAGGACAACGACTACACCTGGACCGACATGTTCGGCATGTCGGTCGTGGCCGGTATCGGCTTCACGGTGTCCCTGCTCGTGGCCGAGCTGAGCTTCGGCACCGGCAGCCCCCACAAAGACCACGCCAAGGCGGGAATTCTGTTCGGCTCCATGTTGGCCGCCGTCATGGGTGGCATCATGCTGCTGACCCGCAACGCCACGTACAAGAAAATCCGGACCCACGGCGTGGATCCGGGCGTCTACGACAACTGACGTGGCACCGCAACAGGAACGTCGTGCTGCTGCTCATAGTTGTATCGCGGGTCGCTCCACGCGCTACCTCCCGGGACCACCGGCGGGACGGCTTGTAGGGGCGGGAGACCTATCCGGTGGCGGCCCCGCCCATCTGCTCATCCATCACGGCCAAGGACCAGCACCACCCGGCCAGCTCCCGTGCGATAGCCGCGTTAGCGATCGTGGAGCGCCTCTTCCGTTCAAGCATCCGAACCCAGCGGTTGCGCAATCTGCGGTTGCTGGCATCGCCGCGGGCCCGAGCTGCAGCCGGGGCCAGGTCCCAGCGGTCCCGCATGATCTTGCCGATGCAGTATGCCCGGCGGTGGTGCCAGGCTGCGTCGACCAGCAGCCGCCAGGCATGGGTGTTACCGGTCTTGGTGATCGGTCCTCGTGCTCTGCTGGCTCCGGAGGAGTGCTCGCAGGGCACCAGCCCGACGAAGGCCCCGATGGTGTTACCGGTGAAGCGGTGCCAGTCCCCGATCTCCACGGCCAGTCCGAAGCCGGCCAGTGTGGAGATCCCGCGCAAGCACCCCAGCCGGTGGACGACCTCGGCGAATTGGGACTCGGCGGCCATCTGGGTAATCACTTGATCCAGTCGGTCACGGCGGCCCGCAGTGGCCAGAACCGTCTCGTGCTCGGCATCAAAAGCCATCCGCGTGGCCGGGGATCCCAAGTACTGGCGGGCCAGCCACGCGTGATGGGCCCCGGTCCAAGCCTGCCCCACCTTCATGGACGATCCCATGATGTAGCAGCAGCTTCGAGACCCGGTGGCGGGCGCGCATCAGATCTGAACGGCAGCCCTCCCGGGCCCGTACCAGATCCTGGGCGACTTCTTGTTCCACCGACGGCACCACCACGCCAGTGACCTCCTCCAAACGCAGCAACCAGGCCAGGTGCACCGCGTCCTTCGCATCAGTTTTCGCCCGGTCCCCAAAAGTCCGTTGCAGCTTCGAGGGGCCGCCACCACACACCGGATCCCGTCTGCGTTCAACACCCGAGATGACCCGAAACCGATGGGGCGGCCTCGTAGGTCACCGCCACCGGCCCGGGCAGCTGGCGTATCCAGGACCGAATGTGATCGTGATCTGAAGTCAGCCGGGCCTGGAGTAGTTCATCGGTCACCCCGTCGATGGCTGCTGCCCCTACCGATCGGGCGTGCACATCCAGCCCTACGCTCGTACGCTCTGTAAACACCGGGGCCTCCCACAACTGTTGGACAGGCCGGGCATGTCCGGTAACCCAGGAATCTCTGTGAGGGAGGCCCCGGCCCGCAACCCCTCCGCGACAGACGGGTCACTAGATACCGTTTAGACGGTCTTGGACGCCGCGTGCTTCACGGCGTCCTCGACGGCCACCCAGCTGAGCATCGCGCACTTCACGCGCGCCACGAACTTGGACACCCCCGCGAAAGCAGCGGCGTCGCCCAGGATCTCTTCATCCGGAGTCACCTGGCCACGCGACCGCAGCATGTCACGGAAGTGCTCCATCAACGTGTCCAGCTCGGGCAGGCTCATTCCCGGTGCCGTTTCCGCTAACACCGACGCCGCCGCCATGGAAATCGAGCAGCCCTCGCCGTTCCACTCCACGGCCTCCACCGTGGGGGTCTCCCCGCCTGTCACCGTCACCCGCACGGTGATTTCATCACCGCACGTGGGGTTGTACTGATGCGACACTCCGCTGCGCTCACCAGCGGATGAAACGTCCTGGCCCGCCTCCCCACTGCGCTTGTGCGAGTGCTCCAAAATGATGGTCTGGTACAGCTGGTCCAATTCAGCGCTCATGCGCCCTCCGCCCGGAAGTAGCCGCGAACACGCGAAAGCTCGTCGAGGAAGCGATCGACGTCGTCGGTGGTGTTGTACAAATACGTGCTTGCGCGTGTGCTGGCCGTGAGGCCCAATTCGCGGTGGAGCGGCTGGGCGCAGTGGTGACCAACGCGCACGGCAATTCCCGCGGCATCCAAGAGCTGACCCACATCGTGCGCGTGCACCCCGGCCACGTCAATGCTGACCAGGCCCACGCGCTCCATCCCGGGTTCGGGACCGAGGAGACGAACGCCGTCGATCTCGGTGACACCTCGTGCCAACTGGCGGCCGAGTTCGGCCTCCCACGCCTCAATCCGGTCCATGCCGATCGCCTGCAGGTATCGCACGGCCTCAGCCCAGGCGACGGCCTGGCTGATGCGCTGGGTACCGGCATCGAAGCGGACGGGCGAGTCCAGATAGCGAGCATGCTCGGTGGTGACCTCGGTGATCATGGAGCCGCCGGTGAGGAACGTGGGCAGCGCATTGAGCAACTCGTGGCGACCGTAGAGCGCGCCGATGCCCGTGGGACCCAGCATTTTGTGCGCGGAGAACACGGCGAAGTCCACGCCGAGCGCGGGAAAATCTATGGGCATGTGCGGCACGGATTGGCACGCATCGAGAACCGTGAGCGCGCCGATCTTTTGGGCCTCCCCCACGATGGCCTGCACATCCGTGATCGCACCGGTCACGTTGGACACGTGAGTGAACGCGACGAGCTTGGTGCGCTCCGAGACTGTGTCGGCAACCGCCTGGGGCGTGATCAGACCGCGCGCGTCCACGGGAACCACGCGCAGGCTCGCACCCGTGCGGGCTGCCAGTTCCTGCCACGGGATCAAATTCGCGTGGTGCTCCGCCTGGGTCGTGACGATCTCATCATCGGGCCCCACTCGAAACCGCTCCGCGTTCTCGGAACCATTGGAACCTGCGGTCGCGTTGGACATCGCGTAACTGAGCAGGTTCAGCCCCTCGGTGGCGTTGGAGGTCCAGACCAGTGAATAAGGGTCCGCACCCACGAAGTGCGCGATCGTGGCCCGTGCGTCCTCGAAGAGATCCGTGGCCTCGACGGCCAGCGTGTGGGCGCCGCGGTGGACTGCTGCACGATGATGCAGAGTGAAGTCGCGTTCCGCGTCAGCGACCGCCAGGGGCACCTGGGAGGTGGCACCGGTGTCTAGGTACACCAGCGGATGACCCGCCACCTGCGATTCGGTGAGCAGCGGGAAATCCTGCTTCAGCCTCAAGACCTGCTCGTTGTCCAAGGGGGTTGTGGGCATGACTCCTTCTTACGAGCTTCCGCTCCTTGACGAACGCTGCGGGCATTTCGACCGTAGTCCGGTGCGAGCACGGTGACGAATGGTGATTACGCAGTGTTGAGCCCACCGTCACTATGGGCTGGGTCCGCGGTGTCACCGGCCGGCGCGGGCCGGACGCGAGAACCCGGCCCGGTGTCAGGACAATCTGGCGTGGAAGTACTGTTGCGTGTCGGTGAGTCCCCGCTCGCTGAGCATTTCCACGGCGTCGGCGGCGTCGGAGACGAGCAGCGGCAGTTCTTTGGCCTGCGCGCCGGAAAATCGCTTGAGCACATAATCGGCGGTATCCATGCGTCCCGGGGGTCGACCCACGCCCACGCGAACCCGGATGTAATCCCTGGTCCCCAGAGCCTTGGTGATGTCCCGCAGCCCGTTGTGACCGCCCTCCCCACCACCGCGCTTGAGCTTGACGGCACCGAAGGGCAGGTCAACGTCGTCGTGGACCACCACGAGCTCGTCCGCTCCCAGGGAGTAGTACTTGGCCAGCGCGCTCACAGGCCCCCCGGAGACGTTCATGTAGCTCAAGGGCTGGGCCACCACGAGTCGCGGCGCCCCCGGACGTATCCGGGTCTCCGCCACGGCGGCGCGCGCCTTGTGGGCGGAGAGTTTCACGCCGGCGCGCTGCGCGAGTTCGGCCACGACCATGGCACCGATGTTGTGCCGGGTCCCCGCGTAGCGGTCCCCCGGGTTGCCCAGTCCCACGACCAGCGTCCGCTGCGTCATCTCGTGTCCCTTCTTCCGGGCGGGGGCCCCGCTCGTTCGTCCCGCACCGTATCGAGTGTCGGATTGTTCGTTGCCGTCCCCGTGTCCGGACCCGGAGACGACGGCGGCGGCAGGCACACGTGGTGCTTGCCGCCGCTCATCACATCGCCTCAACCCGTTACGGACGGGCGATCACTCGGATCACTCGTCGTCCGAGGACTCCTCGGCCGACTCCTGCGCGGTCTCGACCTCGGCGTCCTCGGTCTCCGGCTCCTCACCCAGGTCCTGCTCCACGGGCTCGGACACGTTGATGACCAGCAGCTCGGGGTCGGACACGAGCGTGACACCGGAGGGCAGGGTCACGTCCGCGGCGTAGACGTGCTCGCCGGCCTCGCGGCCCTCGATGTCCACGACGACGTTCTCAGGAACCTTCAGCGCGTCGGCCTCGACGAGCAGGACGTTCTCCTCCACGTTGTGCACGGCGGTCGCGGCGACCTCGCCCTCGACGGTCACGGGGATCTCGACCTCGACACGCTCACCGCGGCGCACGGTCAGCAGGTCGATGTGCAGGATCTCGGGGCGCACGGGGTGGCGCTGGACGTCCTTGATCATCGCGAGGTGGCCCTCGCCGTCCACGTCGATCTCGAGCACGGCGTTGGAGTTACGGGACGCAAGCATCATTTCGTGGCCCGGCAGGATCACGTGCAGCGGCTCGGCACCGTGGCCGTAGATCACGGCGGGGATCTGGTCGTTGGCGCGCACGCGGCGGGAGTAGCCCTTGCCGAACTCGGTGCGCAGGGTCGCGGGAATGGTGATGACGTCCACCATGGCGGTTCTCCTTCGATCGTGGGTCTGGTTGGTTACCGTCAGACCGTCCGAGTCACGGTGGAGGTGCTCGCACCGTGCGTCCCGAACGTTGTTACGACCGACGTGGTGCGGTACCCCACTCGCCCACCGCTCGGGATGCACTCACCGGTCGCGGTGGATCGTAAGGATCCACAAGCCGTCGTCGATAACGGGGCGGGACGACCGCCCCCTCGCCTTGGCAACGGGCCCACGATAGCACGTGCCCCACCCCCGGCGCCGCCTCCGGGTTTGACCCCCAAGCGGGCGACGACGCGGCCCCGTCAAGGACGTCACATGTCCACAATTCTGTACCGATTCATGAACTCAGGGGATATTCGAGCAGGTGAGAGAGTATGTTGACTGATTAGCGGGCGTAAATCTCGGGGGAGATGAACACCGCGGTGCGGGGACTCGTTGGGAACGGTCCACGCATCGGAGCGAGCGCGTGGGGCGTCTCGCCGTCGAACGGTTTTGGGGGAAGGTTCGTCGACCGTGTTCCAACATGCAAGCCAGAAGCACAAGCACCTGTCGTGGCGCGAGAGCTACCAGACGGAACTGAGGATCTACGACGCTTTGTCCCTGGTGCTCGCGCTCGCCGCGGCCCAGGCCCTGCGGTTCGGCTGGCTGCAGGGGTTGCTGCAGGTGGACGTGCTGCCCGTGCCCTACTGGCTCGTGGGGCTGCTGCTGGCCGTGGGGTGGTGGCTGTGGCTCGAGCTGCGCGGCACCCGCGGTGTGCGGCTGATCGGTAACGGCGCGGAGGAGGCAAAGCAGCTCGTCACGACCTCGCTCACGTTGTTCGCCGCGATCGCCATCGCCTCCTACGCCTTCAACGTGCCCACGGCGCGCGGGTACATCCTGATCGCGCTGCCTCTCGGCACACTGGCCCTTTTCGCAGGACGCATGTGGGCGCGGCGTCAACTCATGCAGCGGCGCAAGAACGGGCTCAACATGTCCCGCACCATGGTGGTGGGTCGCTTCCCGGGGGCGGTGGAACTTGTTGGAGAGCTGCAGAGTCGCCCGGACGCCGGGTTCAACCCCGTGGCGGTCTATATGCCCACCTCGCACCACCAACTGCCGCGGTCCCTGCACTCCGTGCGGGTACCCGTCAACGCACTCGCGCCGGAGGAACGCCCGAGCGTCCAGGGGATCATGCAGGCGTGCCGCGAGCACGACATCGAGACGCTCGTGATGGCCGCCGCCGTACCCCTGAACACCACTGAGATCCGCCACCTGGGCTGGGCGCTCGCGGACGAGCGGATCCGACTGGTCATGAACACCGGGCTCACGGACGTGGCCGGCCCCCGGATCCACACCCAGCAGCTCGTGGGTCTGCCGCTGATCCACGTGGCCACCCCGCGTTTCACCCGGTCCAAGAAGATCGTCAAGCGCATCATCGACGTCACCGGTTCTCTGGCCGCGCTGATCATCCTCTTCCCCGTGATGCTCGTGCTGGGCATCCTGATCAAGGCGCACGACGGCGGTCCCGCGTTCTTCGCGCAGGAGCGCGTGGGGATTGACGGCACCCGGTTCCGGATGCTCAAGTTCCGTTCCATGTACACGGACGCCGAGGAACGCAAGGCCGCCCTGATGGCCGCCAATGAGTCTCAGGGGGACGTGCTCTTCAAGATGAAGGATGATCCCCGCGTGACCGCACCCGGCAAGTGGATGCGCCGGTTCAGCCTGGACGAGCTGCCGCAGTTCATCAACGTGCTCAACGGCAGCATGTCCCTCGTGGGGCCCCGCCCGCCGCTGGCCAGCGAGGTGGACAAGTACGAGCAGCACGTCTACCGCCGCTTGCGTGTGCGCCCCGGGATCACTGGCCTGTGGCAGGTCTCCGGTCGCTCGGACCTCGACTGGAACCAGACCGTGCGCCTGGACCTGTACTACGTGGAGAACTGGTCGCCGGTGCAGGACTTGATCATCATGCTGCGGACCGTGCGTGCGGTCTTCGCATCCGAAGGCGCCTACTGAGGTCGAAATCAGAAGTATTTCTTCTCGAAATGCAATCGTGATGCCCGTTGCGTGTGAGATACATCGAATTCCTGGGTGACCACTTACACTTTCTAGTGCGTCCCCCTGGCCGCTCGCCTTCCCCCCAACGAGTGGCTCCCCCCACACGCAGTAAAGGCTACGCGTATGATCTCCCCCCGAAAATCAGTGCTGCCCGCTGCCGTGACCGCCGCGGTCCTGGTACTGACCACCTTCATGCCCGCCACGGCGGCCAACGATCCCGCGGAGAACCTCAATCCCGAGAAGGGGAAAGTGGTCTCCGTGGAAACCCACGAACTCGAGACGGTTGTCAAGGACCCCCAGCTGCCCACGGCCCCGCCCAAGACCGGTGACAAGAATCCCGGCGCGACCATGGGCCAGAAGATGAAGTCCATGGCGACCACGACCAACCTCTCGGAGGCGTCCGAGAAGGAACTCGACAAGGTGGCCGAGAACGTCCTGGGCCCCGAGGCGGCGAAACCCTCCGCCGCGCCGTCGACCGCGGCGCCGTCGCCCAAGACCCCCGCCACGCCGTCCGCGAGCGCGAACCCGAAGGCCACCGCGAGTGCCGCCGCGCAGGCCGCGGGCACCACGGGCATCGGCCCGGCCGGTTCCATGTCCCTTGTGATCCGGGAGAACAACTGGATCCCGGCCGGGATCCAGGGCATGGACGTCTCCGGGTGGCAGCCTGCCGTGAACTGGAGCGCGGAATACGCCGCTGGCGCACGCTTCGCCTACGTCAAGGCCACCGAGGGGACCGGTTATCACTCCGAGGCCTTCGACGACCAGTACATGGGCTCGTACGAGGTGGGCATGTTCCGCGGCGCGTACCACTTCGCGCTGCCCTCACAGTCCTCGGGTGCCGCCCAGGCGGACTTCTTCATCAACAACGGCGGCGGCTGGTCCTCGGACGGCAAGACCCTGCCCGGCCTGCTGGACATCGAGTACAACCCGTACGCCTCCCTGGGTGGCACGTGCTACAACATGTCCCAGCCGCAGATGACCGCGTGGATCAAGTCCTTCTCGGACCGCTACAAGCAGCGCACTGGTCGACTGCCCGCGATCTACACGACCGCGGACTGGTGGCAGACCTGCACGGGCAACACGGCGCAGTTCAACGACCACCCCCTGCACCTCGCGTCCTACGGCGTCATGGCACCCCAGTGGTACCCCAACGGCTGGTCGCGCTACGACATCTGGCAGTACACGGACAGCGGGCCCTTCTCGGGTGATTCGAACGTGTACGGCGGTTCGTGGGCGCAGCTGCAGGCCCTGGCGTCGTCGTCGAACTACAAGCCGCTGGGCGGGCGCGCGACCGGCTACTCCGTGACCGGCGGCATCGGCGCGATCTACCGCGCCACGGGCGGCGCCGCGAAGTGGGGCACCCCGGTGGGCCCCGAGGCCAACGCCGCGAACGGCGGCCGGTACCAAGAGTTCGTGCGCAACGGCGTGAAGTCCACCGCGTACTGGCACCGCACCACGGGCGGGCACATGGTGCGCAACACGAGCAGCATCGGCGGGAAGTTCATCGGCGCCGGACGGGAACGCGGTTACGGCTTCCCGATCACCGAGGAGCGCTCGCTGGCGGGCGGGGCCTACCAGGTCTTCCGTACCCCGTCCGGTAAGTCCACCAAGCTCATGTGGTCGCCGCGCACGGGTTCGCGCGCGATCAAGGAGTACGGCGCGATCGGTCAGCGCTGGGCGAAGTCCGGTATGGAGCGCGGCCTGGGCTATCCCACGACCGACGAGTACCGCGCGGGCTACGAGATCCGTCAGCAGTTCTCCAACGGATACGTGATCGGGTACAACACCGTCTACGGCGGGACCCGGATCAGCCGGTTGTGATGCCGTGGTGTCCGGGGTGATGCGCCCCGGACACCACGACTCCCGAGTACGACGAAGGCCGGGGTGGCGTGTGCCGCCCCGGCCTTCGTCGTACCGGAAACCGCGTCGTAGCGGTCACCGGCGGTTGTCAGGAGCGGCCGTTGAACAGGCTGGTGACCGATCCGTCCTCGAAGACCTCCTGGATGGCACGGGCGATCAGCGGGGCGATCGAGAGCACCTCGAGGTTCTCGAACTGGTGCTCCGGGGGCACGGGCAGGGTGTCGGTCACGGCCACCTTGTCCGCGCCGCACGAGGACAACCGCCCCACGGCGGGACCGGAGAACACGGCGTGCGTGGCCGCGATGATCACGTTCTTCGCGCCCTGGTCCTTGAGCACCTTCACGGCGCCGGTGATCGTTCCGCCGGTGTCGATCATGTCGTCGATCAGCACGCACGTGCGGCCCTTGATGTTGCCCACGACCTCCTTGGACACCGCCTGGTTGGGCACGGTGATGTCCCGGGTCTTGTGCACGAACGCGAGCGGGGCACCGCCCAGGCGCTCGGCCCACTGCTCGGCCACGCGCACACGGCCGGTGTCCGGGGACACCACGGTCACGTTGTCCACATCCACCACGGAGCGCACGTAGTCGCTCAGCAACGGGATGGCCATGAGGTGGTCCACGGGTCCGTCGAAGAAACCCTGGATCTGCGCGGTGTGCAGGTCCACGGACATCAGCCGGTCCGCACCCGCGGTCTTGTAGAGGTCCGCGATCAAGCGAGCGGAGATGGGCTCGCGGCCGCGGTGCTTCTTGTCCTGGCGCGCGTACGGGTAGAACGGGCTGACCACGGTGATGGACTTGGCGGACGCCCGTTTGAGGGAGTCCAGCATGATGAGCTGCTCCATCAACCACTGGTTGATGGGAGCGGGGTGGGACTGAATCAGGAACGCGTCCGCGCCGCGCACAGACTCACCGAAGCGCACGTAGGTCTCGCCGTTCGCGAAGTCGTACGCGTCCGTGGGGACCAGTTCGGTGCCCAGCTCACGGGCGATGTTGTTGGCGAGTTCGGGATGGGCCCGACCCGAGAGCAGAACCATGCGGTTCGAACCCGTGTTGGTGATGCCGGTCATGTGAACTCGCTTTCCTTGAATTCCTGTGGATCACTGCTCGCGTGCCGTGCGCCCGGACTCAGGCGTGGTCGTCGCGGTCAGAGTCTTGAGCGGCCTGGGCCGCGCGTGCCGCCGCGGTTCCGGGACGGTGCTCCTGCACCCATCCTTCCACGATGACCTGCTTGCCCTCCGTGAGCACCAGGGCCCCGGCGGGGACGTCCTTGCGCACGGTGGTCCCGGCACCCGAGTAGGCGCCGTCGCCCACGGTCACGGGGGCCACGTACATGTTGTCCGAACCCATGCGGACGTCGTTGCCGATCGTGGTGTGGTGCTTGGCCACGCCGTCGTAGTTCACGAAGACCGAGGCCGCGCCGATGTTGGAGTTCTCCCCGATCGTGGCGTCCCCCACGTAGGACAGGTGCGGGACCTTGGAGCCGCGTCCGATCGTGGCCTTCTTGGTCTCCACGAACGTGCCGATCTTGCCGTCCTCGCCCAGGACCGTGCCGGGGCGCAGGTACGCGAAGGGGCCCACCGTGGCGCCCGCGCGCAGCTCGGAATCGCTGCCGTGGGTGCGCGTGACGTGCGCTCCGCGGCCCACGATCACGTCGGTCAGGGTGGTGTCGGGGCCCACGACGGCGTCCTCCGCGACCCGCGTACGCCCGTGCAGTTGGGTCCCGGGTAGCACGGTGCTGTCCGCCTCGAGCTCCACGGTGTCGTCGATCCACGTGGTCGCGGGGTCCACGATGGACACCCCGTTGCGCATGTGCATTTCCAGGGTGCGCTGGTTGAGGTAGCGCCCCAGTGCCGCGAGCTGGACGCGGTCGTTGGCGCCCTCGAGCTCCATGTAATCCGTCATCTTGAGTGCGTCCACGCGGTGGCCGGCCTCGCGCGCGAGACGCGGGACGTCCGTGAGGTACTTCTCCGCCTGGGCGTTGTCGGTGTCCACGCGGGAGAGCGCATCCCGCAGCACCGCGGCGTCGAACGCGAAGATCCCGGAGTTGACCTCGCTCACGGCACGCTCGGCGTCCGTGGCGTCCTTGAACTCCTTGATCTCGGCGAACTCGCCGCGCTCGTCCCGCAGGATCCGGCCGTACTTGCCGGGCTCGGGGTGATCGGCGGTCAGCACCGTCACGGCGTTGCCGTGGGAGTCGTGGTGCGCCACGAACTCGCGCAGCGTGTCCACCATGAGCAGGGGGACGTCCCCGTAGGTCACCAGCACAGTGCCGCTCACGGGGGTCTCGGCGTCGAGGACCTCGAGGCCCGCGTCCACGGCGGAACCGGTACCGGGGACGTCCGACTGGTCCGCGGTCAGGACCTCGGGATCCACGGCCGCGATGTGCTCGGCCACGAGATCGCGCTGGTGACGGATCACGGCCACGATGCGCTGCGGCGCGAGCTCGCGGGCCACCTTCAAGGCGTGGCCGAGCATGGAACGACCCCCGATCTCATGCAGGATCTTGGGGGTCTTGGACTTCATGCGGGTGCCCTTACCCGCGGCCAGGACGATGACGGCGGCGGGGTTCTGCCCGGTGCTCGCGGTGTCAATGGTGCTCACGGAGCAGACTCCTCTGGTTGCTCGTGAGGCGGTGGGGGCCATCTACGCCTCGATGTGTCGTGCGTTCCGCCACTAGGACTCGAACCTAGACTCACGGCTCCAAAGGCCGGTGTGCTGCCAATTACACCATGGCGGAGCGTTGTCACCCGCGGGCGCCAACATGTGCGTGCGCCCGGAGGACGCACGAGACGTCACTTTATCATCTGCGTTCATCGCGTCAGCACGAGCAGAACCCGCCCCGCTGCACGGTTCTCCTCGAATCCGGGGAGCCCCCGGGACAGGGTCTCGGCATCCTCCACGGTGATCCCGCGCACGAGCACGGGGGCGCGTGCGGCGGCGCGGCGCACGTACTCCCACGCGGCGTTGTCGGCCTGTCCGGCGGCCCGGGAACGCGAGACGTCCCACGCCATGGAGGTGACGTCCGGGGCGGTGACGTCCAGCGTGCCGTTGTCGTACTCGCGGTCCAGCAGGGCCATGAGCATGCCCACTTCCTCCACGACCGTGCTGTTCTGCACCATGAGCTTGACCTGGCGGTGGGACGCTGCTTCCGCGAGCGCGGCGAGCATCGAGTACAGCCGCCGCCGCTGCCGCCCCCGGTGCGCCACCCCGCCCAGGGCGAGCACGAGCCACCCGGCGCCCACACCGCGGCACAGCTCCAGGGCGTCGTCCACGGCCGCGAGCACGCCCTCGTCGGGGATGTCGTCGTCCACGGCCACGGGCGCGCGCAACAATAGGGGTTCCGCGCCGGCCTCGCGCAGGCGTAGAGCGGTCTGGCGGCGCACGAGCGAACCCATGTGCGGCCCCACGGGGTGGCCCCCGCCGATCGTGATCTCCACCGGCCCCGGGAACTCACGGATCCGGGCCACCGCCGCGGCGAGGCCCTGGGGGTCGTCCAGGACGGTTCCCGCGGGCGTCTCCCCGCGTCCTGTTGCGTCGTGCATGGCACACAGTCTCGCACGCCCGTGGGACGGGGGGACGACGCCGCGGCCCGTCGGTGCGCGCTTGTATCCTTGCCGGGTGGCTCATCTGATCGGCGGAGAAAACTTACATCTCGAGTACCCCACCAAGACCGTGTTCGACTCGGTCACCGTGGGGATCGACGAGGGCGACCGGATCGGGATCGTGGGTCGCAACGGGGACGGCAAGTCCACTCTCATGCGACTGCTCGCGGGGCGCATCGCACCGGACTCCGGGCGGGTGACCGTGCGCAGCGGGACGACCGTGGGCATGCTCGACCAGGCCGACACGCTGGACCCGGACCAAACAGTGGGCCACACCGTGGTGGGGGACGTGCCCGACTACGTGTGGGCCGCGGATCCCAAGGTGCGGGACGTGATCTCCGGGCTCGTCTCGGACGTGGACTGGGACACCCCCGTGGGGCAGCTCTCGGGCGGGCAGCGCCGCCGGGTCGCGCTCGCGAGCCTGCTGACCGGCGACTGGGACGTGATCTTCCTGGACGAGCCCACCAACCACCTGGACGTGGACGGCATCACGTGGCTCGCGAAACACCTCAACAACCGCTGGTCCAGGAACGCCGGCGCGCTCGTGGTCGTGACCCACGACCGCTGGTTCCTGGACGCCGTGTGCACCGACACGTGGGAGGTCCACGACCGGATCGTGGAACCCTTCGAGGGCGGGTACGCGGCGTACGTGCTGCAGCGCGTGGAGCGCGACCGGCAGGCCGCCGTGGTGGAGCAGAAGCGGCAGAACCTCATGCGCAAGGAGCTCGCATGGCTGCGCCGCGGGGCACCCGCGCGCACGTCCAAACCCAAGTTCCGCATCGACGCCGCCAACCAGTTGATCTCCGACGTCCCGCCGCCGCGCGATTCCGTGTCGCTGTCCCGCATGGCGGTGTCCCGGTTGGGCAAGGACGTGGTGGACATCGAGGACGTGTCGGTGGAGTTCCCCTCCCCCGCCGTTTCCGGTTCCGCGGGTTCGTCCGGCCCGTCCGGTCCTTCCGCGGACGACGACGGCGCCGCGACTGCCGCTTCGTCAGGCGCCTCTTCGCCTGGCGCCTCCGGGCGGACACGCGTGCTGCAGGACGTCACGTGGTTGATCGCCCCCGGGGAGCGCACGGGCATCCTGGGCGTCAACGGCGCGGGCAAGTCCACGCTCCTGGGGCTCGTCACGGGTGCCGTGGAGCCCACCACGGGGCGGGTCAAGCGCGGGAAGACCGTCAAGATCGCGACCTTGACCCAGCAGCTCGCCGAGCTCGAGGACGTCGCGAACGACCGGGTCTCGGACGTCGTCGCCCGGAAGAAGACCTCCTACGTGACCGAGGGCAAGGAGATGACCCCCACCCAGCTCCTGGAGCGGCTGGGGTTCTCCTCCGCGCAGCTGAAGACCCCGGTCAAGGACCTCTCGGGTGGACAGAAGCGGCGCCTGCAGTTGCTGCTCATCCTGCTGGACGAGCCCAACGTGTTGATCCTGGACGAGCCCTCCAACGACCTGGACACGGACATGCTCGCCGCCATGGAGGATCTCCTGGACACGTGGCCCGGGACCCTGCTGGTGGTCTCCCACGACCGCTATCTCCTGGAGCGGGTGACCGATCAGCAGTACGCGGTAATCAACGGCCGGTTCCGGCACCTGCCCGGCGGGGTCGAGGAGTACCTCAACCTCTCGGCGACCGCGGCGTCCGGCACCGCAGCCGGTTCCTCCGGGGCGTCCAACCCGCTTGCGGCGTCCTCTTCCTCCTCTGGCACTGCCCCTGCCTCCGACGGCGCCGCCCCCTCCGAGCCGCGGCTGTCTGGCGCGCAGGCGCGGGCCGCGCAGAAGGAACTGGGCGCCGTCGAACGCAAGATGCAGAAACTCGGCGAGCAGATCGAGGCATTGGACGGGACCATGGCCGCCGCGGACCCCTCGGACTTCGAAGGGCTCGGCGAGCTGGCGGCGCAGAAGTCCGAACTGCAGGAGCAGCTGGACGAACTCGAGCTGCGATGGCTCGAGCTGGGCGAGGCGCTGGAGTAGACGAGCGAGCCGGAGCTCACTCGCTCCAGGGATTCGCCTTGATGATCTCCACGAAGTTGTCGCGCTTGAATTCCGGGTCGAAGTGCTCCAGCACGTCCGCGTTCATGTTCCCGAACGTGGAGTGCGGGCGGTGCACGTTGGCGTCGTTGAACGCCTTGAGGATCCGTTTCTTGAAGTCCGGGCGGGGATGGACCTCCACCACGGCCTGCCGTTGGGCGTCCGTGAGCTCGTCGAAGTGCATGCCCAGCACGTCCGTCTCCACACCCGCGCTCACGAGCGCGATCTCCGGGGCCATGAACTCGGGCACCCCGGGGGTCGTGTGCAGCGCGATCCCGAGCCACGCGTTGTGCGCCCGCTCCTGCGACGCACCGCGTTCCAGGAGGAACTCGCGGACCTCGTTCGCGCCGTCCACCTCGAAACGCAGCATGGAGTCGGAGTAAGTATCCGTGAGGCCGCGATCGTGGAACATGGCCGCCGCATACAGCAGCTCGTGGTCCACGCTCAGGTCGTGGGCCTGCCCCACGAGCGCGCCGAAGAAGAACACGCGGCGGGAGTGGTGGTAGAGCAGGTCGTCCTCGTTGTCCCGGATGTACTCGGTGATCTCCCGGGCGAGTTTGCTGTCAGGGACGGAGATGCCGGAAATGGTGTCGGTCATGAGCTGAGTCCTGTTCTGGGCGGGCCGTGCATGGGCGGGCAGGGGCCGCTGCAGCTGAGGAGCCGCGCTGCCCCACCTCTCCATTGTGGGCTCGCTGCACACCCGTCCGCCAGGTCCACAGTGACAGGAACCCCTCGGATTCGGACATACTGAACACATGACAGCCCGCCGTCACGTCGTCGTTCTGCTGTTCCCCGGGGTCACCCTGCTGGACGTCTCCGGACCCGCTGAGGTTTTCGCCGCGGCCAACTCCGCGGGTGCCGACTACGCGGTGCGCTTCGTCTCGCCGTCCGGCGGAGACGTCGAGACGTCGGTGGGCGCGCGGATCGCGACCGAATCACTCGCGGATCTGGAGGGCGCACCCCGGATCGGCACGCTGCTGGTGGCCGGTGGAGAATCCCTCGCCACGCGCCCGGTGCCGGACGGCGTCGTCACGGCAGTGCGCGCCGTCGCCGACCATAGCGACCGCGTGGCGAGCGTGTGCACCGGGGCGTTCGCGCTGGCCGAGGCGGGCCTGCTCGACGGACGCCGGGCCACGACCCACTGGCGTCACGCCGCCGAGCTGGCCCGCCGCTACCCGGTAGTGACCGTACACCCCGACGAGCTGTACGTGCGGGACGGAGCCGTGTTCACGAGCGCGGGCATCTCGTCCGGGATCGACCTCGCCCTGTCACTCGTGGCCGTGGACTACGGGCGGAACTTGGCCCACGGCGTGGCCCGGGAACTCGTGGTCTACATGCAGCGCGCGGGAGGGCAGTCCCAGTTCTCGGCTGCGCTGGACTGGCCCGCGCCGTCGTCCGCTCCCCTGCGCGAGCTGTGCGCCGATATCGTGAGCGACCCCGCGGCCGCACCCCCGGTGGCGGAGCTGGCCCGGCGCGCGCACATGAGCGTGCGCCATCTGAGCCGGCTGTTCACCGCGGAGCTGGGCGTATCGCCGGGGAAATTCGTGGAACAGGTCAGGGTCGAAACCGCCAAGTCTCTGCTGGACCGCGGGCACGGCGTCATGGACACCGCGCGACTGTCCGGCTTCGGCACGGACGAAACCCTGCGCCGCGCGTTCGTGCGGCACTTCGGCGTCACGCCCAGCTACTACCGCGGCCGCTTCCCGACCGATCCAGTCCGGGAGCCTTACAGGTCCACGACCTCGAACTCGAGCAGCGACGCACCCGTGGCCACCGGTTTGCGCTGACCCCCGGCGTGGGCGGCCTTGGCATTACCGTCCCGCCACGCCTCGAAGTCCTCCTGGGTGGCCCACGTGGTCACCACGAAGTAGCGGTTCTCCCCCGCGACCGGGCGCAACAGCTGGAACCCCTCGAAACCGGGCTCACCGTCCACCGCGTGCTTGCGCGCCGCGAACCGGGCCTCGAGCTCGGCGCCGGCACCCTCGGGGACCTCGATGGCATTGATCTTCACCACGGACATGACTGCCTCCTATCGTTCGTCATCACTTCTCTCCCAGGCTAACGACACCGCCTGACCGGTCACTGCGACGAGGTACCGGACCAGGCGGCGTCACCCGGCGACGTCGGACACGAGTTCGAACTCGGCGCGGCCCTCCGCGACGTCGGCCCGCACGAGACGCACCCGGACCTCTTTGCCGAGCGGCAAATCGGGGGCCTTGAGGATGACCTCAACGGCAGGTTCGCGGATGACGATGGTGCCGCGAGCGCCGTCGTCCTTGACCTCCACCACGGTGGCCGTGAATTCCTCGCCCACGTGCGCGGACAGCGCCAGCGTCTCGACCATGTTCACGATCCCGCGCTCGTACGCCGAGGCCTTGCGCGCGGACGCCTCCATCTCGGCCGGCAGCTGCGGCAGCGCCTCGAGCACCCAGTCGGGAACGGGGTTCCCGGCGCTGATCGCGAGGCACACCTCGCTCCCGTAGCGGTCCACGAGTCGGCGCAGCGGCGCGGTCACGTGCGCGTACGACGTCGCGAGGGCCGAGTGTTCGCGATGCTCCGGGGCCGCGCCGTGGAACGCCTCGTAACCGGCCCCCCGAAACAACAGGGTGCACGCGTGCAGCATGGCCGCGTGGGTCCCGAGCTGCGGATCGAGTGCGCGCACGAATTCCGGGTAGCTGACGTCCTCGGGCCACGGGATGCGCAGGGCGGCCGCCGTGGCCCGCAGTTTGCGGATCGCGGAGTCGGCCGCGCGGGGCAAGATGCGCAACAGGCCCGTGCCGGCGTCGAGCATCAACTGCGCGGCGGCGATGCCCGTGAGCAGCGAGATCTGGGCGTTCCACCCCTCCACGGGCAGCGCACTGCGGTGGACCACGCGCCACTGCTCGTGATCGATCACCACTTCCTGCTCGGGGATGCGCAGGCTCACCCCGCCGCGTTCCCGTTCGATCCGTTCCCGTAATTGCCCCACGGTGCGCAACAGTGTGAGGGACGGGCCCGCGGTCCCCGCGTCCAGCCGATCCTGTACTTCTCGATAGGTCAGCTGGGCGCGGCTACGCACGAGGGCCCGCCGCACCGATGTGCTGCGGAGTGCGCCCTGTTCGTCCAGCCCCAGTTCCCACAGCACGGCGGGGCGCACGGTGTGCGGCAGCAGACTCGCGGCGTCCTCCGAGAGTTCGGGAGGGTGCAACGGCGTGCGCTGGTGCGGGGCGTAGAGGGTCTGGCCGCGGCGGTGGGCCTCGACATCGATCGGATCGCCCGGGTGCACGAACGCGGCGACGTCGGCGATCGCGTACCACACGGTGAAACCCGTATCCGCGGTGTCGATGAGCACCGCTTGGTCCAGGTCCCGGGAGCCCTCCGGGTCGATCGTGACGAGCTCGAGGTCCGTGCGGTCCAGAGACGGTAGGCGCGGTGCGGCGGCAGCGGCCACGGCGGCGTCGTGCACGGCCGGTGGGAAGTCGTCGGGGATGTTGAGCTCGTGACGCAGGGCCTCGAGTGCGCGCACGAGTGGCTCGGGAACGGGATGGGCCTGCTGCGGACGGATGGCCAAGACTGACTCCTCACCCGGGGGCTCGGGGAGTGCACCGCCCGGGCCGGCCCAGACCTCGAAACCGTGGTGACGCGCCTACGTTGACCCGATTCTGCCCCGGGACACCCCGGCGGGCGGGTTCATTCGCGCGATTCGACCCGCGCGCCGGGCACGGGGCCGGCCACGGCGAGGGCGTGGCGGTGTTCCCGCACGAAGTCGAGCACGAGGCGGCGCGCGGCATCCCGCGATCGCACCAGGAAACATACCGTGGGGCCCGACCCGGAGACCCATCCGGCGAGCGCACCCAGTTCCACGCCGTGGTTGAGCAGCCCCTCGAGTTCGGGTAGCAACTGGATCGCGGGGCCCTGGAGGTCGTTGCGGATCCGGGCGGCGAGGGCATCGGGGTCCGCGTCGGCCAAGGCCGTGAGCACCGCGGTGGGGACGGGGTCGGGGGCGATGCCGGTGCGCGGGGCACTCCTCGTCGACGCGTTCGTCACCGTGTGATTGGCATCCCACTGGCGGTACACGGCCGGTGTGGACAGGCCCTGGTCCTGGGGGACGAACACGAAATGCAATTGCTCCTCCGCGGCCACCGACTCCACCTCGGTTCCCGTGCCGCGGCCGATCGCGGCGCCTCCCAGGAGCATGAACGGCACGTCGGCGCCCAGGCCGGCGCCCAGTCGGAGGAGTTCGTCCGTATCCATTGAGGCGACGCCCGCGTGGCGGGCCACAAGGTCGTTGACCGCCACGAGCGCGGCGGCGGCGTCCGCGGATCCCCCGCCCATGCCGCCGGCGACCGGCACGGCCTTGCGGACATGCAGCTCGAGTCCGGGCACGGGGACGTCCAGCGCCTCACACACCGCGAGCGCGGCCTTCACGGCCAGGTTCGTCCCGTCCAGGGGGACATCGGAGAGGCGGGCGGTTCCCTCGCTCACCATGCGGGCGTACTCGCTACCGCGCTCGGCCTCCACGGTGATGCGGATCCCCACCCCACGACGGGCGAGCGCGGGATTCACGGAGGCCGTCACGGTTTCCCGCAGGTCCACGGCCACGAAGAGGGTCTCCAGGGGGTGGTAACCGTCCGGGGTGGGGCTGCCCACGTGCAGCACGAGGTTCGTCTTGGCCGGGGCGCTCGCGCTGACCCGGGTCGGTGTGGGGCTCATGGGTGCTCCCCCGGGTCGGTGGCAGGTACGTCGTTCGCTCCGGACCCGTCTCGGGGCGCGGTCCCAACGGCTTCCGCGGGGTGCTCGTCCGGCGCCGTCCCAGTGGCAGACGCGGTTCGTGTAGTCGTGAGGTTCCCCGGAACTTCTCCGGGTCGGCTATCGGCTCCGGCCACTTCCTCCGTCCCCTCTGAACTTACGGTCCCGGCGGCTGCCGCGATCCGGGCGAAGTCGGCGACGTCGAGCCGCTCACCGCGCGCGGCGGGGTCCACACCGGCGGCGCGCAGGATCTCCTCGGCGCGGGCACCGGACCCCGCCCAGCCGCTCAGCGCCGCCCGTAAGGTCTTGCGACGCTGGGCGAATGCGGCGTCTACCACCGCGAACGTGTCCCGGCGCAGCGACTCGCCGACCGGGGGCTCGCGGCGCTCGAAGCGCACGAGCCCGGATGCGATCTTCGGGGCGGGCCAGAACACGTTCTTGCCGATCACCCCGGCCTTGCTCACATGCGCGTGCCAGTTGGCCTTCACGGACGGCACGCCGTACACGCGCGACCCGGGCCCGGCCGCCAATCGGTCAGCGACCTCGTCCTGGACCATCACGAGCCCGTGGCGCACGGTCGGGAAGGTCTCCAGGATGTGCAGCAGCACCGGCACGGCCACGTTGTAGGGCAGGTTCGCGACGAGCGCGGTCGGCTCGCCGGGCAGCTCACGCACGCGGGCGGCGTCGGCCTCCACCACGGACAACCGGTCCGCAGCGCTCGGGAAGAACCGTTCCACGGTCTGGGGCAGCTGCCGCGCGAGGGGCGGGTCGATCTCCACGGCCGTGACCGACGACGACGCCGCCAACAGCCCCAGCGTCAACGACCCCAGGCCGGGCCCCACCTCCAGGACGTGTTCGTCCTGCCCCAGGTGGGCGGCGGCTACGATCCGGCGGATGGTGTTGGGATCGATCACGAAGTTCTGACCGAGCGTCTTGGTGGGGCGGATCCCCGCTTGCTCGGCGAGTTCTCGAATCTCGGCGGGGCCTAGGAGAGGGCCGTCGGTACTGGGCTCGGTCACCGGTCAATCCTACGTGGCGTGCCTGCGCGATCCGCACCCGCACCTATGCCCGCGCCCCCGCCCCGCTCACTCCCCCATACCCGAACCTTCCCTCCCACCCTCATTGGGCCCCGCGGCAATCCCACTGCACAACACGTGTGCCCCAGAACGACACCGATCACGGGATATGGATGCCTTTTCGGGACACGGCAGGCCACACGCCAACAGCATCAACCGCGTCAAGGTCTCCATGGGAGAAAGCGTGGGAAATTGCGTGCTCTTCAATGCCGTGCGCACCGCCATGACCGCACGGGATGTGGGAGGCAGCGTCTCCAATGCCGAGTAGATGTCCGCCAGCGAGAGCGGCTCCCCACAGGATTGAGACGTCCACGCGGGTGTCGAGTCCACCGGCCTCAGATCACGATGCACCAGCAACGCATCCAGTGCGGCGGTGAGTGCCCAGCGGGACATCATGGGCGCGGCCACGACGAGTGCCTCCACCGGATGAACCAGCGTGGATCCCCACGGTCCGGCATAGGACCCCAAGCCGTAGGACTTGGTCATAAGAACACTGGGATCACGAGTTTTACACCGCTCACCATGCCATGAGAGGTGGAGAACGCGGTGAAGATGTTCGTCCAGGTCGTTACCCCGCGGCGGCGCGGGATGACACAGCGCCCGATCCGCCCATCGATAGTGGGACCCGATCGGAATCCCAAGGACTTGTAGCGCGGTGATCCCCGTGATGCGGACGGGCGATCCAGGGCTGTTGAGATGACGTTGCAGCAACATGGCCCGTTGCACGTGATCCGGGGGCGAAGCGGCGCGGCACCACAGCCCGTGGGCCAGTTGATGCATCGAAGGATCACGGGTCAGCTGGTGTTTCCGCCGACCCAGTTCACCGGTAGTGGCCACGAGAGGTCGTGGGCCTCGGTAAGTGGCAGTGATTCGTGAGTCCATGCCAGGAATCTAGGAACGGACGACCTAAAAATCGGAGGGCCTGGACTGGATGGGGAGTGCGGATGACCTCACGCCCCCGATCTCGCAAACATCTGTGCCCCGAAACGACACTGGATCCGCCTCGCTCCTTGCTTTTTCGGGGCACAGGTGTGGTGCAGCCCGGTTGCCGCGGTGGGGAGGTGGGTGGGCTGGTTGTGGGAGCACGCATGAGAAGCCAAGTGGGCGCAGGGTGTGGGTGGGCATGGTGGATGGGGCGCGGGGCGGGGTGGGAGCCCCTCAGAACTGCCCGCACACCCGTTCCGAATTCAGAACTGCCCGTACACCCGCTCCGAGTTCTCCCAGATCCGCCGGCACAGCTCCTCGAGGTCCGTGTCCAGGATCTCCGCCATCCCCCGCACCGTGTAGTTGACCATGTACGGCGCATTGGGCCGGCCTCTGAACGGGTGCGGCGTGAGGAACGGCGCATCCGTCTCGCACAGCACGAGCCCCGGATCCGCTTCCCGCAGCGCTGCCTTGAGCGGTGCCGCGTTCTTGAACGTCACGGTTCCCGCGAACGACATGTACCACCCGTTCTCGTTGCACAACCGCGCGAGCTCCGCGTCCCCCGAGAAGCAGTGGAACACCGTACGTTCGGGAGCCCCGGCATCACGGAGGATGCGCACCACGTCCTCGTGGGCCTCACGGTCGTGGATCTGCATGGCCACCCCGTGCCGCTTGGCGATCTCGATGTGCGCCCGGAACGACTCCTCCTGCACCGCCAACCCCGACTCCGGGGTGTGTACACGATCCATTCCCGTCTCGCCGACGCAGCGCACCCTACGCTGCCCCGCCAATTCATCGATCACCGCGAGCGCTTCGTCCAGCGAGCGCCCGCCCGTTGAGCCCGCGTCGCGTGCCCCCGTGAAACGCCCAGCCGCGGAAACTCCCCCTGGCCCATCGGACTCGAAGCGCCCCGCTCCGGACCCCTTCGCCGAGCCGTCACCTGCCGGAGCCGGTGCATCCAGGTCTCCGGAGACACCCGACCCGGCCAAGGTGGGGGCCTCGTTCGGGTGCAGCGCCACCGCTGCCAGCACCCTCGGAACCGTCTGCGCCGCTGCCACCGCGAATCGCGACGACTCCACGTCGCACCCTGCCTGGACCACCCCGCACACGGAGGCGTCCCTGGCCGTGGCCATCGCATCCACCACGGACACCCGTACCAACCCGTCCTGCATGTCCAGGTGGGTGTGGTTGTCCACCACGGGGTGCGGCAACGGCTCCGGCAGCGCAGGGAACGTGAGATTGCGACGTCGTCCTTGCGCATCCGTGTGCGCACGACGCTCCGTGCCCTCACCGTTGGGCACGTCGTCACCGGAATCGGCGACCGCGTACCGCTCCACGGTGTACGCCTCGGGCGTCTGTCCCGCCACGGGCTCGGGTCGGGCTGCGTGGTCCCACACGGATTCGGATACGGGTGTCTCGATCACCCCTCCACGATAGATGACGCGCTCCCGCCCGGCCCCGGGCAACCGCATCCGTGCGCCGCTCGGTGAGGAAGGGCCCCGACCCCCTTCGCAATGCACCCGCACCTGGCAAATACCTGCGAACATGGGGACAAACACCCCCGGATCCCCCTGCCCGTGAGACGAGGAAATAATGGAGCAGTTCGCCACCCGCACCAAGACCATCCTTGACCGCATGAACTCGGTCATCGACGGCAAACCCGCCGAGACCCGCACGGCCCTGCTGACCCTGCTGGCCGGCGGCCACCTGTTGGTCGAGGACGTCCCGGGCGTGGGCAAGACCATGCTGGCCCGTACCCTGGCCGGCGCGGTGGGTGGGACGATCAACCGGATCCAGTTCACCCCGGACCTGCTCCCCACGGACATCACGGGTGTGTCGGTGTACGACCAGACCCGCAACCAGTTCGAGTTCAAACCCGGCCCGGTGTTCGCGAACGTGGTGATCGGGGACGAGATCAACCGCGCTTCGGCCAAGACCCAGTCCGCGCTGCTGGAGGCCATGGCGGAGGGCCAGGTCACGGCGGACGGCACCACGTACCGGCTGGCCGAACCGTTCATGGTCGTGGCCACCCAGAACCCGGTGGAGATGGACGGCACGTTCCCCCTCCCGGAGGCCCAGCGAGACCGGTTCATGGCGCGGATCTCCATGGGCTACCCGGACGCGGACGCCGAGGTCGCCATGCTGCGCGATCACGGCGCAGGCTCCCCGTTGACGGGTCTCGGGCCGGTCGTGGACATCGAGGAGGCCCGCGACCTCGTACGCCACGTGGCCTCGCTGCACGTGTCCACCCCGGTGCGCCGCTACGTGGTGGCACTGTGCCAGGCCACCCGCACGCACCCGCACCTGCGCCTGGGCGCGAGCCCCCGCGCGGCCCTGCAGTTGCAGGCGGCCGCCCGCGCGCAGGCCGCCCTGGCCGGACGCGACCACGTGCTGCCGGACGACGTCAAGGACGTCGCGGTGGCCGTACTCTCCCACCGCCTGCTCCTCGAGCGTCGCTCGGGCGCGGACAGCGCCCAGGACATCGTGCGCACGATCCTCTCCGACGTCCGCGTCCCCACCGAAGACGCCCCCCAGACCCGATGAAGGCCGCCGCTCCCGAGGCGCGGGTGGATTCACGCGCCAAGTTCACGGTGCGCGGGTGGTGTTTCCTGGCGGCAGCCGTGCTGTGCCTGGCCGCCGCCACGTGGCTCGGCCGCAAGGACGTCCTGGCGCTGTCCCTGTTCCTGGGCATGGTGCCGCTGCTGTCCTCCCTGGCCATGTGGCTCGTCAAACCTCGCGTCCTGCTCAAACGTTCGGTGGACCCGCCGCTCGTCACGCTCGGCGACGCCGCCCAGGTGGCCCTGCGCGTACGACGTCGCTCCGCCTTCTCCGCGCGCAACCGTACCTCGGGTGCCGGTCGAGCAGGCTCCACCCACGACCCGGTGGACCCCGCGGTCCACGACATGGGCACGGCGGGAGGCGGCCTGACGGGTGGCATGGGCGATGGCCCGGCGGATGCCGCGAACCCCGGCCGCGGGGCAGGCCCGGACACCACCGACGCGGACCGCAGGGATACCCTCCGCTCGGGCCGCACGAGCACCGTCGCCGCCGTGGACGTGCACGAGACCGTGGACCCCCTGCTGGGCCGGGACCAGGACGTCTCGGTACCGGTGTCCGGGGCGCCGGTCACGTACACGGTGCGCCCGCGGCGTCGGGGGATCCACGAACTGGGTCCGGCCACGGTGCGCGTGGGCGACCCGTTCGGCGTGGTGACCGAACTGCTGGACGTGGCCGAGCGGACGTCGCTGTACGTGGCCCCGGAACCCGAGGACCTCACCGAGCACGGGGTCACCATGGCGCGTGAATCCGGCAACGACCCGTCCCGGCGCGCCCAACCGCAACCGGGACCCGACAACGTGATGACCCGCGAGTACCGCCACGGTGACCCCATGCGCCGGGTGCACTGGGCGGCGTCCGCCAAGCACGGCCAGCTCATGGTGCGCCAGGAGGACCCGCGCAGCACGCGCAGCGCCGTCGTGGTCCTGGACTCCGCGGCCGAACACTGGCCGGGCGCTCGTGTGTGGGCCGGTGTGCTCGAATCCACCGAGGAGTTCGAGTGGGCGGTGCGCGCGGCGGCGTCCGTGATCGAGCACCTCACGCGCCGCGAGACCGTGGTGCACGCGCTCGACGACCAGGGCCGCGCAATGCCCCGCGGCGAGGCACCGGTGGCCGACCTGCGGGATACGGACGTCACCGACGACACCGCCACGGAAGTCGTTCACGGCCTCTCCCGAGCGGCCCTCGTGAGCCGGCCCGAATCCGAGGCGTCGACCGACCCCCTGACCGAGCGCCTCGAACGGGAAGGGCTCTCCCACCCGTTGTTGCTGCTCACGGGCCGACTCTCCCCCGCGGCCGCGCGGCGCTACGTCACGGCAGCGGCGGCGAGCACGGTGTGTTCGGTCATCATGGTGATCGAAGCCCCCGCGCACCGCCCCGACAGCGCCGCGGTGTTCGAGTCCGCGGGGTGGTCCGTGGTGTTGGTGACGCGCTGGACGGACGTGGACGCCGCATGGCTCGCGACCACCCGCGGGGCCACCCTGCTGACTCCGCCGCCGCCCGACCCCGGTACCCGACAGCTGCGCATGGACGAGATGATGGGCCACGCCCGAGGGAGGGCCACCGCATGAGCGCCCCCGATCCCACGCCCCACGCGGACCACGACGCCACCTCCGCGGGGACCCCCGCCGCGGCTGCGACCGCCAGCGCGGCGCCCACGGCTCAGGGCCGCTCGGTGACCCCCGCCGCCACCGGCCTCCGGGCCGCTCCGGACGGCCGGAGCTCCGCCGGCCTCTCCCGCACTCCGCACGGTCAGCACCTCCAGGGAGCGCGTCCGCCCCGGCCCCGCGTGATCGAACTCAGTCTGCTTCTGCTCACCGCGATCGCCCTGGGCTGCGTGGGCATGGCCGGTGCGCTGAACGGCCTGTGGTGGCTGCCCTCCGTGGCGGCCACCGTGCTCACGGTGCTCGTGGTCACGGGCGCGGCCCGCTGGTTGCGCGTGCCCTCACCGCTCGTCACGGTCCTGGGCCTGGCCGCCCTGTTGCTCGCGTTGACCGTGGTGCACCTGCCTTCCCACGCCCTGCTGGGCTTCATCCCCACCGGGGAGACCTTCACCGCGGCCGGTGAGCTGTGGCGTTCCTCCGGCGACTTCATCTCCCGCGACGCCGCCCCCTACGGCCCGAACCCCGGGCTGGCCTTCGTGCTGTGCACCCTGGTGGGGCTGGTGACCGTGTTCATGGAAACCGTGCTCGTGGGCCTACGCATGGCCGGGCTCGCATGCCTGGGGGTCCTGGCGCTGCTCGTGCTCCCCGCGCTGACCCTGCCGGGCAGCGTCACTGCCCTCGGTCTGGCCGCGGCCGCGCTCGCCGCCCTGGCGCTGCTGGCCGGTTCACGGTTCTGGGGTGCCACGCGCGCCCAGCGCATCGCCCCGACCCCGGGAGGACTCCCCCGCGCCCTGCTCGTCATCGCCGGTGTACTCGCGGTGGTGCTGTTCATCCCCGCGGTCATGCCCGGATTCTTCAACGGGGCCTTCCCACAGGGCAGCTCGTTCACCGCGGAGCGCGCCTCCGGGGTGGGCCCGCTGCGCGCGGTGGGTCAGGACCTGCGCTCGGACGAGCACACCCGGCGGTTCTCCTACACGACCTCGGACGACCAGCCCCAATACATGCGGTTGCTCACCCTTTCCGATTTCGACCAGGACGAGTGGTTCCCTGACGTCGAGAACCTGGACGGCGATCTGTCGGGTCTGGCCGACGCCGCGCGCAACCCGGTCCCCCGCGGCACCGAGGTCTCGGCCAAGGTCATGTTCGACGACTTCTCCGAGCACTGGCTGCCCGCACCCTACGCCCCGGTGGCCGTGAGTGGACTCGGTGACGAGGGGTGGGCGTGGAATCCCCGCGACCTGTCCATCTTCAGCGAGTCCACGGGAATGTCCGGGGCCGAGTACACGGTCACGTCCGTGCTGTCACGAGCCACCCCGGAGGCACTGCGGACGGCACCGTCGGCAGCGTCGGACCCGCAGCTCGGCGACTACCTGCGGCTGCCCGCGAACCGCCCGCAATCGGTCGCGGACGCCGCGCGCACGTTCACCGAGGGTGCGGACACGGACTACGACCGCGCCCTCGCGATCCAGAACCACCTGCGCGACGACTTCCGCTACGACGTGACCGCGCCGCTCGCCCAGGGCTACGACGCCGGCGGGATGGGATCGCTCGACGAGTTCATGCGCACCCGCACGGGGTACTCGGGGCATTTCGCCCCGGCCATGGCCCTCATGGCCCGGGAAGTGGGTATCCCCGCGCGGGTCGCTGTGGGTTACCTGCCCACCGCCCCAGTCGAGGACCCGGACGGCGGCCGTTCCTTCCCCGTGAGCACGGGCGATGCCCACGCGTGGCCCGAGCTGTACTTCGAGGGCGTGGGCTGGGTCCGTTTCGAGCCCACCCCCGGGGTGCCCAGCACCCCCGATTACGCGCCGGATTCGGCCCAGGACCAGGGTGGGGAGGGTTCGCAGACCCCGGAGGAGACCGCGGCGCCGAGCGACGAGCCCGAGCAACAGCCCAGCGAGGAACCCTCCGACCAGCCGTCCGATCAGCCGAGTGAACAACCCAGCGAGCAACCGGGGGACGACCCCTCGCAGGAGCCATCACCCCAGGACGAGGCGGCGCCGACCACCGCTGCGGTGCCGTGGTGGCTCGTGACCGGGGTGCTCGGTCTGCTCGCGCTGCTGGCCCTCGCGGCGGCGCCGCGGGTGGTGCGCGGGCGGCGTCGTCGGGCGCGACTCGCGGCACTGCAGGACGCGTCCCTGACCCCGCAGCGCCGGGCCAACGCCGCGTGGGACGAGTTCCGCGCGCTCGCCGAGGACCACGGCGTCACCTCCCCCGCGTCCGACACGCCTCGCGTGCGGGCACGCCGGCTCGCGGCGGGGCTACCGGGTGCGCAGACCGCCGTGGATCACCTCGTCGCGGACCTGGAATCCGCGAGCTACGGCGTCCCGGACTCCCGCTGGACCCCGCGGACCACGCCGGAGGACCTCACGCTGGTCCGGGACGAGTTCCGGAAGCGGGCCTCGCGCGGCGGGCGGCTGCGCGCCGACTGGTGGCCGGCGTCGCTGTGGAACGGCCCGCGCGGGTGACCACGACGCCGCGCGGGCGGGTCCATCCCGCCCGCGCGGAGGCCGGGGCCGCGCCGTCATCACTGCACAGAGACCGGCAAGTCCGACCCGAGGGGCACTCGTCGGCGAGACGGTCGTCCTACATATCTGCGCGCCGTTACCGCGGGTCGGGTCAGTTCTGACCGCGCGCGGTGATCACGGCGTCGTAGAGCTTGCGTGTGCTCACCCCGTGCTCGGTGGCCACTTCGCGCGCGGCGGCCTTGAGCTTGACGTCGCTCGTGGCCACGAGGTGCTCGACCTCCTGAACGAGGTCCTCGGGCTCGGGAGCCACGGCCGGTGGGGCACCATGCACGACCACCACGATCTCCCCGCGCACCTGGTTGTTCGCGGCCCACTCGGCCAGACCCGCGAGGTCATCGCGCAGCACCTCTTCATGCAGCTTGGTCAGCTCTCGGCACACGGCCGCGCGCCGGTCCGCGCCCAGGGCGTCCCGCAGCGCGGTGAGCATCTCCGCGAGACGGTGCGGGGACTCGTAGAAGACCATGGTGCGGGGTTCGTCCCGCAGGGTCGCGAGGTGGGCCGCGCGCTCGCCCGTCTTACGCGGCAGGAAGCCCTCGAACGTGAACCGGTCGGTGGGCAGCCCGGAGACCGCGAGCGCCGCGAGGACCGCCGAGGGCCCGGGGAGCACACTCACGGGCAGGTCCGCCTCGGCCGCGGCGCGCACGAGCGGGAACCCGGGGTCGGAGACCGTGGGCATGCCCGCGTCGGAGAGCACGGCCACGGTCCGACCGCGGCGCACCTCGTCCAGCAGTTCGCCGGTGCGCGCGTTCTCATTGTGTTCGTGGTGGGTGACCACCCGCCCGGTCACGGTCACGCCGAGCCCGGAGGCCAGGCGGTGCAGGGTGCGGGTGTCCTCCACGGCCAGCACGTCCGCGGTGTGCAGGACGTCCTTGAGCCGCTGGGACGCGTCCGAGAGGTTGCCGATGGGGGTGCCCACGACCACCACGGCACCGGGGCGGTGGTCCTCGGTGCCGGGGGTGGTCGTCGATGTCTGTGAACTCACCCGTCCACTCTACGAAGGTCCGCCGGTCGAACGCGGTGACGCCACCGTGGCCGGGCTGAATCTCCAGGGGTGCACCCTACGATGGGATCCGTGCCCTCGACTGTCTTCTCTCCCGCCTCGACCGCGCCCGTGGCCCCCTCCGTGCGCGACCGCCTGCTCCCCGCGGTCACCCGGTTGCCCCGGTACTGGTGGGTCCCCCTGGCGCTCGTGACCCTGCTGGGCGGGGTGCTGCGCTTCGTGCACCTGTCGTGGCCGCACGCCGTGGTCTTCGACGAGACGTACTACCTCAAGGACGCCTATTCGCTGCTGCTCCACGGTACGGAGCAGCAATGGCCCGAGGGCGCGGACGAGGGTTTCGTCTCCGGGAACATCCCGGACACACAGGGTCACCCCTCTTTCGTGGTGCACCCGCCCCTGGGCAAGTGGCTCATCGCGATCGGGCTGTGGTTGTTCGGCGCGGACGACCCATTCGGGTGGCGCTTCTCCGCGGCCCTGTTCGGCACGGCGTCCATCGCCGTGATCTGGTGCGCGGGATGGTTGTTGTTCCGCTCGGTCACCCTGGCCACGATCGCCGGTGTGCTGACCTCCCTGGACGGGCTGCACCTTGTGGAGTCCCGCCTGGCCCTGCTGGACGTCTTCCTCATGTTCTTCCTGTTGCTCGCTTTCGTCTTCGTCCTGTTGGACCGCGACGACGCTCGACGCCGCCTGCTCGCCCGCGGCCCCGGCGGCGTCCTGGGCCCGTGGTTGGGCGTGCGGTGGTGGCGGATCGCCGCGGGCGTGGCGTGCGGTGCAGCCGCGGCCGTGAAGTGGAACGCGCTGTTCAGCATCGCCGCGCTCGGGATCCTGGCGGTGCTGTGGGACATGAACGCGCGGCGGATCGCCGGGGTCAAGAACTGGTTCGCCGGTGCGGTGCTCAAGGACGGCCCGTGGGGATTCCTGAGCATGATCGGCGTGGGCGCGGTGGTGTACGTGATCACGTGGACCGGGTGGCTCACCACGAGCACGGGCTACAACCGCAACTGGGCCGAGCTGAACCCGGGCGACGGCCCGCAGTGGCTCCCGCCCGCCCTACGTTCCCTGTGGGAGTACCACGTGGCGGCCTATTCGTTCCACGCGGGGCTGTCCTCGCACCACACGTACATGGCCGGCCCGGCCACGTGGCCGGTCATGGCCCGCCCCACGTCCTACTTCTACGAATCCCCCGGACGAGGCGTGGACGGCTGCACGGTGGACTCGTGCAGCCAGGCCATCCTCAACCTGGGCAACCCCGCCGTGTGGTGGGTGGGGATCCTGGCGGTGCTGCTGGGACTGTGGTTGTGGGCGGTGCTCCGTGACTGGCGCTTCGGTGCCCTCGTGGGCGTGTACGCGACCGGTTACCTCCCGTGGTTCCTCTACCCGGAACGCACGATGTTCTTCTTCTACGCGCTGTCCTACTTCCCCGCCATGGTCCTGCTGATCACGGGGACGATCGGGGTGCTCACAGGCAAGCTCGCGGTCCCCCGCCTGGGTGCCACCGCGGGCACGCCGTCCGCCGCGGTGCACGAGCAGGTGATTTCACCGGTGTGGGCGCGACGCTGGCGCAGGGTGAGCCTGGTGTTCCTGCTGCTCGTGGTGGTGCTCGCGCTGTTCTTCTGGCCCGTGTGGACCGCCCAGACCATTCCCTACGAGCACTGGCGCTGGCGGATGTGGTTCACCTCGTGGATCTGAAAGAGCGTGCCGCCCGCATCCGGCGGGTCGTGGCGAGCATGACCACGAACGCCCCAATGAGCGCCACGAGCGCCACGGCGATCGCGGCGTCGATCCAGAACTGGGTGGGATAGAGCCGGATCAGGGTGTCCGAGATGCTGAAGGTCCACGTCCCGGAGCTGAAGAACAAGGAGTGGAAGGCCGCGAAGAAGCTCTGCCACCCCGCCACCGCGAACACGGCCGTGAGCAGCAACAGGATGACGGTGAGCCACGAGCCCGCGAACCACGCGGAAGAGGCGGTCCCCGGGGTCGCCCGGTGCAGGTACCAGGCCGCCAGGACGCTCAGCACGAGCAGGACGAACGCGATCAGCAGCCCCCAGTACATCACGTGCTGGACGTCCCGCATGTGAGAGACCTCCGCCGGGGTGAACGCCATGCCACCCTCGCTGCTCACCAGGCCGCCCAAGTACTCGGGCGGGGCCAGGTTCATGATGTAGTCCATCCCGTAGGAACCGAACGTCATCCGTTCCTGCGTGCTCATCCCCCAGTGGTCAGCGGGGAAGCCGGGGCGGTGGTACTCGAGCCACAGGAAGACCGGGGTGGCCACGAGTCGTACCCCCAGCGCCACGAGCAGGACGGGCAGAGTGAGTGCCAGGAATCCCTGGAGGATGCGCTGCACCGCGGTGGGGCGGGGCCAGGGGCCGCGTGGGATGGAGGAGCTCACCGGGCTGTATCACCAGTTTCCGTGCCAGTCCTCGTCCGAGTAGTGCTCGAACGGGATGTTCCAGTCCCCGTAGCCATCGTCGGGATCGGCCTGGGGGTAGTCAGTGTTGACCACCTCCACCATGTCACCCGGGCGGAAGGTCTCAAAAATGTAGGCCGCACCCTCCGGCGGCATCCCCACGCACCCGTGGGACACGTTGGCCACGCCCAGCACGGGCATCGCGGACGGCAGCGCCTGGTGGATGAACTCGCCGCTCCACGTCAGCCGGGACACGTTGGACGCGTCGAACGGCGGGTAGTAGTGGGGGTCGCCGGGCTTGAGGTTCAGCGACGACGCCTTGAACTCGTAGGAGGCCGCTTGCTCGATGATGACCTTCTTGCCCGTGGTGGACGGCCAGTCCGGGTTGCCCAGGGTCACGGGCCAGCGACCGGTCTCCTTGCCGTTCACGTAGGCCACGAGGGTCTTGGTGTTGTTGTCCACGAACACCCGCTGCTCGGCACCGGTGCTGAACGACACCGTCTCGTTGCCGTTGCCGATCATCCCGTTGCCCAGATCCTTGCCCAGGATGTTAACGGTGACCGTGACCTTGGAGTTCGGGTCCCACGGTTGCTCCGGGCGGAAGCGCAGTTTGCGGTCCGAGTACCACCGGAACGCGCCGTCGCGGTGCGCCCCGTCCACGGTCACGGCCTTCTCGACCTCGTCCTTGTTCATGACGGGCTCGGAGAAGTTGAACTCCACGACCTGCCACACGCCGTAGGTCTGCCCGTCCTTGACGTTGAGGGCCACGTCCGCCTCGTGGGCGGCGTCCACCGTGCTGAACACGGACTGCCCCGTGCTGTCCCGGTCCCCGGAGCGCGCGGTGTAGTCCACCGTGTAGGTCTCGTCGAACGCAAGGGGCGCCTTCGAGCGCCACTCGTGGCCGTCCTGCGCGAGTTCGCCCTCGACCCGCTCCCCCGAGCCCGCGGCGCTCACGGTCACGTCCGTGAGTTCCCCGCCGTCCGCTGTGACGACCACGGGGTCCACGGGGTTGACCATGCTCGTGTCGGCGGCCGGGCTCACCTCGACCCGCACGGTCCCGAAACTCTTCGTGGGCGCGGTGCTCGATGGAGCGGCGGCGGCGGACGACGGCGCCGCCGGGGCGGCGTCGTTCCCCCCGGCGCACGCGCTCAGGCCCAGGAGCCCCGCGAGAGCGAGGCACGCGATGCCCGGACGACGACGCCGCGCGCTCGCCCCGGCGGGACGCGCGGGCTCGCGCGGTGTCCCGGGCAGCGGATCGTGGTGGTGGGAAGGGAGTCTCATGGGCACCTCACATCGGGGGGGGGGGGGGGAGAACGGCGGCCGTGGGAATCACGGTCTCGCAGCCCACCCGGACGGGGCAACCGGGTTACGGCCGCCGCCAGTGCGGGGTGCGCAGGGCTGCGGGGAGGGGGACGGAGCCCATGCGCCGCCCCACCTGCGTCTTTGCGTTCGCAATCGTACGCGTCGCTACAGAATAGCCGGTATTCACCCCGGAACGGCCCATGGGAACATGACGCGCCGGGCGCGCGCCATTGGCGCCCGCGGAGCCCTCGGAACGGGGCATTTCGGCGGAACCGGAATCGCCCGCGGGGCCGGAGGAATCGGCGTCGGCCCGGGATTCGTCATCGCGGCCCTGGTAGGAGACGTCGCGCAACACGGGACCCCGTGACCGGGACGGGCCCGAGGGTCGCGCAGCCCCGGGTGGTCGCACGGCACCCAGGAACGTACCGCGCGCCGTGCGGTGGGGTGCGGGGTCCTCGTCCGGTCGGACGGCTTCCACCACGGCGTCGAGGTCGTCGTGGTTCCAGCCGTCCGGTGACTCCAGGCGCACCACGCGCCAGCCCTTGGGTGCCGTCAATGAGTCCGCGTGCACGGGGCACAGGTCGTACGCGTGCGGTTCCCGCCGCGCGGACAGGGCACCGATCACCGCGGTGGAATCGGAATAGACATAGGTCAGGGTGCACACCGCGTCACGGTTGCACATCTGCTTGGAGCACGTGCGCCTCGGAGTCTCGGGAGCAGCCACGGGGTTCAGCGTCCCCGGCGACGCAGCCTGCGCCGCTCGCGCTCGGACAGGCCGCCCCAGATCCCGAACTTCTCGTCGTTGGCCATGGCGTAGTCCAGGCACTTGCCGCTCACGGGGCACGCCTCGCACACGCGCTTGGCGTCCCGGGTGGATCCGCCCTTCTCGGGGAAGAAGGCCTCGGGATCGGTCTGCGCACACAGGGCGTCGGTCTGCCACGCGAGCTCGCCCTCGGCGTCACCCTCGCTCACGGAGTACAGCCCGGCCACGGCCTGCCACACGGATGCGTCCACGCTCTGGACGTCGTGGACCTCGGTGGTGCTCAGGTCTTGGGGGGTGCTCACGGGGGGTTGCGGTTCACGCGGCTTCTTGCGGTCGGAACGCAGGAGCACGTCCCCGGCGACCTCGGGGTGTGCGGCCAGGAAGGCCGTGGCGAGATCGTCCAGTGTGGTCACACCCGAGTCCCCCCGGGCTTGATCCACGGGATCCACGAACCAGTCCACGGGAGCTGCACCCCCGGTCGACCCGGGTTCGTAGTCCTCCCGAGCATCGATCTGGCGGCGTGCGGCCTCTCCCATGTCACTCCTTCCGTCCCACGCGTTCGCTGTTCAAATGTCCTCAACCAGCCCGGTTGCCCCGACCGAAAACGAGTCCGCCACGTAGGGGCGTACACCGTCGATATCCCGGTGGATCCCCTAATTACACGCGTGTAAGTCCTACTGAGTCAAGCCGAGTATCCTGGGCTTCCCGGGTCCACCGGCGCGCCGTCCGGGAACCCGTGGTTCCGTCACATACCCTAAGGAGTTTCCTCGTGGGACGCACACCGACAGACCTGACCCAGGCCCTGCAGACCGTGGCCGAGCGCCCCACCCCCGCTCTGATCTGGCGCGACGGCGCCGAACGGGTCGAGCTGTCCGGGCGGGTCCTCGTGAACTGGGTCGAGAAGGCCGCCGGGCTGCTCGTGGACGAGCTCGACGTCGGCGCCTCCGACGTCCTCACGATTTCCCCCGCGCCGCACTGGCGACTCGTGGTGCTCACGTTCGCGGCGTTACGCGCGGGTGCGCGCGTGGACTTCACGCGTCATCCCGAACCGGATTCGGTGGTCCATGCGTACCCGGAGTCTCACCCTGACGACGACGCCGCGGCCCAGACCCTGCTGGTGGTCGCCGAACCCGCGCTGGCCTTCGAGTGCTCGGGGCCCCTGCCCAAGGGCGCGGTGGACTTCTGCGACGAGGTCCGGGCCCAACCGGACATGTACGGGGGTCTCGAGAACCCGGAACCCGACAGCGTGGCCCTGCCGTCCGGGGTGACCCACGCGGAGGTACTGCCGCGAGCGTTGGAGCTCGCCGGAACCGACGAGGGCACCGTGTACCTGCCGCTCACCGAGGGTTGGGGCGAGAACGCGGCCCTGCGGACCCTGGGGATCATCACGGCCGGTGGGGCGGTGTTGCTGACCGCGCGTCCCGAGGACGCCACGGCCGCTGTCCTGGACCAGGAGCGCGCAACCCGCGGTTGACACCGAAACACGGTGGCGCCTGCACCGGGCCGCGCGACCGGCGGTGGTCCGGCCGGCGTTTGTCTGGTGCAGGCGCCCTGTTCGACGGTCCTCGCGGATCAGGACGCGCGGCGCACGTCCTGCTCGGGAAGGGTGTTCGCCACCGTGTCCTCGGGCCGCGGCGCCGGGTTCCCGTGGTGGGATGCCGGGTCGTCGTGTCGGGGCGTCGTGTCCTCGCGCTGCGGGATCACGGGGATCTGCCCGGTGATGAACGCGAGTTCCTGGTCCGGGCTGCTCGCGAAGTCCGGGTCCTGGTCCAGCTTGGTGCTGAACACCCAGAAGCGGTAGGCGAAGTAGCGGAAGATCGTGCCCAAGATGGTGCCGATGATCGTGCCGGAGATGAAGGACGCGGTCGCGGAGGTCAGGCCCAGGACGTAGTAGCTGACCCCGAGGCAGCCGAGTTCGATCCCCATGCCGATGCCGTTGGCCACCAGGAACTGCACGAGTTCCTTGCGTTTGTCCTCTTGGCGCTTGTCCCGGAAGGTCCACAACCGGTTGGCGACCCACGAGAAGATGATGGCCGCGACCGTGGCGACCACTTTGGCCTTGATGTGGCTTTCCGCGAAGTACTGCGTGTGCATGAGTACCCAGACCAGGCCCGCGTTGATGGCGAACGCAGCCGCACCCACGACCCCGAACTTCGCGAGTTCTTTGACGAACAGATTCCACAGCGCGTGTGCGCGATCAAACATTTTGTTCAAGATTCGATCCCAATCTGACGCTCGGGGAAGAGGGATGGGTGGCCGCACCGGCGTGGCCCGCCGCCCACCCGTGACCCGCCACGACACGGATGATGTGGCCTCCGCAGGAAGATTGAGTGCATCGTACTCCGAAATGGCTGAACGTCCGCTGTGGCGCTAGCCTGAAACCGTGAATTCTCCCATTACCGGTCCTGTCATTGGTGTGGTGGGCGGCGGGCAGTTGGCCCGCATGATGGCCCCCGCCGCCGTCGCTCTCGGCGTGGAACTGCGCGTGTTGGCCGAGGGCCCGGAGGTCAGTGCCGTGGCCGCGGTGCGCACGGCACCCACAGGTGACTACACGGATCTCGAGACCCTGCAGCGTTTCGCCGCGGACGTGGATGTGCTCACGTTCGACCACGAACACGTTCCCACCGAGCATCTGCGCGCGCTCGAGGCGCAGGGTGCGGCGGTGCGTCCGGGGCCGTCCGCCCTGGTGCATGCGCAGGACAAGCTCGTGATGCGCCGCGCCGTCGCCGAGCTGGGCTTGCCCAATCCCCAGTGGCAGGAAGTCTACTCCCCGCAGGAACTCGTGGCGTTCGGCGAGCGCGTGGGTTGGCCCGTGATCCTCAAAACCCCGCGCGGCGGGTACGACGGCAAGGGCGTCCTCAAGGTCGACGGCCCGCAGGACGCCGGCACCGGCACCGCCGCCGAGTGGTTCGAACGCGCCACCGGCCAGGACGACGGCGCCGGGTTGCTCGCCGAGGAAGCGGTCGCGTTCTCGCGGGAACTGTCCGCGATGGTCGCGCGCCGGCCCTCGGGGCAGACCGTGACGTGGCCCGTGGTGGAGTCCATCCAGGTGGCCGGGGTGTGCGACGAGGTCATTGCCCCCGCCCCCGGCCTGGATCCCCAGGTGGCCCGCGCGGCACAGGACGCCGCGGTCCGGCTGGCCGAGGAACTGGGCGTGACCGGGGTGATGGCCGTGGAGCTGTTTGAGACCCCCGGGACGGACGCGGGTTTCGCGGTCAACGAGCTCGCCATGCGCCCCCACAACTCGGGTCACTGGAGCATGGACGGATCCGTCACGGGACAGTTCGAGCAGCACCTGCGCGCCGTGCTGGACTGGCCCCTGGGCGCCACGGACGTCGTGGCCGGGGCGGCCGTGATGAAGAACTACCTGGGCGGGGACAACCAGGACCTCTTCGCCGCGTATCCGCAGGCACTGAGCGCGGAACCCCGCGCCAAGATCCACAACTACGGCAAGTCCGTGCGCCCGGGGCGCAAGATCGGCCACGTCAACGTGGTGGGCGGCGCCCACGAGGTGCAGCGGCTGCGGGAGATCGCGACCCACGCGGCGAGCATCCTGCGCGACGGCGAGGACCGCGGGGTGCGACCCACCGACGTGAGCGATGCTCCCGAGCGGCAACCGTGGGGTGCGGTCCCGTCCGGTCAGGACGAGGCCCCGCGCGTGGGTCTCGTGATGGGCTCGGACTCGGACTGGGCCACCATGCGGGCCGCGGCCAAGGCCCTCGAGGAACTCGGGGTCCCGTACGAGGCGGACGTGGTCTCCGCGCACCGGATGCCCACCGAGATGCTCGAGTACGGCCGTACCGCCCACGAGCGTGGCCTGCGGGTCATCATCGCCGGGGCCGGCGGTGCCGCCCACCTGCCGGGCATGCTCGCGTCCGTCACGCCGCTGCCCGTGATCGGGGTGCCCGTGGCGTTGAAGACCCTGGACGGCATGGATTCCCTGCTGTCCATCGTGCAGATGCCCGCGGGGGTTCCCGTGGCCGCGGTGTCGATCAACGGCGCCCGCAACGCCGGTCTGCTCGCCGCCCGGGTGCTGGGATCGGCGTCGGACGCGTCCGGGCAGGACCTGCGGGAACGACTGCGGGACTTCGCACAGGAGCTCTCGGAGGCGGCGCACCGGAAGGGCTCCGCGCTGCGTGACGCCGTGAGCCGCGGAACCGCCTCCCAGGACTGAGCGCCACCCCCTTCGGGGTGCATTGTCGGCCCGGACCCAGGCGGACAAGGCACAATGATCGGGTCGGGATCCGTTCTCCTCTGATGGATCCCGGCCCGGCGGGCCCGCACCCATGGCCCGTCGCAACACCGACTTCCCCTTCAGCACGGAGTTGCACGTGAACGGATCCAGCGACCGGCCCGACGACGCCGCCCCCCATCCCACGGCCACCAAGGCCTACGAGAGCGTGGCGTCGGGCTCCCACACCGCATCGGACGAGCCGCCCGCGGGCGCCACCGCCGAGCGCCACCCGGGCGACGGACCGCGACGATCGCGTTCCCGCGTGGGGGATCCCCTCAGGAGTCCCCGGTTCGCTGCACCCGCCACCCGCACCAAGCGCGCCTGGTGGCTGCTGGGTACCACGTTGCTCGTGCCCGGTTCCGCGCAACTCGTGGCGGGCCGACGCGGCCTGGGGCGGATCGCCGTGCGCGTGACCGCCGTGGTGTGGGCGCTCGTGCTCGCCGCCCTGTTGTTGTGGGTCGTGTGGCGCAGCGCGCTGATCTGGTTGCTGACCAACAGTGTGACCTCCGCGGTGCTCATGTACGGCCTCGTGGCGCTCGCGATCGGGTGGGTGCTGTTGTGGTTCGACACGCTGCGCCTGATCAGACCCGGGTTGCTCGGGGACGGGACGCGCCGGGCCGTGGTGCTCGTGACCGTGCTCGCGATGCTCGTGACCGGAGGGGGACTCGGCTACGCGGCGCACCTGGTCTCCGTGGCCCGCAACGCGGTCTCGGACATCTTCGGCGGGGGCATGCCGTTCGCCCCGGAGGACGGGCGCTATAACATCCTGCTCATGGGCGGTGACGCCGGTGACGACCGCGAGGGCCGCCGCCCGGACTCCATGACGGTGCTCAGCATCGACGCCTCCTCGGGGCAGACGGTCACGATCTCCCTGCCCCGCAACCTGCAGAACGTCCCGTTCTCGGCGGACTCCCCCATGAACTCGGTCTACCCCGAGGGGTTCGATTGCGGGGACGAGTGCATCATGAACGCCGTCTACACGGACGTGATGCAGAACCACAAGGACCTCTACCCGGACGTCGCCGATCCCGGGGCGCAGGCCACCAAGGAGGCCGCCGAGGGCGTCACGGGCCTGAAGATCCAGGCGTACGCGCTGATCGACATGGACGGCTTCGCGTCCCTCGTGGACGCGCTCGGCGGGATCGACATCAACGTGGGTGGCCGCGTACCGATCGGCGGCGGGACCAACCTGGACACGGGGCTGAAGAACCCCATCCTGGGGTGGATCGAGCCCGGGACCCAGCACATGGACGGCTACCACGCCCTGTGGTACGCCCGCTCCCGCGAGGGCGCCACGGACTACGACCGCCAGGCCCGGCAGCGCTGCGTCCAGGCCGCGATGCTCGCGCAGCTGAACCCGGTCGCGGTGGCCACCAAGTTCGACGAGCTCGCGAGCTCTGGCCAGCAGATCCTCGAGACGGACATCCCGCAGTCCTCGATCGGCTCCATGGTCACCGTGGCCACGAAGGCCAAGGACCACGAGCTGCAAGCGTATGCGGCGGGTCCTCCCTACTACGACCAGTCCTTCCCCACCTATCCGGACTACGCGCAATTCCAGTCCGACGTCTCCCGGGTCCTGGCGAACGCGAACGGCGACGACGCCCAGGCCGCCAGGGGCGCGCGCGGCGACGCAGCGGTGTCGTCCGCCGACACGCCCGGCACCGTGGGTTCCCAGGGTGCGGCGCGAACGGGCGGGGTGTCCGCGCTGGGCGGCGGTGCGGGCGTCGGGACGGCCGTGGTCGTGCCCGCCGCGCTCAAGGTACCGGCGCAGGAGCAGTTGTCGCCGAACGGGACGTGCTCGGTCCCCTGACCCGGCACCCCGGACCCGCGCACTCGGTACAGTTGAGGGCGTGGCGAACATCCTGCAGTCCCCCGAATGGGCACGGTTTCAGCAAAGCATCGGACACCGCGTGATCCAGGCGAATGGGCCGGGCTGGCGGTACCTCGCGACCGTCGAGGGCGGGCGCACCGGACGGTACCTGTACTGCCCGTACGGCCCCGAAGCGGACTCCCCGCACACGTTCGACGCCGCTCTGGCGGACCTCACCGCTCAGGCCGAGGCGCACCGGTGCTGGTTCGTGCGCGTGGAGCCGATCAACGGTCACCCGGTGGACGGTCTGGAGACCCCGGAGGCATCGCTCAAGCGGCGAGGCATGAAGCTCGCGCCGCGCCAGGTGCAACCGGGACACACCCAGCTGATCGACCTGCGCAAGGACGCCAAGGACCTGCTCAAGGACATGAAGTCCACCAACCGCAATCTCTACCGCAACATCCACAAGAAGAGCGTGAGCATCGAGCGCTCCGAGGATCCCGCGGACGTGCGGTACCTGCTGACCTTCCTGGACGCGACCGCCAAGCGGCGCAACTTCAATCGGCAGCATGACGACTACCTGCAGGCCGTCGCGGAATCGCTCATGCCCGCGGGTGCCGCGAGCCTCTACCTCGCCAAGCTGGACGGTGAGCCGATCGCGGCCTCGCTCGTGTACGACTCCGAGGACACCCGCACCTACGCGCACGCGGCCACGGACCAGACCCACCGGAAGCTCTCGGCGGGGATCCCGCTCGTGGTGACCATGATCATGGACGCCAAGGAGAAGGGGCTCACGTGGTTCGACCTCTTCGGCACCGCTCCCGAGGGCGCGGGGCCCGAACACGAGTGGTACGGCTTCACGTCCTTCAAGAAGTCCTTCGGCGGCGAGCCCGTGTCCTACCCGGGGACGTGGGACCTGCCGGTCTCCCGCGCGGGCTACACCGCCTACGGTGCGGTGCGTGCGGGCCGTGAGACCCTCGGGGCGGCCCGGGGCAAACTGCGCACCCTGCGCGAGCGTAGGGTGGGCGCATGACTCGCACAGCCCTGATCACGGGTGCCACCGGTGGCATCGGACGTTCCTTCACCCATGCCCTGCACGAGCGCGGCTACGGTCTGATCCTCACGGGCCGCAGCACCGAGAAGCTCACGGAACTGTCCCAGACCGTCACGGGCGGCACCGCGCAGATCGTCGTGGCGGACCTCGGGACCACCGAGGGGATCGACACCATCGTGGACGTGCTGGAACGCAACCCCGTGGACCTGCTGATCAACAACGCGGGCTTCGGCAGTCACGGCGAGTTCGCCCACCTGCACCTGGACCACGAGATCGAGGAGCTCACGGTCAATGTCCGGGCCCTCATGACGCTGACCCACACCGCCCTGGGTGCCATGACCGCCGCGGGGCACGGCGCGATCGTGAACATCGCGTCCGTGGCGGGCTTCCAGCCCCTGCCGTCCATGGCCACGTATAGCGCGTCCAAGGCGTTCGTGGACCGCTTCAGCCTCGCCGTGGGTGTGGAGGCCCGCAAGCACGGCGTACACGTGTTGAGCGTCAACCCCGGTCCCGTGGACACCCAGTTCTTCACGGTCGCCAATGCGCAGGCCATTGAGCTGGGCCGTTCCGCGAATCCGGACGACCTCGTGGCCGCGACGCTCACGGCACTCGACAAGAAGCGGTCCCGGCTCGTGTTCCCGCGCGCGTACTACGTCCTGGATGCCCTCACGGGCGTGCTCCCGCGGTCGCTGGTCGCGCGCGCCGCGAACGTGGTCTCGGGCCGCAAGTAGTCCCACCCCGCGCCGGCAGAGTTCGTCCCGGGCGGGCGGGGCTCGTCGCCCGGGCGGGCAAGTCTCGTCCCGGCCACGCCGTGCGGCCAGGCACGGCCCTCTTCGCGCCGCGCGCCTCGGCTCGCGCGAGTCGTTCACACCGTCCACGGCGTGCGCCGCAGGTCAGGACCCGTTCACCAGCGGGCGGCGTCGCGGACCGCCGCCCGGCCCTCCTCGACGGCGCGACGCAGCAGTCCGGCGGCCGCGCTCTGACGCCGCGAAGCGCTCTGCGTGTCCCCGTCCGTGCTCGGGGTTCCGGTGACCGGTGTGCCGGTGGACTGCGCGGTCCGCTTGCGGCGGGCCAGCGGGCCCGGAAGCATGCCCGTGATCATGCCGCCCCGCGCCGAGCGTGGTGAACGGGTCGCCCCGGAGTCCTTCGATGTACCGCCCGGGAGCTGATCCGCGGAGCGCACCAGATCCGGATCGGCGTCCACCCCGGGGCTCGTCCGGGAGGACGGCGCGGCGTCGTCCTCACGGGAACGCGCTGCGGTAAGACTGTCGGATGGCTCGACGGGCGAGTCCTCGAAAGCCGCGGACCCGGCAGTCGCGTTCCCGGCGCGTGCCGGCTGGGGCACGTTGTGGGGGGCCGCGGCCGACGTCGTCGGCTCGGGTGCGGCGTCGTCGCGGACCGCGGGCTGCTCCGGCAACAGGTCGTCGGGGGCCGCGTTCTTCGAGCGTCTGCCCAGGAACCGGCGCCGGGTCTTCTCCACACGGCCGGCCACCTGGAACTCGCCGAGCAGCGGGTACTCCCACGTGCCGGGGGCCTCGTGCTCCTCGGTCGCGAGCTCGCGCAACACCATGGGTTGCGAGGGCCGGTCGGGGTCCCCCGCGAGCACCTTGTGCACCTGGCGCTGCTGCAGTTGGACCAGGCCCGTGAGCAGGAGGGCGTCGTCCACGCCCAGCTGGCGGGCACGATCGGTGAAACCCAGCCGGTAGATCATGGCGGATTCCCCGGTGTGCACGAACCACAGGTACCCCAGGGCGGTCTCCGTCCCGTCCTCGAGGTGCTCGGTGGCCACGAGGAACACGGAGTTCTCCCCCACGGCGCGTAACAGTTCACGGATGTACTCACTGCGCAGACCCACGTTGGACAGATCGCGGTCCGAGGCGCGCACCCGGCGCACCCGCACGCCGGAATCACGCAGCCCGGCGCGGCAGCGCTGCAGCGTGTCGTCCGACAACCGCTTGGACAGCTCACCCTCGGTCTCGCCCAGTCGCACCACGAGGTGACGCGGTCCGGCCTCCCCCTTGCGGGGCTTGTCCGCGCGGCGGTAGCCCGCGCCGGTGAGCAGCTCGGTGAGTTCGGGGGTGGCGTCGGTGTCCGGGCTCACCCGTAACACGGCGGCCTCGTGTGCCGTGCGGGCGTGGTCCTGCAACGCGGCCAGGACCTCCGTGAGGTGGCGCGGATTATTGACGTGCAGGGACCGGGCGTCCACGACCGTGTGCAGGTCCTCCCGCAGGATCACCAACTGGCTGTAGCCCACGGTCTGCTGACCCCGATCCACGGCCACGCGTTCGACCCTGGCGTCCTGCGCGGTCAGGGCCTCGGCGTCACCGATGCCCCACAGCAATTCGGGGTGTCCGCCCGTGACACGGACCCGGGCGTCCCAGGTCTTCCGATTTCCGCAGGGGGTCACGCTCAGCGCCACGGGGTTTCCTCTCCTCAGGCCCACAACGCGTTCCAGCATAGCCGGGCACACACCGCGCGCGTGCCCTCCCCGACCGGGGTGAACACGCGCGCGGTGTGTAGAGAGTGTCGGGGATCAGCCCTGGTTGCGCTCGTACTTCTCCCACTTCTTGGCCAGGTGCTCGGCCTCGACCATGCGCACCGTGCCCGAACGCGAACGCATCACGATGGACTGGGTGGTGATGGTGCGCCCGCGGTAGCGCACACCGCGCAGCAGGTCGCCGTCGGTGATGCCCGTGGCGGCGAAGAAGCAGTTGTCGGACGTCACGAGCTCGTCCGTGGTGAGGATCCGATCCACGTCGAGTCCTGCGGCGGCGGCCTTCTCCCGCTCGGCGTCGTCCGTGGGGGCCAGCCGGCCCTGGATCACACCGCCGGTGGCCTTGACGGCGCACGCGGTCACGATGCCCTCGGGCGTGCCGCCGATGCCCATCATGATGTCCACGCCGGTGCCCTCACGGCACGCGGCGATCGCCCCGGCGACGTCCCCGTCGAGGATCATGCGGGTGCGGGCACCGGTCGCGCGGATCTCGTCCACGAGGCCCTGGTGGCGGGGGCGGTCCAGGACGCACACGGTGACCTGGTTGGCCTTGACACCCTTGGCCTTGGCCACGAGGTGCACGTTCTGCTTGACAGGCAGGCGCAGGTCCACGAGATCGGCGGCCTCGGGGCCCACCACGAGCTTGTCCATGTAGAACACCGCGGAGGGGTCGAACATGGAGCCGCCGTCCGCCACTGCGATCACGGCTAGCGCGTTGTTCATGCCGAGAGCGGTGAGCCGGGTGCCGTCGATGGGGTCCACGGCGACGTCCGAAGCCGGGCCCTTGCCGTCGCCCACCTGTTCGCCGTTGAACAGCATGGGGGCCTCGTCCTTCTCGCCCTCACCGATCACCACGGTGCCGTTGAAGTCCACGGTGGAGAGGAACGAACGCATGGCGTCCACGGCCGCGCCGTCCGCGCTGTTCTTGTCACCGGCGCCCACCCAGTGGCCACCCGCGATCGCGGCGGCCTCCGTGACCCGCACCAGTTCCAAGGCCAAATTCCGGTCCGCCACATTGCCCGCTCTGCTCTGCTGGGTCGCTTCTGCCACGTTGTTCCTCACATTCGAGTTTCGGGTCGCCCCGGTGGCCGCCTGCCGGGCCCGGCGGCACCACCATGACACGTACGTCCAGCATATCCTCGGGTTCCCAGGATTGGGCCGGTCCCCGGGAGCACGGCACAATGGGTTCGTGAGTTCTTCCGCTTCCGGTCCCGGTGCCGGGTCCTCCCCCGATCCCCGCGACGCGCACGCCGCGCCCGCCTCCGCCGCGGCCGACGACGCCGCCACCCCGGACGCGGATCAGGCGCCGGTCCCGCAGCTCACCCGCAAGCAGGCCTCGCGGATCAACGCACCCATCCGCGGCATGGTCATCTCCATGCTCGTGCTCATCCTCCTGTTGTTGCCGTTTTTGTGGTTGCAGCCCAAGCCCGATGCCCAGCCCTACCGAGCACACGTGGACGTGAGCGAGGAGGCGCGCTTTGCGGGTGACCAGGCCCCGTTCACCCCCGCGGCCCCGGCGTTGGGGGACGGGTGGAGCGCCAACTACGCGCGCTGGGAGGCGCAGTCCCAGGACGGCGTCCCCCTGTGGAACGTGGGTTTCCTCTCCCCCGATTACCACCTGGTGGACATGGCGCAGACCGCCCGGTCCAATCCCACGTGGCTCGCGCAGCGCACCCAGCTGATCCCGCCCACGGACGAGCGCACGGTCAATGGGATCACATGGCGGATCCATCACCGTGACGCCTCGGGCAAGCAGGACGAGTTCACCGCGTGGGTCGGTGAGCTCAAGGACTCCACGGTGGTGCTCAGCGGCCAGGCCCCGAGCGCCGAGTTCGAGCACGTCGCGGGGGCCGTGTCCGGGCAGTGACGCCGGGCAGCGGGACCGGGCGCAGCGACGTCGTCGAACCGAGGTCCCGGAACCGGGGCTAGTCTAGGACCCGAGCGAGCCGACCCGGCCCAGCCGTCGTGCCTTCGAGATTTGGAGATCAGCGTGAGCACTCAGCCGTCTGCCGTGGAGAACACACCCCGCACCCCGTTGGGGGCCTGGCGGAAACTGCGGGAGGGCAACGCCCGGTTCATCTCAGGTGACACCCTGCACCCCCACCAGGACGCCCAGCGCCGCAAGGACCTCGCGCAGTCCCAGAAGCCGTTCGCGGTGATCTTCGGGTGCTCCGACTCCCGCCTGGCCGCGGAGATCATCTTCGATCTCGGGCTCGGCGACGCCTTCGTGATCCGCACCGCGGGCCAGGTGATCGACAACGCCGTCCTGGGCACGCTCGAGTACGCGATCGAGGTCCTCGGCACGCCGCTGATCATGGTGCTCGGCCACGACTCGTGCGGCGCCGTGACCGCGACCAAGGCCTCCGTGGAATCCGGGGAACTGCCCCGCGGTTTCCAGCGGGACCTCGTGGAGCGCATCACGCCGTCGGTGCTCGAGGCCCGGAGGCAGGGCCACACGGACCTACAGGACATGGTCGTGGAGCACACCAAGCAGACCGCGGCGCGCATGCTCGACCAGTCCGCGGCGATCTCCGGCGCGGTCTCCCGGGGCGAAGCCGCCGTGGTCGGCGTGTTCTACCACCTCTCGGACGGCCAGGCGGACCTCGTCTACAGCAACGACCCGGCGTTCCGGGACGCGTGAGTCCCCCTCCCGGATCTCACCTCCCATGCCCTGCTGAATGACGACGACGCCGCGCGCTCCCGGGCACACGGCGTCGTCGTCCTCCGCATCGCGGTAGTACGGCGACCGCGAAGGCTGACGACGGGGCCGTGGGCCTAAACTGTGGGCCATGGCAGAAAACACCGAGTACCGCATCGAACACGACACCATGGGTGAGGTCCGCGTCCCCAAGAACGCGCTCTACCGAGCCCAGACCCAGCGCGCCGTGGAGAACTTCCCGATCTCCGGCACCACCCTGGAACGCGAGCACATCAAGGCGCTCGCGCAGGTGAAGAAGGCCGCCGCCACGGCCAACGAGGAACTGGGTGTCCTCGACGCCCAGCGCGCCCAGGCCATCCGCGACGCCGCGGACGCCGTGGCCTCTGGCCAGTACGACGAGCACTTCCCGATCGACGTCTTCCAGACCGGCTCGGGGACCTCCTCCAACATGAACACCAACGAGGTGCTCGCGACCCTGGCCACGCGCTCCCTCGAGTCCGAGGGCGTGGAGGTCCACCCCAACGACCACGTCAACGCGTCCCAGTCCTCCAACGACGTGTTCCCCACCTCGGTGCACGTGGCCGTGACCAACGCGCTGATCAACGACCTCAAGCCGGCCATGGACGTGCTCGCGATCTCCCTGGAGAAGAAGGCCTCGGAGTTCAAGGACGTCGTGAAGTCCGGGCGCACGCACCTCATGGACGCGACCCCCGTGACCCTGGGTCAGGAGTTCGGCGGCTGGGCCGCCCAGGTGCGCTACGGCATCGAGCGCATCGACGCGTCCCTGCCGCGCGTGGCCGAGGTGCCGCTGGGCGGCACGGCCGTGGGTACCGGGATCAACACCCCGGACGGCTTCTCCGCGCGTGTGATCGAGCTGCTCTCCGAGGAGACCGGTCTGCCCCTCACGGAGGCCCGCAACCACTTCGAGGCGCAGGCCAACCGCGACGGGCTGGTGGAGGCCTCAGGACAGTTGCGCAACATCGCGTACTCGTACATGAAGATCATGAACGACATCCGCTGGATGGGTTCCGGGCCGAACACGGGCCTGGGCGAGCTGCACATCCCCGACCTGCAGCCGGGATCCTCGATCATGCCGGGCAAGGTCAACCCCGTGATCTGCGAAGCAACCATCCAGGTGGCCGCCCAGGTGATCGGCAACGACACCACCGTGGCGCTGTCCTCCACCAACGGCGCGTTCGAGCTGAACGTGGGCATCCCCGTGATGGCCGCGAACCTGCTCGAGTCCATCCGTCTGCTCGCCAACTCCTCCCGCGTGGCCGCGGAGAAGATGGTGGACGGGCTGCAGGCCAACGAGGATCGCTGCCGCTTTCTGGCCGAGGCCTCCCCTTCGATCGTGACCCCGCTGAACAAGGCCATCGGCTACGAAGCCGCCGCGAAGATCGCCAAGCACGCCGTGGCCAACAAGGTCACCGTGCGCGAGGCCACCATCGAGCTCGGCTACGTGGACGGCGAGAAGCTCACCGAGGAGCAGCTGGACAAGGCCCTGGACGTCACCACGATGACCGGCAAGCACTGATCCGCTCGTCCCGTAGGGCGCTCACCGGCCCCCGGTGAGCGCCCCGGGAAACAGGGGCGTGCTCGCGGCACCCCGTCAACGGCAGAACTCGGCCACCCGTTCACCGGGTGGCCGAGTTCTTCGTCGCGGCGGGGACCTCCTGACCGCCGAGCGGTCGGGGAGGTCCTACGGAAGGTCACGCCTTCCGGGGTGAGGAGGCCGCGCACCGGGAGACCCCGGTGGCGCCGGCCACGGCGCAGGAACGCTGCGCCCGTGCCACGGTTCGAGCACCCGCACCCGGGTGTTCCCCCACCGCCCCGCTGATGCGCGACATAGCCCGAGGCGCTCCCGCGTTCCCGCGGCCGCTCAGATGCACGTGGAACTGCGGCGCCGTGGTCCCCGCATGGGACACGGTGGGCTCACGATCGGACGGGGTAAGTGTGCGAATGCTCACGGGCTCCATCATGTCATGTGCGGGGCGATCGCGCGGCGGCGCGGGACCGAGCGGCCGCGGGGCCCTCGTGGGACGCCGCACGCACCGGTGTTCCGTTGCCCACAGATCTCTTTGACCGCAAGGATCCGGGACTATCCTGGGTGGCAGAGACATTCGTGATGCCAGCCCGGGTGCTCCCGCGGCGGGCCGTTCCCCCGAGGAGACAGTGTGAAACTTGCAGAGCAGATCGTCCAGCAGCTAGTGGAAGCAGGTGTGGAACGGATCTACGGCGTGGTGGGCGACAGTCTGAACCCCATCGTGGACGCCGTGCGCCGCACCGGCGGCTCCGCCAAGGGTGGGATCGACTGGGTGCACGTGCGCCACGAGGAGGCCGGTGCGTTCGCAGCGAGCGCCGAGGCTCAGCTGACTGGCAAGCTCGCCGTGTGTGCGGGCTCCTGCGGGCCGGGCAACCTGCACCTGATCAACGGGCTCTACGACGCCAACCGCTCCGGTGCGCCCGTGCTGGCGATCGCCTCCCACATCCCCTCGCAGTACATCGGCTCCGAGTACTTCCAGGAGACCCACCCGGACCGGATCTTCACCGAGTGCTCCGTGTACTCGGAGCTGGTGAGCACCCCGCAGCAGTGCCCCGCCGTGGTGAGCTCCGCGATCCAGTTCGCCGTGACCAGCCCGGGCGTCTCCGTGGTCACGCTGCCGGGCGATCTCGCGGACTCGGACGCCGCTGTGGAAGCCCGCCCGTTCGCCGTGCCGGCACCGAGCGCCGTGGTCCCCTCAGACGAGACGGTCGAGCGCATGGCCCAGGCCCTGAACTCGGCCAAGAAGGTCGCGATCTTCGCGGGCATCGGCGTGGCCGGCGCCCACGACGAGGTGATTGCCCTCGCAGACACCTTGAAGGCGCCCGTGGGCCACTCGCTGCGCGGCAAGGACCAGATCCAGTACGACAACCCGTTCGACGTGGGCATGACCGGGCTGCTGGGCTACGGCGCCGCGGCGGAGGGGCTGCACGACGCGGACGTGATGGTCATGCTCGGCACGGACTTCCCGTACGACCAGTTCCTCCCGGACGTCACCACCATCCAGGTGGACACCGATCCCACCGTGATCGGGCGCCGGACCGGCGTGGACATCCCCGTGCACGGTGACGTGAAATCCACGATCCTCAAGCTGCTGCCCGAGCTCACGGTCAAGTCCGACCGCTCGTTCCTGGACAAGACCCTGGCCAAGCACGACAAGCTCATGAACAAGGCCGTGGGTGCGTACACCCGCAAGGTCGAGAAGATCACGCCTATCCACCCCGAGTACGCCGCGTCCATCCTGGACCAGGTGGCCGCCGAGGACGCCGTGTTCACCGCGGACACCGGTATGTGCAACGTGTGGAGCGCCCGCTACATCAACCCGCTCGGCACTCGTCGCATCCTGGGCTCCTACCTGCACGGGTCCATGGCCAACGCCCTGCCGCAGGCGATCGGCGCACAGCTGGCCCATCCGGGACGCCAGGTCATCTCGATGTCGGGCGACGGCGGGCTTTCCATGCTCATGGGCGAGCTGCTGACGCTGGCGACCTACAACCTGCCCGTGACCGTGGTGGTGTTCAACAACTCCACGCTGGGCATGGTCAAGCTGGAGATGCTCGTGGACGGGCTACCGGACTTCGGCGTGGACGTGCCCCAGGCGAACTACGCGCAGATCGCAACCGCCATGGGCATGCAGGGCATCCGGGTGGAGAAGCCCAAGGACCTCGAGTCCGCGTTCACCACCGCACTCGCCCACCAGGGCCCGTCCGTGGTGGAGGTCATCACCGACCCCAACGCCCTGTCCATCCCCCCGGAGATCAAGAAGGACCAGGTCTTCGGCTTCGCCACAGCGATGTCCCGCATCGTGCTCAACCGCGGCGTCGGTGAGGCCGTCTCCATGGCCCGCTCCAACCTGCGCAACATCCCGCGCGGCTGACCGGCGGCCGTCGTCCTCACGACGGCGCACGCGGAGGGGGACCCGATGGCACGCTGCCACCGGGTCCCCCATTGCCGTAGCCGGACCACACCGCGCCGGTGCTGCCGGGTGCCGCGAGGCCCCGGAAGCGTGTGACCCGGACCATATAGGATCACGGGAGCAGTGACCCTGTTCGCTCCCGTCAGGATTGGAGGCGGTGTCCCATGACCGCCGAGGACCCCTGGCCGCCCACCGACCCCGGGCGGCGTCGGCACCTGCTCGCCAACCTGGCGCACGGCTACTCCGTGGAGGGCGCCTCCAAAATCTCCCTGGGCAAGCGGTCCGGGCTCTCCCGGTTCCAGGTGGCCCGCCGACCGGGACGCCCTGGGCCGGGCCGTTCCCCGGGAGATCACGCGGGTGCCCCGGGACGGGGACACCCTCGGAATCTCCTGGTCCGGCGCCCTGCAGCACGCGGTGAAGCACCTCCCCGAGCTGCCGCACAACGATATCGTCCAGCTCGCCGGTGCCCTGCGCACGGACGACACCACGGAGAAAGAGTCACCGCGCCTGTTCGCCGAGCTTCGCAGCCGCACCGCGCGGCCCCTGTGGGCGCCCCTCGTGGTCGACCAGCCCGCGGCCCTGAAGAAGTCTCCCGAGATCGACGTAGCGCTGAGACGGGCGGACTCGCTCGACGTCGCCGTGCTCGCCATCGGCGGGTGGTCGCCGGACACCTCGACCGTGTGGCCGCGTGTGAGCGAGGACCTGGCCCGGGCGGCGGCGCGGGCTGGAGCGGTGGCGGAGATCTCCAGCCTCCTCCTTGACGAGTCCGGCCACGAGCTGGACACTCCAATCGCTGGGATGGTCGTCTCGGCAAGCGTCGCGCAGGTGCGCTCGGCCCACCACAGGATCGGGGTCGCCTCGGGAGCGGAACGGGCCCCCGCCGTCCTCGCCGCGGTGCGGGGGGCTGGTGAGCCACCTCGCGTGCGACACGGCCCTGCGTGACGAGGTGGAACAGCTTCTGCGCGCCAGTGCACCGCCCCGCGAGGACTGAACCGCCGGGCGCTCCCACCGGCACCCGCCGTTCCCGCTGTCGGTCCGCTCCCGATCGGCACGATCGTTCACCGGCCGTTTCCTCGCCCTCAGAGCGGACACCATGACCAGCACGGTCGTCGGCATCGACTCCCCCAGTCCTGCAAGGTGCCGGTCGTGGACACGGCCACCGGCCGGACCGTGACCTCGGCCAGCGCGCCGCACCCGGACGGCACGAACGAGGACCCCGCCGCGCGACGCGCTGCGTGCGGCGTGGGGCGTGGGGCGAGGCGGGCGTGGCCGAGCACGACGACGTCGTGGGCGTCCCCGTCGCGGGCCAGCAGCACGGCATGGTCGCGGTGGACGGGGACGGGAACCCCGTCCACGACGCCCTACTGTGGAACGACATCCGCAGAGACCCCCAGGCCACCCGCATGATCGAAGAGCACGGGATCCAGTGATGGATGAATCAGCTGGTCATGGCCCCGGTCCCGTCCATGACGCTGTCCAAGCTCGCGTGGCTGCGGGAGAACGAACCGCAGGCCGCCGCCCGCGTGGAGCGTGTCATGCTCCCCCACGACTGGCTGACGTTGATGCTGTGTGGAGAGTTCACCACTGACCGCTCCAGCGCCTCCGGGCGGCTGGGCGGGATGACGCGCGCGTCGATGACCCGCGAGAACCTAGCGCGCTCCGCGGTGCTGTCCGTGGCGGACTCCCTGGCGGACTGCCTGGATATCCTGCGCGGCGTGGACGTGGTCCAGCACGTCCTGCTGATCGGCGGAGGGGCGAAGTCCGAGGCGCTGTGCAGCGTCTTCCCGGACACCCTCGGCATGCCCGTGGCGGTGCTGGAGACCGGCGAGTACGTGGCGCTCGGCGCCGCCCGCCAGGAGGCGTGGGCCGCGGGCGAGTTCCCGCGGTGGTCACGCTCCGCCAGCCGGGAGCTGCGTCCCTCCGACGACGCCGGTGTGCGCGAGTTCCGCCGCCGCTACGGCCTGGTACGACGGGCCACGGAGGCCGAACTGGCCTGAGCCACCGGTGCCCGACGGCTCCCTGGAGGGGCGGGTGATCTGCTTCCGCGCCCCCCTCGCCCCGGGTGCACCGCCGGGGCGTCTCACGTGCCCGATTCTTTCGGCGCGGCCGTGACGTCAGCACTCGAAGCCCGTGCGCCCCGTGAACTCCAGTGCGGCCCGTAGCCGGTCGGCCTGGTGCTCCGGCATGGGAGGCAGCTCATCCACCGGGTACCAGCCCACGGCGAGGGACTCGTCGTCCGCCACCCGCGCCTCGCCGGAGACGTAACTGCACAGGAACGTGTGGTCCAGGAACTGGCAGCGGTCCCCGTTGGGGAATTCGACGACGTCCCCGGCCTTGACCCGCACGAGGTCGTCCACCGTGACCTCCACGCCGGTCTCCTCGAGGCACTCGCGGCGGGCGGCGACCCCGGGGTCCTCCCCCGGTTCCACGATCCCGGTGATCAGACCCCAGTTCCCGTTGTCCGCGCGCCGCCCCAGCAGCACCCGGCCCTCGTGCAGGACCACGGCGGTGCACCCGGGCAACCACAACAGGTCGTGATCGATCTTGCGGCGCAGGTGGGCGATGAACTCGGGAACGGGCACGGGTGTCTCCTCCTGGGTGGGTACGACTGCGCGGGCGGCGTTCACAGGAACGCCACGACACCCAAGCTTCCCACGATCATGAACGGCCCCAGGGGGATGCGACTGCTCGCCCGGGCGCGGCGCAGGATCAGCAGTACGGCGCAGAACAGCCCGGCCAGCACGAACGTGGCCGCGAGCGCGAGCACCGTATGGGTCACGGACGAGAATCCTGTGAGCAGCCCCAGGACCCCCGCGAGCCGCACGTCCCCCATTCCCATGCCGGCGGGGTTGATCAACCGCAGGGCCAGGAAGAGTCCCTTCATGATGAGCAGACCCCACAGCATCCACCACAGGCGCACGGTGTCGTGGGCGAGGACGGCGGAGGCGCCCAACAGGAGGACGGTCACGGGATACAGCGGGCGCACCACCCGCCCCGGCAGGCGGTGGTATCGGATGTCGGTGGCGGCGAGCCACACTCCTGTGCATGCGAGCACCATGACGGCCAGGGCGCAGGCCACCGCGGCCAGCTGTGCGCCGACCGTGGCTTCCTGCAGGTGCGCCCCCACGAATCCGCCGATGCCCGCAGTGTCGGGCTGAAGCATGAACTCATCCTAGGCACCCCGCTGTGGTGCGGGTCATGAACGGCGGCCCATGTGGAGCACGGGTTCGTAGACTGGGCCCATGATCGCTCCCTGGCAGAACAGGCCCGCCCGATCAACCGTGTCCGAGGAGTCCTTCGCCGCGCTGTGCCGGTCCTCCCCGTGGCGTTGGGACACGGTGCGGTTCACGCTGTACTGGGTGAGCGAGGATCCGGACACCGCCGCCCACCCCGTGCGCGTGTGGCTGCGCCGGCCCTCCGATGTGCGCGTGGAGACATTGCAGGGCGACGTGCTGTACGCGAGTACGTCCCTCGAACGCTCCCGGGACGACTTCTACGTCACGGACACGTCCCGCTCCTGGTTGCTGCCTCCCGCGCTCGTCTCACCGGTCTACGACGACGACGGCCTCGTGCTCCGCCGCCCCGAGGCTGCCTACGGGGACCCGATCTTCGGGGGCGGGCGCTGGCAGGCGATCCTGGACCCCGTGGAATGCGTGGGCCCCGCGCCCACCCCGCCCTACCTCCCGGAGCAGCGCCCCTCGCAGTTGTCCTCTGTGGTGGCCGGGGCCTTCGCCAAACGCCGGGTGTGGTGCGCGACCGTGGAGCCCAGCGTGCGCTACCGGCCCGTGACCGCGAACCACCCGCTCGCCCCGGGTCCCACGCGGATCGCGGTGGACACCGCGACCGGCGTCTGCGTCTACTCCCACGTGCTGCGCGGACCGTACGCGGGTCAGGGCCACCGACTCGTGATCGAGGCGGTGGACGAATACCAACTGGACGACCTGTTCACGCAACAGGACTTCAACCTCACGGACGTCTCCCGTCACGTGCCATGGCCTGTGCTCCCGGCCTGAGCCGCCGCCCGTGATCCGCACCGGGCGGATTCCCCAGGGGCCGCGCTTCTCGGGTGTCCAGGGCGCGCAGCCCGTTCGGACCTGACGACGACGCCGCGGGCTCGGGACGACCAGGCCGGGCGGGGGACGACGCCGCCCTCCCGGCCCGGCGTCGCCGGGTCACACGTCCTGGCGCTCGAGCAGGTCGGTCACGAGGGCCGCGATGGGTGAACGCTCGGAGCGCGTGAGGCTCACGTGCCCGAACAACCGCTGACCCTTGAGCGCCTCGACCACGGCCATGATGCCGTCGTGACGTCCCACCCGCAGGTTGTCCCGCTGGGCGACGTCGTGGGTGAGCACCACCTTGGAGTTCTGCCCGATCCGGGACAGGGCGGTGAGCAACACGTTGCGTTCGAGCGACTGCGCCTCGTCCACGATGACCCACGCGTCGTGCAGGGACCGCCCGCGGATGTGGGTCAGGGGCAGCACCTCGAGCATCCCGCGCGCCACGATGTCGTCCACGACCGCGGGTGAGACCACGGAGGACAGCGTGTCGAAGACCGCCTGACCCCACGGGTTCATCTTCTCCTCCTCGGTGCCGGGGAGGTAGCCCAGGTCCTGGCCACCCACCGCGTAGAGCGGACGGAACACCATGATCCGGCGGTGCTCCCGGCGTTCCAGAACGGCGTCGAGCCCGGCGCACAGCGCGAGCGCGGACTTGCCCGTTCCCGCGCGACCGCCCAGCGAGACGATGCCCACGGCGGGGTCGGTCAGCAGGTCGATGGCCAACCGCTGTTCGGCCGAGCGTCCCTGCACCCCGAACACATCCCGGTCCGCGGCGACCAGGCGCGCCTGCCCGTCCGGTTCGGTCCGGGCGAGAGCGCTGCCCGCGGACGAGCGCAGGACCAGACCCGTGTTCACGGGAAGCTCCCGGGCGCCCGGCACTTCCGTGCGGCCCTCGGCGTAGAGGCCGGAGACGACGTCTTCCGCGACGTCCAGGTGGGCCACGCCCGTGTACGCGTCGTCACCACCGATCCACTCACCGCGGTACTCCTCCGCGGCGAGTCCCAGGGCGGAGGCCTTGAGCCGCATGGGCAGGTCCTTGGACACCACACACACGTCGTGGCCCTCGCCGGAGAGGTTCGCGGCCACGCTCAGGATGCGTGAATCGTTGTCCCGCAGCCGGAAGCTCTGGGGCAGCACCGTGTCCGCGACGTGGTTGAGTTCCACCTGCAGGCACCCGCCGTCCGCAAGGTCCACGGGCCGGTCCAGGCCGCCGTGGGTCACGCGGAGGTCGTCCAGCAACCGCAGCGCCTTGCGCGCGAAGTACCCCAGTTCCGGGTCGTGGCGCTTGGCCTCGAGCTCGGTGATCACCACCACGGGCAGCACCACGCGGTGCTCGGCGAAGCGGAACACGGCGCGCGGGTCCGAGAGCAGCACGGACGTGTCGATCACGTACGTGCGCACACCGGCCGCGGAGCCGTCCTCCTCGAGCGCGCCGGATCGGACGGGGGTTACGGGGGTGTCGATGCTCATGGGGCCCTTTCACTGCGGAGTCCTTGGCCGGTGTGTCCGGCACCTCTCACGCTAGGGAGGTCGATCAAGGGTGGCGCGCCCCACCGGTGAACGGCGCGTGAACATCCGCCACGGGCCCGTGAGCGGGACCGGTAGGGCTGGCTCAGCCCCCGAATCGGCGCTGACGGCGCGCGTAATCGCGCAGGGCCCGCAGGAAGTCGACCCGGCGGAAGTCCGGCCACAGCGCTTCGCAGAAGTAGAACTCGCTGTATGCGGACTGCCACATCAGGAAGCCCGAGAGGCGTTGTTCGCCGGAGGTGCGGATCAGCAGGTCGGGATCGGGTTGCCCGCGCGTGTAGAGGTGTGCGGAGATGTCCTCCACGCTGAGCTCCTGCGCCATTTGCGCGAGCGACGCACCGCGGGCGTCGGCGTCGGTGAGCACCTCGCGTACCGCGTCCACGATCTCCTGCCGCCCCCCGTACCCCACGGCGATGTTCAGGTGGGGGCCGGGATTGTCCACCGTGCGCTGTGCGCTGTTCAGCAGTTGCTCCTGGAGCTTCTCCGGGAGGGTTCCCAGGGCACCCACGGGCTGGATCCGGCAGATCCCTTCCTCCTGCAGCTCGCACATGAGGTTGGTAATGATCTCCAGCAGGGCCGTGAGTTCCTCGCGCGGACGGTTGAGGTTCTCGGTGGAGAGGATGTAAAGGGTGACCACCTGGATGTTCAGCTCGTGGCACCAGCGCAGGAACTCCACGATCTTGCGTGCGCCCGCCCGGTGGCCCTCCTCCGTGGTGGCCCCGAACTGGCGCGCCCACCGGCGGTTGCCGTCCACGAGCACACCCACGTGATGCGGCAACTCGTCCGCGGTGAGGGTGCGCGCCAAGCGGTGTTCGTAGAAGGAATACATGACACGGGGAAGTTTCACAGCGTCATTCCTCCCCTGAGTCGGCCCGGTCCACACGGATTCACACCCCTAAACTACCTGTAGGGCAGACCCAATCCAGTAGCACCTCCGAGCTCCGTGTCCGCGGGGCACCCATGAGAGGCAGTGGTGTCCACCATGTCAGACGAACGCACCGAGAAGCGCACCGTTCCCGGCCCGGTGACGATCGTGCGTCACACGCGTAACGGTCCCCTCACGGTGGAGAAGAAACCGTCCTGGCGCGGGTGGATCCACGCGGGCTTCAGCCCGGTGGCCGCGGTGCTGGGTGTGGTGGCCATCGTCGTGGCACCCACGGTGGAGCTGCGTCTCGCATGTCTGGTCTACACCATCACGGCGATCATGCTGTTCGGTACCTCGGCCGTATACCACCGCTTCTACTGGGGCGCGCGCATGAACGCGGTGCTGCGGCGGATGGACCATTCGAACATCGCCCTGATCATCGCCGGGACGTACACGCCCCTGGCCGTGAGTTTCCTCCCGGTGCGGGGCGCCACGATCCTGCTCGGCGTGATCTGGACGATCGGTGCCCTGCTCGTGATCTTCCGTGTGTTCTGGATGAGCGCGCCGCGATGGCTCTACACCCCGCTCTACGTGATCATGGGGTGCCTGGCCCTGCTCTACCTCCCGGCGTTCTTCGCGGTGAACGTCCCCGCGACCGTCCTGCTGATCTGCGGCGGCGTGTTCTACATCGCCGGCGCGGTGTGTTATGCGACCAGGCGCCCCCGGTTGCTCCCGGCGACGTTCAGCTTCCACGAAGTCTTCCACGCGTGCACGATCGGCGGCTTCGTCTGCCACTACATCGCGATCATGTTCGCGATGTTCGCCGCGTGAGCGATTTGCGACGCCCCGGTCAGAGATCCGACGGCGCTCGGCGTGCGGGGACCGCTCGGCGCGGTGACGTCTGCGTCGTCCACGCGATGCCGACGACGACGCAGCGCCCCGGTGCGCTCAGCCCCGCTCCGCGCGGATCCGGGTGACGAGTGCGCTCACGTCCGGCATGGAATGGACGGGAAGTTCGCAGCGTCCGTCCCGGCACAACCACACCGTGTAGCCGGGTTCCGATGCCGCAGGAACCCCGTACGGCGCCGCATTCCCGTCCAGGACCAGGACATCCATCACGCGTGCCGCACCGACCGCGTCGAGCGTCTCGCGCCACTGCTCGGCGCTCGTGTCCACGACCTGCAACAGGGCCGGGGGGTGCTCGTCGGCCAGCACGGCCGACACCATGCCCCCGGCCGTCGTGGGGGCCTTGAGGACCACCCCGGTCGCGGGCGCGGTCACGGCGTCGACCACCTCCCGGGTCTGGCGCTCACCGATCGTCGGTTGGGACAGCTCCGTGAGCCACCGGGAGAGCACCGCGGAACTGGACGCGGCGACGTCGTCGAACGGCTCCGCACGGCCCGTGGCCCCGGCCGCCGCGAGGGTGGGGTCCACCTCAGCGGACTCGAGCACGGTACTCCCGCGCACAAAACGCTTCACGGCGACCTCGGCGAGCGCGCGGCTGCGCTCGTACCACGCGGTCTCGCCCGTGGCCCGGTACAGCGCGAGCAGCCCGGCGCCGAAGCGCGCGTAGTCCTCGAGCTGGCCCTCGTGGGGGTCCACGACGCCGCCGCGTGACGTGCGCGTGATGCGTCCGGTGGCGGAGTCCCGGTGCCGTTCCCACAGGAAACCGGCGGCCGTGGCGGCCAGCTCGACCCACTCGGGGTGCCCCAGCAGCACACCCGCGTCCGCGAGTCCCGTGAGCGCCATGCCGTTCCAGGCCGTGACGATCTTGTCGTCCAGGTGGGGCGCCGTGCGCGTGATCCGCCGCTGCCACAGCTCCTGCCGTACGGACTCGTCCAGGATCCCCGTGACCGCACCCGCCTCACCCCAGGCCGCCGTGGCCGGCGCGGGGCGACCCCCTGCGGGGCTTCCGGCGTGACCCGAGAACGTGTAGTAGGCGCCCTCACGTTCGGCATGCGGCTCGTCGGACGCGGGATCGCTGTCCGCGTCGAGGGATGCGGCGAACGCGCCCTCGGGGGTGATCATCTCCCGTTCGAGCCACTCGACCAGCAGCTCTGCGGCCCGGCGGTAACGGGCCGCGCGAGTGGCGTCCGTGCCGGTGCGTTCCAGCAGCGCCACGGTGCGCGCCAGCACGCCGAGCAGCTGGGCGTTGTCGTAGAGCATCTTCTCGTAGTGGGGCAGGGACCAGTCCGGGGTCACCGAGTACCGGAAGAACCCGCCGCCCACATGGTCCTGCAGCGCCCCCGTGACCATCGCGTCGAGCGTGGCGCACAACAGATCACGTGCGGTGCGCGCGTGCTGCGCCGCGGCGTCGTCGTGGCCGGAAGCAGCGTGCGCGCTCGCCGACGCGGGATCCCCAGCCAGGGCATCGCGGTGCGCGGGGCTCGCAATGCGCGTGAGGGCGTCCAGGGTGGGCGAGGGCGGGAACTTGGCGCCGGTTCCGAAGCCCTCGTGGGCGGCGTCCCGGGCGACCTCGAGGCCGTCGAGCCAGGCTCCCGTGAGTTGTTCCGCGGCGTCCTCGGCGGCCTCGCCACCCTCCACGCGCACGACCGACGGACCCGCGTCGGCGAGCATCCGGTCCACGAGTTCGGGGTGGCGGGACAGCGCATCGTAGACCTGTTCGGCCCCGCGCAACACCTCGTCACGGCGCTCGGTCCAGGCCTCGGCGACGGCCCGCAGGACCTGCATGAAGGACGGCCGCCCCTGCACGGGACGCGGCGGGTAGTAGGTCCCGGCATGGAACACCCTGCCCTGCGGGGTCAGGAACGCGGTCATGGGCCAGCCGCCCTGACCAGTGAGCAGCTGGGTGGCCGCCATGTAGATCGAGTCCACGTCCGGGCGTTGCTCGCGGTCCACCTTGATCGCCACGAAATGTTCGTTGAGGTAGCGGCCCACCTCCGGGTCCTCGAAGGACTCGTGGGCCATCACATGGCACCAGTGGCACGCGGCATAGCCCACGGACAGCAGGACGGGCACCTCCCGCGCGTGGGCCTCCTCGAAGGCCTCGGGGCAGAACTCCCACCAGTCCACGGGGTTCTCCGCGTGCTGCAGCAGGTAGGGACTCGTGGAGTGGGCCAGACGATTGGACATACCCCACGGTCTCACACGGGAGCGGGGATGACAGCCCGGGGGCTCACGGCTCGAGGGTCATGAGGCGCGGCTCTGGTCGCGGTTGCCCGCCACCGGGTGGTGCGTCGCTCCCAGGGGCGGGGCGCCCGTCGGAGTCTGGCACGGAGCGGGGCGCCCGTCGGAGTCTGGCACGGAGCGGGGCGCCCGTCGGGTTCAGGCGCAGGACGGGGCGCCTGTGGCAGTCAGTCGCGGGGCGGACCGTCCCGGCGGTCACCCGCGCGAGGCGGGCGGGCGACATCGCCCTCGCTCGACCCACCGGTGCGGGACGTGCGCGACGGCGACGCCGCGGCGTCGTCCGCGTAGCCACCCACGTGATCCTCCGCGGCGCGCTGCTCGGCGTACTGGGCGCGGTAGCGCAGTCGCCGGTTACGGCGGTTGAAGTCCATCACGAGCAGGACCACGGCGGCGGCCAGCAGGAACGTCATGAGGAAGCCCACGAGGCCCGGCGAGACCTGGCTGGGGTCCAACCCCGGGCGCAGGGTGTTCTCCGGACTCGGGGCCGGCGTCGCGGCGGTCAGGACGGTCAGCAGCGTGGACACGGGAAGGCTCATTTCCGGGGGGTCGAGGCGGCGTCGGTGACGCCCGCGAACAGATCCGTCTCGGGCAGGGAGGTCTCCACGCGGGACTCCGCGAGCGTGTAGTCCTCCCACGGCCACACTTCGGCCTGGGTCTCGGCGGAGACCGCGAAGAACAGGCCCTTGGGGTCCACCTGGGTCCGGTGGCTGCTCAGGGCGGCGTCCCGGACGGTGAACTGGTGCGCGCACTCGATCTTGGTGGTGGTCTCGTGGCGCGGCATGGGCGGGCGGTGGCCCTCCGGGTCCGACTCCTGGATCGCGGCGATGCGCTGGGCGTACGGGGACTGCAGTCCGCGGGCCTCGAGGGCCTCGTGCAGTGCGATGAACCGCTCCACGTTGAACGCGCGGTCGTAGTACAGCTTGGACGGGGTCCACGGCTCACCCGTTTCGGGGTACGCCTGCGGGTCCCCCGCGCGCTGGTATGCCTCCATGGCCACGTTATGGGTCTGGATGTGGTCCGGGTGCGGGTAACCGCCGTTCTCGTCGTAGCTCAGAATCACGTGCGGGCGGAACTCACGCACCAGCTGCACCACGGGGGCCGCGGCGCGTTCGAGCGGTTGCAGGGCGAAGCACCCCCACGGCAGCGGAGGCAGCGGATCTCCCTCGGGCAGACCGGAGTCCGTGAACCCGATCCACCGGTGCTCCACGCCCAGGGCCTTCGCGGCCGCGGCCATCTCGTGACGACGCAGCCCGGGCAGGTCACGCTCGGCCCAGACGTCCCCCTCCATCTCGGCGTTGAGGATCGAGCCGCGCTCGCCACCGGTGCACGTGGCCACCATGACGCGCGCGCCCAGCTGGGCGTAATGTGCCATAGTCGCGGCACCCTTGCTGGACTCGTCGTCCGGGTGGGCGTGGATGGCCAACAATCGAAGCTGTGAATAATCCGTCACCGAACGGATGCCTCCAAGACGTCATCGCGGGAAAAATGCAATCCCCGGTATCTTACGCCGCTCGTGCTGCCGGAGCTGTCGTGCCCATCACGGCTGCCGCGCACCGCACGGCGACCGGCCTCCCAGAAACCACACACGCGCGCTGGGTACAGTGGTCGCCATGAGTTCTGCGACGCCCCGGCCTACCTCCCGGCCGGAGACGGGCGCCACTGCCCCCGGCACCTCCGCGACCCAGCGGGCGCTCGCACAGCGCTACGGGACCGGACACCGCGCCGTCGCCCGTTCCCCCCGCCGCGGGCCCAGCACCCGTGGCTGGATGCTGATCGCGGCCGCGGCCACGCTGGTGGCGGCGCTGTTCGTGGTGTGGATCGTGTGGGGCAACTCCCAGCGGCCCGTGTTCAAGGACGTGAGCTTCCAGATCACGGACTCGGGGCACGTGTACGCGGACTTCGACCTCACCAAGGACCCCGACCAGACCGTCACGTGCGCGGTGGAGGCACTCAACGAGCAGTACGCCGTGGTGGGTTGGACCGAGGTCACGATCGGCCAATTGCCGGACGACCAACTCAACGGCCGCACGAGCACCCACCGGGTGCCCCTGCGCACCACGAACCTGGCCACCACGGCGGGGGTCGACTCGTGCTGGGAGAGTGCTGGCTGACCCTCCCGCGGTGGTCGGGTAATTCCTGACTGACCATCCGCGCAGCTTCGGACCGGCCACATCCGTGACGGGAACCATGACGTCGGATTGCACGACCCACCGCACCCCCGCACGCGCTTTGGGCCGCGGGCGCGGACTCCACTAGACTGGACTGAGATCACATCCCCGACCCGGACGCGCTGGGCCACTCGGCTCGCCCCGGGGCGGGGTTTTTCTACACGTGTCCGTCAGGGCGACGGACACCAGAGAACGGAGGCACCGTGGCTACTAATGAGGGAGCCTGGCTCACCCAGGAAGCCTACGACCGGCTCAAGAAGGAGCTTGACCACATCTCCGGGCCGTACCGCCAGGAGATCGTGGACCGGATCGAACAGGCGCGTTCCGAGGGGGACCTCAAGGAGAACGGCGGCTACCACGCTGCACGCGAGGAGCAGGGCAAGAACGAGGGCCGGATCGCCCAGTTGACCCAGCTGCTCGAGAACGCCCAGGTGGGCGAGGCCCCCGCGGACGACGGCGTGATCGAGGCCGGCATGGTCGTGACCGCGGAGATCGCGGGCGACGAGATGACCTTCCTCATGGGTTCCCGCGAGGTCGCCGAGGACCTCACCGGCGGTTCGGACCTCGAGGTCTTCTCCGAGCGCTCTCCCATGGGTGCCGCGATCAACGGCCACAAGGTCGGTGACACCGTGAGCTACAAGGCCCCGAACGGCAAGGACATCACGGTGAAGATCCTGAAGGCCAAGCCCTTCAGCCGCTGATCGACCCCGGTTCATCACGAAGGCCATCTCGCACGTGCGAGGTGGCCTTCGTCGTGCGCGACCCGATGCGGCCCAGGAGTCGTACGCGGCTCGACACGGTCCAGGAGTCGCCCGGGTGCGGCCCGTAGGATCGAAGCACGCCCCGTCGAGCCCCGCTAGGAGTTTCCCCCGTGGTCACACACTGGAACCGGACCCCCAACTCGTGGACGGTCCCGCTGATCGTCCTCACCGCGCTGCTGGGGATCGCCGCGATCGTCGTGCACTTCCTGGGTCAGGACGACCCCGCACTGAACGCGACCGGCGGCCTGCGCAACATCCTGTGGTTCGCCACCTTCGTGGCCGCGTTCGTCACGTACTTCACGGCCCGGCGCGGACGACGCCGCTGACGCACGCGCACCGCGTGGGTCACCTCCCGCTCAGTGCACCACCACGGGTCGGTAGCCGTGGGACTCCAGGGCATCGATCACCTGATCGCAGTGCCCGTGGCCCTTGGTCTCCATGTCAATCGTGATGGACACGTCCCCCATGGACAACGAGCCCCCGATCCGGGTGTGATTCACCCCGGTCACATTGGCGTCCATGTCCGCGATGATCTGCGAGATCTGGGCGAGCTCACCGGGGCGGTCCGTGAGCATCATCTTGATGGTCATGTAGCGCCCCGCCGCGGAGAGACCCCGCTGGATCACCTTGAGCATCAGCATGGGATCGATATTGCCGCCCGAGAGCAGCACGACAGTGGTCCTCAGATCCGGGTACTCACGCTTGAGCGCGCCCTCGAGGATCGCCGCCACACCCACGGCACCCGCGGGTTCCACGACCATCTTGTTGCGCTCGAGCATGAAGATCAACGCCTGGGCGAGCGAGTCCTCGGAGACCGTGACGACGTCGTCCGCGAGGTGACGGATCACGTTGAACGGCAACTGTCCGGGCCGGCCCACGGCGATGCCGTCCGCGATGGTGGAGACCTTGGACAGCGTGACGATCGCGTCCCCGGCGAGTGAGGGCGGGTAGGCCGCGGCGTTCTCCGCCTGCACCCCGATGACCCGGATGTCCTTGCCCTGTTCCTCGGCCTTGGCCTTGAGCGCCACGGACACTCCCGCGAGCAGCCCTCCCCCGCCCACACCGGCGATGACGGTGTCCACGGTGGGCAGCTGGTCGAGGATCTCGAGACCCAGGGTGCCCTGGCCGGCGATGATGTCCGGGTGGTCGAACGGGTGGACGAAGACCGCGCCGGTCTTTTCCGCGTAGCGCTGGGCCTCCGCGAGTGCCTGGTCCACGTTGGACCCGTGCAGCACGACCGCGGCGCCGTGGTCCTGGGTGGCCGCGATCTTGGGCAGGGCCGCTCCGTGGGGCATGTAGATCCGCGCCGCGATCCCGAGTTTCGCCGCCGCGAGCGCCACGCCCTGCGCGTGGTTGCCGGCCGACGCCGCCACGACGCCTCGTCGCTTCTCCTCGTCGGAGAGCTGGGCCATGCGCACGTACGCGCCGCGGACCTTGAACGACCCGGCGCGCTGGAGGTTCTCGCACTTGAGGTAGACCTCGGAGCCGAGCATGCGGGACAGCGCCCGGGAGTGCGCGAGCGGCGTCGTCTCGATCACCCCGTCCAGCAGCTGCGCGGCGTGGCGGACGTCGGCCACCGAGACGGGCAAATCAGTGAGGCCCACAGAGAACTTCTTTCGTGGTAGTCGGCCGTTGCGGCTCGTTCGAAATGCGCGAACCCGGGGTGGATCACGACCGCAGGGGTTGGCACGGAGACACGGAAGGCGGCGTCCGGAGTGAGGACGCCGCCTTTCATGGTATTACGCCGCGCGGGACTAGACGTTCCGGGAGTCCCCCGAGCCCACTTCGTCGGGCTCGATCGTGGCGTCGTGCTTGGTCTCCTTCTTGTGCTTCTCCTCGCGCTTCTTCTCCGCGTTCTGGCGCTCACGATGGCGCTTGCCGCGGAAACGCTGCAGCTGGGCCATGACCTGTTCGCGCGTGAGGTCCTGCTTCTTGGCTGCCTTCTTGATCTCCCACGGGTACATGAAGGGCTGCCACGCGATCTCCTCGTCCCGCTCCCAGGCGCGGCTGCCGAGGTAGCGGATGATCGTGTTGAGCATGGCCATCAGGGGCACGGCGAACAGCGCACCGGCGATCCCGAAGAGCACGCTACCGGCGGCCACCGCCAGGAACACGGCCACGGGGTGCAGGGCCACGGCCTTGCCCATCACGAGCGGCTGCAGGACGTTGGACTCGACCTGCTGGACGAGCAGCACCACACCGAGCATGGCGAGCGCGATACCGGGCCCGATCACCACGAGGGCCACCAGGACGGCCACCGCACCGGTCAGCACGGCACCCACGATGGGGATGAAGGACGCCAGGAACACCAACACACCGATCGGCAGCGCCAGCGGCACACCCAGCAGGAACGCACCAAGCCCGATACCCACGGCGTCCACGAACGCCACGAACACCTGGATGCGCACGTACTGCGCGAGCGAGATCCAGCCCTTGCGCCCGGCACCGTTCACGGCGGGGCGGGCGCGGCGGGGGAACAGTTTGACCAGGAACAGCCAGATGTTCTCGCCGTCCATGAGGAAGAACAGCAGGACGAACAGCATGATGATCGTGCCCGTGACGATGTTGGTCGCCGTGGAGCCGAAGGTCATCGCGCCGGAGAGGATGGCGTCCGAGTTGCGCTGCAGCGTGGCCCCGATGTCCGAGAGCCACTGGTTGATGTTGTCCGTGGAGATGTTGAGGGGGCTGTCCTCCAGCATTCCGATCAACTGCTGGAAACCGGCCACCGCGCTGTCGGAGAGTTGTGCGAAACCGACGATCATCTGCTGACCCGCGAGCACCAACAGGCCCAGGACCCCCACGATCAGTCCGAGCTCCACGGTGATCGCGGCCAGCGCGGACGGGAAGTGCTTGGAGCGCAGCCAGCGGACGGCCGGCGAGAGCAACCCCGCGAGCAGCGCGGCTAACAGCACCGGGATGAACACGGTGGACACGTGGCTCAGCAGCCACCCCACCACACCCACACCGGCGATGATGAGCAAGATCCGCCACGACCACGCGGCCGCGATCCGGACCGGGGTCGTGACCATGGTCTGCGCGTCAGGGGCGTTGGGCCCCGTGGAGGGGGGCGACGCGCCGTCGTGCTGGGTGACGAGTTCGGAGGACGTGTCGGACTGGGGACGTTTGACCACGGGGTTCGGGGATGAGCCCGCGTGGGACGTCGTAACACTGGATGACATGCCCTTATCATGACACCATCGCGCAGCGTGCTGGTACCGGCGTGCGGGGCCGAGGGTGACAAAATGGGCGTCATGTCCACCACACTGCTGCGCGTCCTGTCCCAACGCCGCCCCGCGAGCGTCCTGACACAGGAGGCCCCGCGGCGTGAGGAGCTCGAGGCCGTCCTGCGGGCCGCCGCCGGCGCCAAGTACGACGAGCGCCCCACGGGTTGGCGCGTGGTCGCGACGAGCGGGCAGGCCGCGTCGCTGCTGGCCGCGGCCATGGCGGGGCTCACGTCCGTCCCCACCCTCTCGGGCCCCGTCCCCCGGTTGAAGGGTCGCAAGATCCGGGTCCTGGCCGCGTATCGCGGGAGCCTGCAGTGGGCGTCCCGGGGCGGGGTGGCCCTGGCCATCATCTTCCGTCACCACCCGGAACTGCCGCAGTCCAAGAAGGACCAGCGCGGGGACGTGTACGCCGCCCGCGGGATCCTCGAAGCCGCGTTCTACGCGCAGGGATGGGCCACCGCCTGGTCCCATCGTGAGCCCTACGACCGGGACGTGGTGCGCGAGTTCTACGGTCTGGACGAGCACGAGGAGATCCTGGGCTGGCTGTTCGTGGGACGAGCCGCGAGCAACAACATCCCCGCCCGCACGATCAACCTGCCCCCGCGCGAGCTCGAGATCCGCTACATGTGAACGATCCAACGCGAGAAGCGGCGACCCACTGGGCCGCCGCTTCTCATTCCGGCGTACGTCACCGGGCCCTGAGGGCCCCGGGCGACGCGCGGGGATTGGGAGTCAGTCGCTCATGGAGCGGATGATCGAGAGCACGCGCAGGATCTCCACGTAGGCCCAGATCAGGGTCACGGTCAGCCCGAACGCCGCGGACCATGCCGCCTTCTTGGGGATACCGCGCTTGACGCCGTCGCTGATGTTCTCGAAGTCGAGCACGAAGCTGTAGACGGCCAGCAGGATGGCGATCGCGCCCACGAACAGTCCCAGCGGGATGCCGAAGATCGTGGCGTCGTAGCGCATGTTGTAGCCGCCCAGCAGGCTCGTGCCCAGGTTCACCAGGGCGAACAGGGCGTAGGCCAGCAGTGCGACCATGAAGAACTTGGTCACGCGCGGGGAGGAGCGCAGCACGCCCACCTTGTAGAGCACCAGCACGGAGACGAACACCGCCAGGGTGCCGATCACCGCCTGGACCACGATGCCCGGGTAGGCGCCCTCGAACGTGCGGGAGATGCCACCCAGGAACAGGCCCTCGGCGAGCGCGTAGAGCGTGATCAACAGCGGGCTGGGCTCACGCTTGAACGCGTTGACCAGACCCAGCACGAGACCCACGATGGCGCCCGGCAGCGCGAGCACCGGGGCGACCCAACCCACCACGGCCGTGACGATCACGCAGCCGAGCACGAGCGAGGTGCGCATGACGACGTCATCGTAGCTCATGCGTCCGGTGCGGTCCGGACCCGCGGCGGGCGCGTTGTAGAGGTTCTCCAGGTTCTCGGGTGAGTAACGGGGGTCGCGGGAGATATCCGGGGTGGTCGCGGTGCCGTTCTTCTTGTTGAAGTCGCGTAGCAGTGGGTTTCCGCCGGCCATGGGACGTCCTTTCGAGGCGTGGGCGAGCTGTTCGTTCAGCCTAACATTGACGCGTCACAGGGACCTGGGAGTTTGTGCTGAGCGAACAGGGCCCACGCGGGTGCGGAATCGGTGCCCCCACTGGGACTCGAACCCAGACTGAGCGGATTTTAAGTCCGCTGCCTCTGCCGATTGGGCTATGGGGGCGTGACCGAGCCGGTGAGTCCGCGCGGGTGCGCGGGCCCACCGGCTCGGTGCGATGGGGTGTTACAGGCTCGTCTTCTCGGCCGGGACGTCCGCGCCCGCGGCCTTCTGGAAGGCACGGCGGGGGTCCCGCAAGTGACGCAGCGGAGTGGTGTCACGGCCGAAGAGTAGGTTCACGCCCCACTCCGTGAACACCCGCACCTTGCGCTCCACCGTGGGGATCGCGTACCCGTGGTAGAGGCGGTGCATGGCCCACGCCGGCAGACCGCCGAGGTCGATGCCGCGGATGGTGGCGGCACCCTTGTACAGACCCAGACCCGCCACGGACCCGAGGTTCTCGTGGTAGTAGTCCTCGAGCGGCTCGCCCTTGTGCGCGGCCATGATGTTCTTGGCCATGGTCGCGGCCTGACGCACGGCGTGCTGCGCGTTGGGGACGCAGAACCCGCCGGGGCCGGCGCCCGTGAGATCCGGGACGGCGGCGATGTCACCGGCGGCCCAGGCACCCTCGAAGGGCCCGTCGTCGCCGGTCACGCGCAGGTCCGCGCCCACGCGCACGCGTCCGCGGTCGTCGATGGGCAGGTCGCTGTTCTTGGCGAAGGACGCAGCCTGCACGCCGGCCGTCCAGATCAGGGTGTCCGTGGCCATCTCGCCGGCCGGGGACTTGTCCTGCATGTTGATGAGCTTGACCAGGTCACCGTCCACCTCGGACAGGGACGTGTTCAGCAGCACCTCGATGCCGCGGGCGCGCATCTCGGCCACGACCTTCTCGGCACGGTCCTCGGAGACCTCGGGCATGATCCGGCCCATTGCCTCGACCAGCACGAAGCGCAGGTCCGAGACCTTCAGGAGGTCGTTGCGCTGCACGGCCGAACGCGCCATGTCCTCGAGCTCGGCGATGGTCTCGGAACCGGCGTAGCCGCCGCCCACCACGATGAAGGTGAGCGCCTTGCGCTTCTCGTTCTCGTCGTTGGTGAGGGAAGCCACCTCGATGCGCTCGAGCACCCAGTTGCGCACGGACACGGCCTCTTCGATGGTCTTCATGCCGATGGCCTTGTCCGCGAGCCCCGGGATGGGGAACGTGCGGGTGTTGGAACCGCCGGCGAGCACGATCTCGTCGTACGTGAGCTCGAACTTGGGGCCCTCGTCGATGCCGTGGACGGTGACCGTACGGTTGGCGTGGTCGATGCTCTCCACGCGGCCGGTGATCAACTCGCAGTCGGCCAGGTGCTGACGGTGCGGGATCACGGCGGAGCGCGCCTCGATGTTGCCGGCCGAGACCTCGGGCAGGAACGGGAGGTAGGTCATGTACGGGTTGGGGTCCACCACCGTGACCACGCCGCCGGACTCCTTAATGCGGGTCTGCAGCTTCTGCGCCAGTGTGAAACCGACGTAACCGCCACCCACGATGAGAAGGCGCGGACGGTCCTTAGCAAGTTGATTGAAAGCCATACCCGAAAGTTTACTCACCGTGGCACGGTTTTGCCGACGCGGTGTCAGCGGCCCGGTGAGCTGATCGTGAAATCAGCGCGAGAGCCTGCGGATGTGCAGGACCGCGGCTACGGTGAGGCCCGCGACGATCACCCCGAAGCTGACGAGGATCACCACGGGTAGCGCGCCGGTCTCGTTGAGGGGTGCCTGCGCCACGGGTGGGGTGGCCTCCCCGGTCACCTGCCGCGTGTCCGGCGCGGGCGGGGTCGGGGAGCTGCTCGGGGTGGGTGTCTGCGAGGGCGGGCGGTTCTGCGCAATCCATTGCCGCACGCTGCCCAGGGGATTGATGTCGGAGATCCGGACGTCGTCCTCTACGGCCGCGCGCACATCCAGGATCCCATACCCGTAGAGCGGGTCCTTGCCCTGCGCTCCCGCGTCGTGCGCGGTGTCCACGATCCGCTGGGCGATCCCAGCCGCCGTGAGGTCGGGGTGCTTCTGCCTGATCAGCGCCGCGGTCCCGGCCACGAGGGGCACGGTGGCGGAGGTCCCGGACCACCGGGCATAGCCGTCCCCCGGGATCGCACCCACCATCTCCTCGCTGGGCCCGGCCACCGCGATCGAGATGCCCTGGGAGGACGAGTCCCAACTCGCCGTGCGCGACCGGTCCACGCCGCCCACGGACAGCACCCCCGGAATCGTGGCGGGCGCCCCCACCTGGTTGAGCCCCGATCCCCGGTTGCCCGCCGCCGCGACCACGAGAACGCCCTTCTCCTCCGCGTACGCGAACGCCGAGTCCCATGCGGGGGGCCAGCCCGTGGCGTTCGAGCCCAGGGACATGTTGATCACGTTCGCGCCGTGGTCCACGGCCCAGCGCACGGCGTCGGGGATCTGTTCGTCGATGTCTCGGGCGCCGGGGTGTTCGCTGCCCACCCACAGGGACACGGGCAGGATCTCCGCCTCCGGGGCCACGCCGATGATGCCCCGCGTGCCACCCGGACCGTCCGGGTTCTCGGGTCCGTGACCGCGTCCCGCGGCGAGCGAGGCCACCAGGGTCCCGTGTTCGGGTTCCGCGCCCAGGCCCTCCTGACCGTTCGCGCGGCCCACGCCCGAGGCGTCCGTTCCCTCACCGACCGCGCCCCGTAGATCCTGGTGGGAGCCGTCTACGCCGGTGTCGATCACAGCGATCTTCACGCCCTTGCCGGTCGCGGACTTCCACGCGTCCCGCACGCCGTAGTCGTCCAGCCAGTACTCCTCCTTGCGCACGTCCGCAGGCTCCACGGGGATCTTGCCGTTCGAGGGCGGTGCCACGGGGGTCTCCACGGGCACCGACGGCGCAGGCATGGGTTCCACCGCGAGCGCCGGGGCGACACCGGCCCCGCCGAGCAACAGGCCCACCGCGGCGAGTGACAGCGCGCCGCGTGTTCTCAGCCGTCCCATGATCCCTCTGCTTTCCCGCGCTGCACGCGCGTCTTCGACCGCTCCCGGCGGCCGACGTACCGGGCCCCCGCCCGGCGTCACGACGACGTCGCCCGCTGACCCGTCCACTCCGGCTCGCTTCCGCTCCGGGCCCGTCCACACCGGGTGCCGGCGCGGGCGTTCGCTCCCCCGCGCGCCCGCAGGTGGTGTGCCGGGGTGCGACGGCGACCGGCCCGTGATCTCAGGCCGCGAGGGACAGGGCGATTCCGTCCAAAATATCGTGTTCGCTCGCGGTGACGGTGCTGACGCGCCCGTTGGTCGCGTCCGAGACACGTTCGATGATCCGGCGCCACACGAGCGCACCCGCCCCGATGACGTCCACGCGGCCCTCGTGCATGAACCCGAGCTCGGCGCGTTCCTCCCGCGTCATCCCGGTCAGGTCCCGGCACGCCCGGATAACGACGTCGCTGCCCAGGACGCTGCCGTTGATCCGGTCCTCGTCGTAGCGGCTCAGACCCATGGCCATGGCACTGACCGTGGTGACCGTCCCGGCGACACCAACGAGCCGGGTGGTCAGTTCGAGCGGTACGGTGCGGGCCACGGTGTCCATGGCCTCGTCCACGTCCCGCAGCACGAGACGTTGCTGTTCTTCGGTGGGCGGGTTGGACCCCAGGTGGCGTTCGGTCATGCGCACGCACCCCACGTCCACGCTGCGGGCGGCGATCACGTGATCCGGGGAACCCAGGACGCACTCGGTGGAACCACCGCCCAGGTCCACCACGAGCACGCGGTCCTCCGGGGTCAGACCCGCGGCCGCATTGAGCGCGCCGCGGAATGACAACGCCGCTTCCTCGTCACCGCTCACGACCTCCGGGGTCACCCCCAGGCGGGACCTGATCCCGTCCACGAAGACCTGCCGGTTGCCGGCGTCGCGCGTGGCGGACGTGGCCACGAACCGGACGGCGTCCACCTTGTGCTTCGTGATGAGTCGGGCGTACTCCTCGGCGGCGGCGAAGGTCCGCTCCAGGGCGGCCTCGGCGAGCCAGCCGGTGGCGTCCACACCCTGGCCCAGGCGCACGATGCGCATCTCGCGCACCCTGTCCTTGAGCTCGAGGTGACCGTCCTTGTCCTTCACGTCCGCGATGAGCAGACGGATGGAGTTCGTACCGCAGTCGATGGCCGCAACGCGCATGGGTGATGGATCCTCGGTTCGGTGGGAGCGTGCCGGTTGACCGGCCCGGCACCAATTTACCCGCGTCGCGGGGCACTTCCGCCCCCTCCCCCGTAAATCACCTGCGCAGCCCGTGACCCGCGATCCGAGGAGCCGATGTGTCCGAAATCCTGCTCACCACGGTCTTCGTGGTGCTCCTGGTCGATGTCGTGGTTGCGTTCGTGGTCACGGCCCGCCGCCCCGTCACCGACCGTTGGCTGTTGTCGCTGCTGCTGAGCGGTACCACCGGCGCCGCGCTCGTGGCGCTGCTGACCGTGCTGCTGGGCCCCGCGGCGGCGTCGCGATTCCCGGACGTGGCCGTGGTGCTGATCGGGCTGGCCTCGCTCACGGCCGTCGTCCGACTGACCGCGGCGCGCACCCCCGGTGCCGCTCGGGGCTCGAGGACGAGCCCCGCGCCGCTTGGAGGCGGTGCCGGCGCATGATCACCGGCCCCGGCGCCTCCCCCGCGGTGGGCGAAATGGGGTTCCGCTCGCACGGTGAGCGAGTCCGTCGCTGCCCGCACGGCAGATGAGCCCAGCGCGCCGGGCACCGCGGACCCGAGGCAGCCCGCCCCGTGACCGAACTCACCGCCCTCGACGTGGCCCTCGGCGTCGCCGTACTCGCGACCACCGCGGCCACCGTGCTCCCCCGCGCCGCAGCGTGCAGGCCATGTCCTTCCTGGGTCTGAGGGTGCTCATGATCCTCGTGTGGCTGCGGCTGGGCAGCTCGGACTCCGGCGGTGCGTTCCAGTCCGGGGCTGTGCTGGCGGGCGCGCTCATCCTGCTGCGCAGCGCCGGGGTGCCCCTGGACCGGCTGACCGGCCGGTGGCTACGGCCCCTGCTGATCGTGGGCATGATCGGTTTCATCCTGACCGGGACGCTGATTGTCTCGCTCGGTAACGCGCGGCTGGGGTGGTCCCCGGAATGGTCCTTCGCGGCCATGCTCACCGTGGAGATCGCGCTGACCGCCGGGATCGTGCGCGTGGTGGACGACGTGTACGGGATCCACGTGGCCTCGGAACTGGGCGTGCTCACCCCGTTGCTGATCGTTGCGTGCTTAACCATCCTGTACGGCTCCTACCAGGCCCTGCGCCAGGAGGACCTCAAGAAGCGGCTCGCGTACTCCACGGTCTCGCACGTCAGCTACGTGATGGTCGGGATCTCCCTGGTCACGCTCGCGGGGACCACGCGCGGTGTGGTGCACCAGGGACTCATGAAGATCGCCCTGTTCTTCTGCGCGGGACTGTTCGCCGAGGCCCTGGGCATCACCAAGCTCTCGCAGATGCACGGTCTGGGTCGGCGGACCAGGATGCTTCCCCTGCGACGGCCGGGGACGGCTCGGCTGCGGGGTCCGAAACCAGCACCGCGGGGCCCGAGGACAGTTCGGCGACACCGTCCGAGGACGGCACCCCGGTGGCGTCGGACAGCAGCACCGCGACGTCCGGCGGCAGCACGGCCGCGCAGCCCGGCGCGACCGTCGTGATGCGGGAACCGGCCAGCCTGCTGGTGCCCACCGCGATCACCGCGGCCGCGTCCGTGTTCGTGGGTCTCGCGGCATCGCTCGAGTTCGCTCCGCTGCAGATCGCCCGCCAGGTCGCAGAGGGGGTGCTCGGCTGATGCTCTTCGCCCTCACGTTCCTGGTCCCGATCGCGGTGCTCGCCGTCGTGGTGCTCGCGGGAGTGCTCCCGGCACAGCGCGCGGCCCCCGTGCGCCGCGGCGCCGCCCTATGTGCCGCACTGGCCGCGGTGCCGGCCGGGCTGCTGGCGGTGTTCGGTGACCGCGAGTCCGTGGACGTCCCGTGGTTGTTGTTCGGCACCCGCTTCTCGGTGGACGCCGTGGCCCGGCCCCTGTTGTTGATCGCCGCGCTGCTGTACGGCGGGTCCCTGCTGGCCCCGACGTAGCTCAAACTGCGCCACACCGAACGGCACCAGGGTGCGCTCACCGCCTTCATGCTCTTGTCCTTCGTGGGCAACATCGGCACGTACCTGGCCGCCGTCGCTGGCGCCCCGCTGGCCCCGGACGCGTTCGACACGTACGTGTCCAAAGAAGCCGTATCACCCATCTCCGTACTGGGAGTGGGCCTGGACTCGATCCTGCCGCTCGTGGCCACCGGTTCCACCCTGCTGCTCATGCGGTTCACATCGCTGGTATGGACGGCGGAGCGCGATCCGCGCCGCAGGCCCGACGGCGAATTGGTCTCGTGGTTGCTCGTGGCCGCGGCGGGCATCGTGGCGCCGTGGCTCGTGGGCGAGCGCTGGACCCCGCGCGCGGCGGTGTGGACGTGGCGCTGCGCGCCGTGAAACCCACGGTGGACGCCGATCCCCAGGTGGTCGTCGCACCCCTGGAACTCCCGCCGGGAGCCGCGCGATAGGTGGCCCTGATCCTCATGCCGGGCTCCATGATCCAGCGGATGATCGCCGAGGACGGGGAACCCGCCCACGAGCCCGATCACTCACCCACGCACGTGGAACTGCACACCCTGTCCCTGTTACTGGGGCCGACCGAACAGTGGCGGGAACTGCAGCACCGCACCCGTCACGCCGTGGACCCCCACCCGGGGCTCTGACCAGCGAACGCGCCACCGCCCATGCCCGCGGTGGTCACGGCACACGCATGATCGCGCATGAGTGATCGGGGCAGTCATGATCGGACCGCCCCTCGGGAACGTCACCCCACCGGGGCGAACGCCGTGCGAGGGTCAGTCCGCGCTGCGCCACGCGGGATCGCATGCGCAGTGGTCCCGGGACCAGGTGTCGGAGATCAGCTCGAGGGTCTCGTCCCCCAGGGGGTTCACCCCCGGACCGGCCGCGAGGCTGTGCCCCACGAGCACGTGCAGGCACTTCACACGCGTGGGCATGCCGCCCGCGGAGATCCCCTCGATCTCGGGAACCTCGCCGATCCCCGCTTCCTCCCCGATCCGGCGCCGCTGCTCCAGGTAGTGCTCGTGTGCGGCCCGGTACCGCTCGGCGAGTTCCGGGTCCTCGGTGATCCGGTCGGACATGCCGTACATGGTGCCCTCGGCCTCGAGCCGGGACACCGCGGACGTGATCACGGGGTGCGTGAGGTAGAAGACCGTGGGGAACGGGGAGCCGTTGCTCAACCGGGGGGCCGTGGCCACGACCAGCGGGTTCCCGCACACGCAGCGCGCCGCAATCTCCACGACGTCCCGCGGGGGCCGGCCCAGCTGGTGTCCCACCACGGTGCGGTCCTGATCGGTCACGGACGGGCGGTGTTCATGGGCCGCTGCGGTCACTGATTGCCACTTCCTCGGGTCTGCGGTTCAAGGGTGATCTGTTCGGGCGGGTACGCGGAGTCCACCACGGACTGCCACAGCCCGTCCGCCCACGCCGGCTTGCCGGCCTCGACCTGCTCGGCGGAGGATTCGACGCTCTGGCGCACGCCCGGTTGCGCGCCGAGCACCAGGTAGGCGTTCTCCCCCGGCATCACGTAGGACATCCGCTCACGCGCTTGTTGCTCCACGTAGGAGTCGTCCCCCCACAGTTGTTCCTCGTGCTTGAGCTGCTGTTGTCGCTCTTGTTCGTGGGCGATGCTCTGCTGCAGCGCGGAGATCTGCGCGCGCTGGTCAAAGAAGATCTTGGTGGTGGGCGCGGCCAGGAACACGATGAGCGTGGCCACCACGATCAGGGCCACGAGGCGCCCGTTGAACGAGTGGGCGGGTGTGGGGGCCGCGAGCGTCGACGAGCCTCCAGCGCCGTCCTGGGAGGAGGTGTCCCTCAGCGAGTCCCGTTTCGCCGACCGTTGCGTGTCCCGCGGAGGGTTGCGCCGAGCGTCCCGCGAGCGCCCGCCGCGCGGTTCGCGCGGGGTGTCGTCAGCGGGTTCGGGGCCCGTACGGGGGATCCGTGGGCGGGGTCCGACCATGGGTGCCTCCCGGGTGACGTGGGTGGTTCGTGCTCGGTCAGTCTACCCGCAGCACGACACCGCCCGGCCCCGGGAACGGGGGCGAGCGGCGTCGTCGTCAGAGAACCCACGGCGGCACGGGGCCGCCGCACAGCTCACTTGCCGGTGAAGCGGGGGAACGCGGAGGCGCCGGCGTACGTTGCGGAATCGCCGAGCTCCTCCTCGATGCGCAGCAGCTGGTTGTACTTGGCCACGCGCTCGGAACGCGCCGGGGCGCCGGTCTTGATCTGACCCGCGTTCACGGCCACGGAGATGTCTGCAATCGTGGTGTCCTCGGTCTCGCCGGAACGGTGGGAGATCATGCAGCGGTAGCCGTTGCGCTGGGCGAGCTCGATCGCGTCGAAGGTCTCGGTGAGGGAGCCGATCTGGTTGACCTTCACGAGCAGGGCGTTGGCCACGTGCTCGTCGATGCCGCGGCCCAGGCGCTCCGGGTTGGTCACGAAGAGGTCGTCACCCACGAGCTGCACCTTGTCCCCGATGTGCTCGGTGAGCGTGGCCCAGCCCTCCCAGTCGTTCTCGTCCAGGGGGTCCTCGATGGACACGAGCGGGTACTTCTCGACCAGCTCGGCGTAGTACCGGGACATGTCTTCGGCCGAACGCTTCTGGCCCTCGAAGGTGTAGGAACCCTTCTCGTGGAACTCGGAGGAGGCCACGTCCAGGGCCAGCGCGATCTCCTGACCGGGCTTGTACCCGGCCTTCTCGATGGCCTCGAGGATCAGGTCCAGCGCGGCGGCGTTGGACTCCAGGTTCGGGGCGAAGCCGCCCTCGTCACCCAGACCGGTGGACAGCCCGCGGTCCTTGAGCACGGACTTGAGGCTGTGGTAGACCTCCACACCCCAGCGCAGGGCCTCGGAGAACGTGGGAGCACCGATCGGGGCGATCATGAACTCCTGGATGTCCACGTTGGAGTCCGCGTGGGAACCGCCGTTGAGGATGTTCATCATGGGCACCGGCAGCACGTGCGCGTTGGGCCCGCCCAGGTACTTGTACAGTTCCAGGTCCGCGGAGCTCGCAGCCGCACGGGCGATCGCCATGGAGGCGCCCAGGATCGCGTTGGCGCCCAGCTTGGCCTTGTTGTCGGTACCGTCCAGTTGCAACATGGCCTGATCCACGGCGCGCTGGTCGGAGGCGTCCAGGCCCACCACGGCCTGCTCGATCTCCTCGTCCACGGCGTGGACGGCGTCCAGCACGCCCTTGCCCAGGAAGACCTTCTTGTCGCCGTCGCGGCGCTCCACGGCCTCGAACTCACCGGTGGACGCGCCGGAGGGCACGGCCGCGCGCCCGAAGCTGCCGTCCTCGAGCAGTGCCTCAACCTCGACCGTGGGGTTGCCACGGGAGTCCAGAATCTGGCGGGCTTGCAGCGCAATGATCATTGCCATGAAAATCTCCTTGTCGGTCGTCGACCCGTGGGGCGGTCCCCCGGTCTTTAGCCTACCGAGCGTCGCTGGGTGCGGGCGATAAAGGTGCGTCGTGGTCACGCACGAACCGTCGCACCACCGTCCGCAATGCGCGCTCGGCGTCGAGGCCGCGCGCGGAGCTGTCCTGCACGCGGCGGAACAACTCCTCCCCCAGCGCATCCTCCTCCGCCTGCCGGTCCTGCTCGTCCGACTCGGGGCGCGGTTCCGGGAGCCCGGCCACGCCGTGCCGGCGCGCCTTGGACAGGGCCTTCTCGGCGTACGCGAGCGCGGGCAGCGCCGGCGGGATGCCGTCGAAGATCCGCGTGCGCTGGGGTTTCTCGCGGCGTTTCACGGCGTCCCAGCGCGCGGCGAGTTCCGCATCGCTCGGTGTCGCGTTTCCGACGACGACGCTGCCCGCGCCCGTCACATCCGAGCCAGTGCCGCCTGGGCTGGCACTGTCCAGGGTGGTGCCCTCGACAACGGTGCTGTCCGCAGCGCTCGCCTTCACGGCGCCCGCAGTCGCAGCGGTCGTCCCCGCGGCCTGGCGCGCCGCGGCGTCGTCGCCCGGTGGGAACACCGCGGGGTGGCGCCGCACGAGCTTGTCCGTGACCGCGGCCAGCACGTCCGAGATGTCGAAGCGCTGCCCGTCGGGGTGTTCCTGGCCGATGCGCGAGTGGAAGACGACCTGCAGCAGCACGTCCCCGAGTTCCTCCACGAGCTCGGTACGACGCCGCTCGGACGGCTCGAGCGCCTCGACCGCCTCCACGACCTCGTAACTCTCCTCCACGAGGTAGCGCAGCAGCGACTCGTGGGTCTGGGCGGCATCCCACGGGCACCCGCCCGGCGAACGCAAGCGGTCCATGACGGCGAGCAGCCGCTCGAACTCCGCGCCCGGTGCGGAGCCTCCGTCCGGCGCCGCCGGGTCATGGGCGGTCATGTTCCCCGTCCTGGCTTTCTGCGCCGACTCATCGTGCGGGGTCACAGACCCCGCGGGCGCCTCTCGTGTCGGTTCCTCGGGCGCCGTCATGCGTCCTCACCCGTCACGTGGCGTTCGAGCCATTCCTGATAGGCCCGCGGCACGAACGCCGCGCGGGCCGCGTTGCGCTGCACCGCGACCAGATCGGCCTCGTCCCACCCCGCCTGCTCACGCAACAGCTCGAGCTCGTTGCCCACGGAGGTGTCGCTCATGAGCCGGTTATCCGGGGAGATCGTGACCGCGAAGCCGTGCCGCAGAAACCGGGTGGCCGGGTGATGGGCGATGCCGTCCCCCCACACCGCGCTCGCACCGGTCTGCAGGTTGGAGCACGGGCAGACCTCCAGCGCGATCCTGCGGTCGCGGATCCACCGGGACAGCGGCGACCGCGCATCGGGGTCCTCGTTGAGCAACCGCACGCCGTGACCCAGGCGCAGGGCGCGCCCGGCGGTGAGCGCATCCGCCATGGACTCCGCACCGTCCGCTTCACCCGCATGCAGTGTCACGGGGATGAAGTTCTCCGCGAGCAGGTCCAGGGCCGCGCGGTGATCCGACGCCGGGAAACCACGCTCGGGTCCGGCGAGGTCGAACGCGACCACGGACCCGGGTGCGGGTTCGCCGGGGACGCCCCCGTGCGACGTCGTGGTGTCCGACGCCGCGTGATCGGATGCCGCGGCGCGTACGCGGCGCACCACGAGCTCGGCGATCTCGAGAGAGCGGTCCAAGTGGCGCATGGCGCACAGGATCTGCACGACTGAGAGGTGACCGCCCGCGGCCTTGACCTCGGCCACGCCCTCGGCGAGCCCGGCCTGCACGGCATCCACGGCGGCGTCGAGCGTGAGGCCACCGGCCACGTGCTGTTCCGGGGCCCAGCGCACTTCCGCGTGCACGATCCCGTCCGCCGCGCAGTCCGCGACGTACTCGCGGGCCACCCGGCGCAGCGCGTCCGCGGTCTGGGTCACGGCCACGGTGTGCGCGAAGGTCTCCAGGTAGCGCTCCAGGCTGCCCGAGTTGGCGCTCTCCCGGAACCAGCGACCGAGTGCGGCGGGGTCCGTGGCGGGCAGCTCATGACCGATCCCGGCGGCGAGGTCGATGATCGTGGCCGGACGCAGCGCGCCGTCCAGGTGATCGTGCAGACAGATCCGGCGGTGTGGCCCGAAGCCCCCGTCCGTGGTGCGGGCGGGGGCCTCGGGAATGGTGCGGGACGTCATGGATCAGTAGTTCCAGTCCTGCAGGGCGTCGTTGACGTGCTCGGGGATGTTGGAGCCGGTGCGCGGGTACATCCGCAGTTCCTCGAGGTAGTTCTGCCCCGGCAGGCGCTGCTCATAGCGCACGAAGGCCTCCTCGTCCGAGTAGTCGAACGTGACCTCGGGCGGGACGCCCGGGCGGAAGCGGAACATCATGGCCAGCGGTGCGCCGGAGCCTTCCACGTAGGAGTCGTCCTTGAGCTCCTGGACCTTGAGCAGTTCCTCCGGGACCAGCTCGAAGGTCGGACGCTGATCCCAGAACCCGTTGAGGCGCACGTGGGTCAGCGCGTCGTAGTACGTGCCCAGAGCGCGCACGCGGATCAACACGGTGGAGACGTCCCGCGCGGTGCCCTCGGAGTCGAACAGGTGCCGCTGCGCGTCCGCCAAGCGGGAGACCACGTCACCCGTGGTCAGCGCGAGGTTGCCCGGGGCCAACGCGTCCGGGTCGAGTCCCTGCTCCGGCTCGGCCCCGCGGTACGACGGCGCCACGTCCGTGGCGAGCGCGACCTGCGGTGCGCTCGCGGGGTCGTCCTCAGCATCCTGCACAGAGGCGGCAGACACGAGGTTCTCGGCGGGTTCCGTGCCGAACTCGGACTCGTCCACGTGGGCCGGGAGGTCCTCGGGGCTGGACTCCTCGTTCTCGGTGGCCCGTTCCTCGGTCGCGTCGATCACCTCGGGACGATCCTCGGTGCTCTGCGCGACGGGCTCGGCGTGGAGGGCCGACTCCCGCTGCTCGAACTGTCCCCGCTCGTCGAGCGGCTCCGACCGCTGGAGCTGCTCGGCCTCTTCCTGCTGCGCCGTGAGCTCGGCGGCATCCCGATCGGCCACCGCGGGCGTCTCGAGGGACTCGTCCTGCACGACCGGGGCCGCGTCACTGGCCGTGAGCACCTCGCCGTCCTCGACGGGTTCGCTCGGCCCGTGCTCGGGCACCACCCGCACGGCGTCGTCGTCGCCCTGGGTGGTGTCGGCCGGGACTGTCCCGGCGGCGGGCCGGGAGTCCTCGGCGAGCGCGCCGTCGACGACGGGGGCCCCGGCCACCGGGGCATGCTGCGACGCCTCCGCCGGGGCGCCGTGCACGTACTGCTCCGTGCGGGACTCTCCGTTGGGGAAGTCGTAGGTCACGGTGATCTCGCGCTGCCCGTCGTGCGGGGTGGCGGCGATCAGGTCCAGCTGACGCCACGGCCCCACGGGGGTGTTCATGGCCTGGGTGTAGAGATCCGCGACGTCGTCGAACAGCGGCGAGCCCTGGTCCACGGTGCCGTTCTCGACCTCGTCCTGGGCGTCCCCGACGGCCTGGCGGGTCTGGTGCGTCATGATGTTGCCCGACTGCACGAGGGTCAGCCGCGCACGGTCCGCGCCGCGGGACAGCAACAGCTCCACGAGGTTGCGCAGCGCACCGGACTCCGGCAGGGCGACTGCGTCCGGATCATGACGACGCGGCGCGTTCTCCAGCGCCTGCTGCGGTGCCTCGGGAGCGCCCTGCGCGCTCTGGGGAGCGGCCGCGGGGTCGACGGGGCGAGCGCCGGGAGCCGGCTGGGGTGTCGGGGTGTCGTTCTTCTTGCTGCGGAACAGATCTCTCAGACCCACGTGTTCGTTTCCCTTCCAGAGCCGGGCTTGGTTTCCTGCAAAGTATAGGTGGCGTGGGCTCCACGGATACCGGGAACCGGGCCCGTGCGCCGGTCCGTGACGGGCTCGACGTCGCTCCGCCCCGGTTACAGGTTCTCCGGCCCGAAGGCGTCCGGGAGCACCTGGTCCATGCTGCGCACCCCACTGACCGTGAGCAGTTCCATCCCCGGGGCCCGGTGTTCGTAGAGCAGCTGCCGGCAGCGCCCGCACGGCATGAGCACCTCCCCGTGGCCGTCCACGCACACGAACGCCACGAGCTTGCCCCCGCCGGACATGAACAGCGCGCTCACCATGGAGCACTCGGCGCACAGGGTCACCCCGTAGGACGCGTTCTCGATGTTCGCGCCCGTGACCACGCGGCCGTCGTCCACGAGTGCGGCCGCCCCCACCGGGTATCGGGAGTACGGCGAGTAGGAGTGGGCCAGGGCGTCCGTGGCGGCACGCTGCAGCTCGCGCCACGTGGCCTCGTCCACCGGGTTGCGGGTGCCACTCATGATCGTTGCCTCTCCTCGTCGCTCGAACGTCAGGATTGCTCGGTTCCGGAACTGCTCGGTCTCGCGTTTGCACCACCGGTCGACGACGCCGCGTGGCCATGCGAGCGGCGCACGCGGCGGCGTCGTCGTACCGCGGTGCGCGTCATTCCTTGGTGTACGGCTCGCCCGAGGCGGCCGGGCCGCGGGAACGGCCCACGAGACCCGCCACCGCGAGGATCGTGACCACGTACGGCAGCATGGCCAGGAACTGGCTGGGCACCGGGGTGCCCAGGAAGGACAGGATGGATTCCAGGTTGGACGCGAAACCGAACAGCAGGGACGCGAGCAGCGCACCCACGGGGTTCCAGCGACCGAAGATCAGCGCGGCCAGGGCGATGTACCCGGCGCCCGCGGTCATGTCCCGTGTGAAGGCGGACACCGAGACGAGCGTGTAGAACGCCCCGCCCAGACCGGCCACCGCACCGCCCAGCAGCACGTTGCGCACGCGCAGCGCATTCACCGAGACACCCAGGGTGTCCGCGGCCTTGGGGTGCTCCCCCACCGCGCGGGTACGCAGACCCCATCGGGTCCGGTACAGCGCAAACCACACCACGATCACCGCGAGGTACATGATGTAGCCGATCACCGACTGGTCGAACAGCACGGGACCCACCACGGGGATTTCGGCGAGGACCGGGATGCGCACGTGCGGCAAGCGGTCCGGTGCGTTGAAGGACGCGGCGTTGGGCTCGAGCACGGTTGCGAAGAGGAACCCGGTCAGGCCGGAGACGAGCACGTTGAGCACCACGCCCACGATCACCTGGTTCACGCGGTAGCGGATCGCGAACAGCGCGAGCACGGCGGAGACCAGCACCGCTCCCAGCATCGCCGCGAGCAGACCCACCCAGGGGTTGCCGGCCACGGTCCCGGCGACCGCGGCGGAGAACGCACCGAAGAGCAGCTGGGCCTCGATCGCGATGTTCACCACGCCCGAGCGCTCACACAGTAGACCGCCCAGGGAACCGAACACGAGCGGCGTGGCGAGTGCTACGGACCCGGCGAGCAACGCCGTGATGGAGATGCTGGGCGTCTGGGCGGTGCCCACGATCCACACCAGGAACCCGGTCACGAAGAAGAAACCGGCCACGATCACCGCCCAGCGCGGCAGCTTGCGCGCCTGCACGGCCGCGTACACCGCGAGGGCGGCGAGCACGATCGTGACCACCCAACCGTAGGGGGCGGAGGGCACGGAGACGTCGGGCAGGCGGATGGCATCGCCGTCGTTCGAGAACCGGAAGTCCACGCTCTGCCCGGAGGCGTTCAGCGCGAAGACGATCAGGGACACGAGCGCCAGGACACCCAGGCCGATTGCGGGCCGCAGGGTCCGCACACCCACGGCGCGGTTCGCGGCGGAGGTGGCCAGAGAGGCTTCGGGCGCGGGCTCCGGGGATCCGGACGTAGGACCGGAGGGCTGCGAAGTGATAGCGGTACTCACGCGGCGGCCTCCTGCGAGCGACGGGTGGCGAACTTGAACAGCGGGGGCAGCGCCACGAACAGCACGATCAGGGACTGCACGACCAGCACGATGTCGATGTTGGTCCCCGTCATGGACTGCATGGTCACGCCACCGGCGCGGAAGGCCCCGTAGAGGATGCCCGCGAAGAACGTCCCCCACGGGCGCGAGCGGCCGAGCAGGGCCACGGTGATCGCGTCGAAGCCGAAGGACGCGGCCACGCCCGAGGTCAGCGAGTGTTCCGTACCGGCGATTTGCGCGGTACCCGCGAGCCCGGCCAACAGGCCGGCGAGGAGCATGACGACGACGAACCCGCGGGTCACGGAGATGCCCGCGGTACGCGCGGCGCGGGGGTTCGCTCCCACGGCGCGCAGCTCGAAGCCCACGGTGGAACGGTTGAGCAGCCACGTTACGGCCACGGTGGCCAGCACGGCCACCACGAAGCCCCAGTGCAACCGGAAGTGGTCACCCAGCAGCTTGGGGAACATCGCGGTGTCTGCGACGGGCGGGCTGATGGGGTTGGACGAGCCCTCGCGCTGAAACCCCGGCAGCGTGAGCAACCACGCCACGAGGTTCAGGGCCACGTAGTTGAGCATGATCGTGAGGATGACCTCGTGCGCGCCCGTGCGCGCCTTGATCAGTCCCACGATCCCGCCCCACACGGCACCGCCCGCGGCGCCGGCGACGACGACGGCGAGCAGGTGCAGTCCCACGGGCAACTGCCACGCGAAACCGACCCACGCCGCGAGCGTGGCACCGATCAGGATCTGTCCCTGGGCGCCGATGTTGAACAGCCCGGCCCGGAACGCGAGGGCCACGCCCAGACCCGCGAGGATCAGGGGGGTCGCCACGGTCAGGGTCTCGGTCAGCGGGTACAACCGGTCCGCGAGCGTGCTGCCGTTGGGGTTGTACACCGCGCCGTAGAACATGGCGATGTACGCGCTCGAGGCCGCTCGCCACATCGCGGAGAACGTGTCGCCGGGGCGGGCGAAGAAGTACCCGGCGGCCTGGCGGACGCGCTCGTCCGTGACTGCGATCAGCAGCCCGCCCAGGATCAGCGCCACGACGACCGCGAGCACCGACTGCAGGGTGGAGCCCAGCAGGGTGCGGCGCGGGTCCTCGGCGGAGAGTTCGGTGGGTGGCGGGGCCGAGACCTGATCGGAGGTGGCCGGTGCGGTGGACGCGCTCATGCCGTGCGGTTCCCCTCGGGTCGGTCGGTGGTTCGGTCGGTGGGGTGGGCGCCGGGATCGAGGCCGTCACCATCCAGGGTGACGGCAGCGGCGTCGCCCGCGTGAGCGGGAGCGGTCGCGGGTGCGGCCGTCGAGCCGCCCGCGGGGGCACCCGCCGGGGACCGGTCGGTGGCTGCCGCGGCGGACCCGCCGTCGTCGTGCGAGTGATCCCACGGCGCGGGCGGCAGCACGCTGTCCGCGGGCTCACCGGCCATCATGCGCCCAAGGGCCTCGCGCGGGGTGTCCGGGCCCACGATACCCATGAGGCGACCGTGGAAGAACACCGCGATGCGGTCCGCGAGTGCGTAGATCTCGTCCAGTTCGGTGGACACGATGAGCACCGCGGTGCCCTTGTCCCGCTCGGCCACGATGCGCTTGTGGATGAACTCGATGGATCCCACGTCCACACCGCGCGTGGGCTGGGACGCCACGAACAGTTTGAGGGGCCGCCCGAGCTCGCGGGCGATCACGACCTTCTGCTGATTGCCGCCGGACAGCGTGGCCACCGGAGAGTCCACGGATCCGGTGCGGATGTCGTACTCGTTCACCTCAGAGCCGGCGTGCCCACTGATCGCACCGAGGCGCAGGGACGGTCCCGCCGCGAACTCCCGTTCCCGGTAGCGGTCCAGCACGAGGTTCTCGGCCACGGTGAAGGTGCCCACGAGCCCGTCCGTGGAACGGTCCTCGGGCACGAAACCCACACCGCTGGCCAGGATCTCCCGGGTGCGCAGCCCCACGAGTTCCTGTCCGTCCAGGCGCGCGGAACCGCTCACCTGCTCCTCGAGTCCCACGAGGGCCTGGGTGAGCTCGGTCTGTCCGTTGCCCTGCACACCGGCCACGGCCAGGATCTCGCCGGGCGCGACGTCGAAGTCAACATTGTCCAGCAGCACGACGCCGTTGTCCCCCACCACGGTGAGCCCGCGCACCTCGAGCGAGGTACCGGTGGTGTGGGCGGTGTCCTTGGCCACGGTCAGGGAGACGTCACGGCCCACCATGAGCGCCGCGAGCTCATCCGTGGACGTCTCAGGGCCCACCTGTCCGACCACTTCCCCGCGGCGGATCACGGTGATCACGTCCGACACCGCCCGGACCTCGCGCAGCTTGTGGGAGATGAACACGATGGACGTGCCGTTGTCCCGCAGTTGCCGCATGATCTCGAGCAGCTCGTCCGTCTCCCGGGGGGTCAGCACGGCCGTGGGCTCGTCCAGGATCAACACCTTGGCGTCCCGCACGAGGGCTTTGATGATCTCGACCCGCTGCTGGACGCCCACGGGCAGGTCCTCGACCACGGCGTCCGGGTCCACCGCGAAGCCGTAGCGTTCGGAGATCTCCCGGATCCGGGCCCGGGTGGTCTCCAGGTCCAGGGACATCCCGCGCGTGTTCTCGTGACCCAGGGCCACGTTCTCGGCGACCGTGAAGACCGGGATCAGCATGAAGTGCTGGTGCACCATGCCGATCCCGGCCGCCATGGCATCGCCGGGGCCGGAGAAACTGACGGGCGCGCCGTCGATCTCGATCGTGCCGGACGTGGGCTCGTACAGCCCGTACAGCACGTTCATGAGCGTGGACTTGCCCGCGCCGTTCTCACCGAGCAAACAGTGGATCTGATGTGGTTCCACCGTGAGGTTCACACGGTTGTTGGCGGTGAAGTCACCGAACTTCTTGGTGACGTCCGTCAGTTTCAACTGCACTGTTCTGCTCCTGCCGGGCCCGCCCGCTCAGGCGGTGGGGGCGTTCTTGGACTGCACCGTGACCTTGCCGTCGATGATGTCCTGCTTGAGCTGCTGGACCTGCTTGTCGAGGTCCTCGCTGACCTCGTCCTGCTGGTCGTGGTAGGGGGCCAGGCCCACACCACCGTTCTCGAGCGTGCCCACGTACTGGGTGTTGTCGAAGTTGCCGTCCGCGGCCTGCGTCACGACGTCCTCGACCGAGGTGGACATCTCCTTGAGGACGGACGTGAGCAGGAACTCCTTGCCGGCGTCCAGGGTCTCGTAGCCGTCGGTGTCCGGCCAGATCAGCCGGACGTTCTTGCCGCTGCGGTTGGCCTCGGTCACGGCGTCCACGGTGCCCTGGGCCGCCTGGCCGGCGACGGGCAGGACCACGTCCGCACCCTCGCCGATGAGGTTCTGCGTGACGGTCTTGGCCTTGGAAGAGTCCTGGAACGAGCTCAGGAACGTGCCGTTCTGGGAGTCCTTGTTCCACCCGAGGACCTGCACGTCCGCCTTGTTCTTCTCGTTGTAGTACTTCACCCCGTCCGCGAAACCGTCCATGAACACGGTCACGGTGGGGATGTCCATGCCGCCGTACGTGGCGACCTTGCCCGTCTCGGACGTGCCCGCCGCGAGGTACCCGGCCAGGAACGCCGCCTGGGCGGTGTTGTAGACGATGGGCTTGACGTTGTCCGCCTTGATCGAGTTGTCGTCCACGATCGCGAAGTGCTTCTCCGGGTTGGCCGCGGCCACCTTCTTGGTGGTGTCCGCGAGCAGGAAGCCCACGGAGACCGTGAGGTTGCAGCCCTGCTGCGCCATGGAGGTCAGGTTGGGCTCGAACTCCGTCTCGGACTGGGACTCGGCCTGGCTGATCTGGATGCCCTTGTGCTCCTCGGCGGCCTTGAGGCCCTCATAGGAGCTCTGGTTGAAGGAACGGTCCTGGAAACCGCCGTCGTCGGAGACGATGCAGCCCTTGAAGTCGGAGGCCTGGGCGCTGCTGTCGCCGGCGTTGTCCGGGGCGGCACCGCAACCCGCCAGGACCAGGCCGGTGACCCCGGCCAGGCCAAGCGTCCCCAGGGTGCGCAAGCGTCGAGTGGTCATGAGGTCCTCCGGTCGGGCTGGGATCAGATGTGGGTCGTGACCCGGGAACACAGTGCACGGGTCACCGGCCCGTGCCCCCGGGCGGTGACCCGTGCAGTGAGACGGGTCATAGGTCAGCTCAGTGTAGCCCCGGAAGTACCCAGCAGTACGCTCACCGCGGGCGTGTCAGGGCTGCGGGGCGTGCGGCGTCGTCGTGGCGCCCGCGAGCTCGCGCACGCGCAAGCGGATGGCGCGCAACGCCGTGGAGGCCATGACCTGCACGCCGCAGCCGATCGCCTCCTCCTGAGGGGCGTAGTCGGACTGGTGCAGGTCGTAGGTTCGGCCGCCGGGAGCCCGGGTCCCCAGGCGCATCATGGCGCCGGGGACGTGCTGCAGGAACCATGCGAAGTCCTCCCCGCCCATGGACTGCTCCACCAGCAGGATGCTCTCCTCCCCCAGCTCCGCTCGCGCGGCGATCTCCAGCAGGGTGGTCTCGGTCTCGCCGTTGACCACCGGCGGCACACCCCGGATGTGCTCGAGGTCCACGTTCACGCCGTACGGTGCGGCCACCTGCTCCACGACCTCGTCCAGCATGTCCCCGGCGCGCGACCACGCGTCCGCGTCCAGGCAGCGCATGGTCCCGGACATGAAACCGGACATGGGGATCGCGTTGGGTGCCACACCTGCGTGGATCTGACCCCACACCACAGCCACCCCGGAGCGCACGTCCACGCGGCGGGAGAGCACCGCGGGCACGTTGATCGCGATCTGGCTCATCGCGTAGACCAGGTCCTCGGTCAGGTGCGGGCGGGACGTGTGCCCGCCGCGTCCGGACAGCTCGATCCGGATGGTGTCCGACGCCGAGGTGATCGCCCCGATGCGCGTGCCTACCTGGCCCACGTCCACCTTGGGTTCGCAGTGCAGGGCGAACATCCGCGGCACGCCGGCCAGCACGTCCTCCTTGATGATGGTCAGGGCGCCGCCGGGCAGTTTCTCCTCGGCCGGCTGGAAGACCACGCGCACGGTGCCCGCGAACGGGGACGAACGGTGCACGTCGGCGAGCACGCGGGCCACCCCGAGCATGACCGTGGTGTGGATGTCGTGACCGCACGCATGCATCACGCCCTCGTTGACGGACGCGTAGTCCAGGCCCGTGTCCTCGAGGATGGGCAGGGCGTCGATGTCCGCGCGCAGGCCCACCATCACGGGTCCGCGACCCACGTCCACGTAGCACCCGGTGCGTTCGAAGCGCACGGGGTGCAACCCGGCGGCCTCGAGGGCGTGCACGATCCGGTCCGTGGTGCGGTACTCCTCGTAGGACAGTTCCGGGTGCTTGTGGATGTCCCGGCGGAAGCGCACGAGGTCCGGGAGGTAGTGCGAGAGCAGGGGGCCGATGGCCGGGGGCAGTCCGATGTCGTCGGCGGACGGCAGAGGCAGATCCAACATGTGTGTCACAGTACCGCCGTGACCCCGCGCGGTGATTCAGCGCGGGCGGCGGCGGGGCTCACAGGACGTCCGTGTCGCCGTTGCGCTTGAGGGAGTCCACCGCGTTCTTGACCCGTTGCGCGTGCTCGGCCGTGGTGACCAGCAAGGCATCCGGGGTGTCCACGACCACGATGTCCGCCACGCCGATTAGCGCGATCAACCGCCCCGTGTCGGACACGACGATCCCGGAGGACTCGTCCGTGAGCACACGGTTGTTCTGGCCCAGGATGGACACTGGCGCGTCCGTGCGCGGGTCCACCTTGTTGAGCCGGTTGATCGCCGCGAAGTCCCCCACGTCCTCCCACGTGAAGTCCCCGGGGACCATGGCCACGTCCCCGGCCGCGGCGGCGGGTTCGGCCACAGCGTAGTCGATCGCGGTCTTGGTCAGGGTGGGCCACACCTCGTCCACGACGGCGTTCCGCTCGGGGGTCTCCCACGCGTCCGCGATTCGGTCCAGGCCCCGCGCGAGCTCGGGTTCGCTGCGGCGCAGGTAGGAGAGCATGAGACCCACGGGCGCCACGAACATGCCCGCGTTCCACGTGTACTTCCCGCTGGCCACGTAAGCGCGCGCGGTCTCCTCGTCCGGCTTCTCCACGAACTGCTCCACGGCGAGCGCGTGGGGTGCCTGATCGAGTCCCAGGGACTGCCCCGCCTTGATGTAGCCGAAGCCCGTGGCGGGCGACGACGGCGTGATCCCGATCGTGACGATGCGTCCGGTGTCCGCCGCCCGCACCGCTTCCTTGACGACCTCCTGGAACGCCGAGGCGGGCTCCACCACGTGGTCCGCCGCGAACGAACCGATGATCGCGGTGGGGTCGCGGCGCTCGATGAGCGTGCACGCGAGGCCGATCGCCGCCGCGGAGTCCTTGGGGGACGGCTCGAGCACGAGGTCGTCCGCCGTGAGCTCGGGCAGCTGTTCCTGCACCGCCCCGGCGTGGGAGCGTCCGGTCACGACCATGACCGGGCCGGCGGACAGGCCCGCGAGTCGGTCGAAGGTGGCCCGCAGCAGGGACGAGCCGGAGCCCGTGAGGTCCAGCAGGAACTTGGGGGCATCCGCACGGGACAGCGGCCACAGCCGTGAACCCACCCCGCCCGCGGGGATGAACGGATGGAAACGTTGCAATGGCGGAGTCACGACGGTCAGTGTACGGCCCCCTCCCCCGGCGGCCCTGGATGCGTCACCCGTGACATCCCGGGGTACGGGCCGCACACGGGCCGGGTGTGCCCACGCACGACGCGGCCGGCCGGCCCACGGGGACTTCCCGTGAGCCTTCGCGGGCCCGACCCCGCACCCGGGCGAGAGGGTCCCTCGAAGGCCCCGTGAGACGTCGCCGGCGGACCCTACGCACGGAGGTCGTGGGGCCGCTCGGGCGCGTATCACGGGCCGCTTGGGGGCCGCTTGACGGCCGCTCGCGGGGCGTTCGGACGGCGCACGGCCGGAGCCGATTCAGACACAGAACAATGCGCTAATTCCGCGCTATTCCGGGGGGCACACTTGCAGACACGTTGTCAGGAAATGTGCGGGGGGCTGGTATCTTTGACGAGAACTACCGCATCATCCATGACAGAGCCAGCCAGGGCTCCGCCATCGCCGTGCACTCGCGCGAGAACGCTGCCTTCTTCTTCGACCATTCTTCGGTGCGCACGACGACGAGCGACACAGGGAGGACATTCCGTGGCGAACTCAACCAGGGGCACCCTTTACCGCGGCCAGTACGGCATGTGGTCTTGGGTCGCCCACCGTATTACCGGCGTGGCCATCTTCTTCTTCTTGCTGGTCCACGTCCTCGACACCGCTCTCGTGCGTGTATCCCCCGAGGCGTATAACGCAGTGATGGCGACCTACAAGAACCCCGTGATGGGTCTCGGCGAGGCCGGCCTCGTGGCCGCGATCGTCTACCACGCCTTCAACGGCCTGCGCATCATCCTGATCGACTTCTGGAAGGGCGGGACCAAGAACCAGAAGGGTCTGCTCTGGGGCGTCATCGCCCTCTGGGTCATCGTGATGATCCCGTTCCTCATCCGTCACCTCTCAGTCGTTTTCGGGGGTTAATTCCGTGAGCACTCCTCTCAAGACCAAGATCAGCGTCCCCCGCAGCCGGGACCTTCAGGTAGACGGCGTGAAGTACAACCGCGCCGGTTCGTCCCGCAGCAGCTTCGAGATGATCGCATGGCTGTTCATGCGCATGTCGGGCGTGGTGCTGCTCGTGCTCGTGTTCGGTCACCTCTACGTCAACCTCATGGTGGGAGACGGCGTGCACGCGATCGACTTCGGATTCGTGGGCGGCAAGTGGGCCAACCCGTTCTGGCAGGTCTGGGACCTGGTCATGCTGTGGCTGGCCATGCTCCACGGCACCAACGGTATCCGCACCATCATCGACGACTACGCCGATCGCAACACCACCCGCTTCTGGCTCAAGGTGCTGCTCTTCGTGGCCTCGGGCTTCGTGATCCTGCTGGGCACCATGGTGATCTTCACCTTCGAGCCGTGCCCCGCCGGTGCGGACCCCGCGCTGCTGGCGTCCTTCTGCCCCGGAGCGTGATCGCGGCCACGGCGGAGCCCCCGGCTCCGCCGTCGTGCGTCGTCCCGGCCCGAGCGGCCGGGACCCGATACTTCTCCCACTCACCCACATAGAAAGAACATCTGGTATGCAGGTTCACAAGTACGATGTGGTAATCGTCGGCGCCGGCGGCGCCGGCATGCGTGCCGCCATTGAATCCGGCCAGCGCGCCCGCACTGCCGTACTGACCAAGCTCTACCCCACGCGTTCCCACACCGGTGCGGCCCAGGGCGGCATGTGCGCCGCCCTCGCCAACGTCGAGGAGGACAACTGGGAGTGGCACACGTTCGACACCGTCAAGGGTGGCGACTACCTGGTGGACCAGGACGCCGCGGAGGTCATGGCCAAGGAGGCCATCGACGCGGTACTGGACCTGGAGCACATGGGACTGCCCTTCAACCGCACCCCCGAGGGCAAGATCGACCAGCGTCGCTTCGGTGGGCACACCCGCGACCACGGTAAGAACCCCGTCCGCCGCGCATGCTATGCCGCGGACCGTACCGGTCACATGATCCTGCAGACCCTCTACCAGACGTGCATCAAGCACAACGTGGAGTTCTACAACGAGTACTACGTCCTGGACCTGATCATGGTGGACACCCCGGAGGGCCGCCGCCCCGCCGGTGTGGTCTCCTACGATCTCGCGACCGGCGAGCTGCACGTGTTCCAGTGCAAGTCCGTGATCTTCGCCTCCGGTGGCGCGGGCAAGGTCTTCAAGACCACGTCCAATGCCCACACCCTCACGGGCGACGGCATGGCGATCGCGTTCCGCAACGGCCTGCCCCTCGAGGACATGGAGTTCGTGCAGTTCCACCCCACGGGCCTGGCGGGCCTGGGCATCCTGGTCTCGGAGGCCGCCCGTGGTGAGGGTGGCATCCTGCGTAACTCCGAGGGTGAGCGTTTCATGGAGCGCTACGCCCCCACCATCAAGGACCTGGCCCCCCGTGACATCGTGGCCCGTTCCATGGCCAACGAGGTCCGTGAGGGCCGCGGTTGCGGCCCCAACAAGGACTACGTCCTGCTGGACCTGACCCACCTGGAGCCGGCGCACATCGACGCCAAGCTCCCGGACATCACCGAGTTCGCCCGCACCTACCTGGGTGTGGAGCCCTACACTGAGCCGGTGCCCGTGTTCCCCACCGCGCACTACTGCATGGGTGGCATCCCCACCGACATCAAGGGCGAGGTCTTCCAGGACTCCGAGAACACGGTTCCCGGTCTCTACGCCGCCGGTGAGGTCGCGTGCGTGTCCGTGCACGGCTCCAACCGTCTGGGCACCAACTCGCTGCTCGACATCAACGTGTTCGGCAAGCGCTCCGGAATCTACGCCGCGGAATACGCGCGGGACGCCGAGTTCCTGCCGATCCCCGACAACGCCACCGAGCGCACCGAGGCGCTGCTCAACAACGCGCGCAGCCCGCACGGTGACGAGAAGGTCGCGGCCATCCGCAAGGACCTGCAGGACACCATGGACGCCAACATGCAGGTGTTCCGCACGGCCGAGACCATCCAGACGGCCCTGGACGACATCGCCGCTCTGGAGGAGCGCTACTCCCACATCTCCATCCAGGACCAGGGCAAGCGGTTCAACCTGGACCTGCTGGAGGCCGTGGAGCTGGGTTTCCTGCTGCAGCTGGCCAAGGTGATGTCCGTGGCCGCCCTGCACCGCGAGGAGTCCCGCGGTGGTCACTTCCGCGAGGACTTCCCCAACCGAGACGATGAGAACTTCATGGTCCACTCCATGGTGTACGAGGACCCGTCGTCCCCCACCGCGGGAATCCGGCAGGAGACCAAGCCGGTGATCATGACCCGCTACGAGCCGATGGAGCGTAAGTACTGATGTCCACTGCAGCCACCGAGAACCAGACCCAGGACGCTCAGAAGCCCGGCGACAAGGGCGAGGAGTCGATCCCCACGTACGACGTGGTGCTCAAGGTCCGCCGCTATGATCCCGAGTTCAGCTCCGAGGCGCACTGGGACGAGTGGAACCTAACCATGTACGGCACCGACCGCGTGCTGGACGCCCTGCACAAGGTCAAGTGGGAGCTGGACGGTTCCCTGTCCTTCCGCCGCTCGTGCGCGCACGGCGTGTGCGGCTCGGACGCCATGCGCATCAACGGCCGCAACCGGCTCGCGTGCAAGACCCTTCTCAAGGACCTGGACCTGTCCAAGCCCATCCTCGTGGAGCCCATCAAGGGCCTCCCGTGCGAGAAGGACCTGATCGTGGACATGGAACCGTTCTTCCAGTCCTACCGCGAGATCATGCCGTTCCTGGTGAACGAGGACCACACCCCCACCGGAGAACGCTTCCAGTCCCAGGAGGACCGCGCGCGCTTCGACGACACCACCAAGTGCATCCTCTGCGCCGCGTGCACGTCCTCGTGCCCGGTGTTTTGGACGGACGGGCAGTACTTCGGCCCGGCCGCGATCGTGAACGCGCACCGGTTCATCTTCGACTCGCGTGACCAGGCCGGTGACATGCGCCTGGAGATCCTCAACGATAAGGAAGGCGTGTGGCGCTGCCGCACCACCTTCAACTGCACCGAGGCGTGCCCCCGCGGCATCCAGGTGACCAAGGCCATCGCCGAGGTCAAGAAGGCGGTCTTCGCCTCCGCCTTGTGACCCCTCGTGGCACAACCGCGGCGCGGCCCCGGGATCCCTCGTGGATCCCGGGGCCGCGGTCTTTCCCGGGCTTTCAGCTCTCCGACGACGACGCCGCGGGGCCACTACCTGCCGCGGGGCTGCTGCCCGCCGCCGGCCTGTCGAAGCGGACGGGAGTTGCGTGTCCGAGGCCCCGAGCGGCATCGGGCAGGGAGGTCGCCGCCACGACCGTGACGGCCCGGTCCTCGCGCTCCGGCTGGGCGCGGGCCCCTCGGATGTCCGCCTGCACGAGCGCGCCCACGGCGGCCGCGAGCAACAGAACCTGCCCGTAGAGGTTGAACCACAGCAGTACACCCACGAGCACCGCGAACGAGAGCAGATAGGGGTTGTCCGCGCTGCGGGCGATGATTTCGCTGCCGCCGTAGCGCAGCACCTGCGAGCCCAGGGCACCCGTGACGATGGTGGCCAGCAGGGCCTTGCGATGCAGTTTGAGCTGGGCGACCCCGCTCACCAGAGCCAGACTCATCAGGATGTCCACGAGCAGACCCACGCCGAGCGTGACCGCGGACTTGGCCCCGCCGTCCAACCACGGCTGCAGGCGCGTGAGACCGAGCTGACCGAGCCACCCCAGCATCCCGTCCACGGCGCCGGACGCGAAGACGCTCACGGTCGCGGAGGCGAGCAGCAGGATCCCGATCACCACGAGCCACGCGAGATCGCGCGGTACGGCCGCCACGGGCACCCCGGGGGCGGGCGGCAGTTCGAACATCCGCCGCGTGGCCAGCCGGATCCCGGCCACCCAGCGCCACGCGGTGAACAACAGCACCGCGAGCGCCACGGTGGAGGCCACGGTGAAGGGCCCCGTGTTCTCGAGCAGGCTCAGCGGGATGACTCCCCCGTTACCGTCCCCCACGTCCAGGAGTCCGGGGATGTTCTGCACCAGGCCCGCCACGAGCGTCTGCTGCAGCGGCGAGTCGGTTCCCAGGAACGTGGCGAGTGCTGCGAAGCAGATCACCAGCAGGGACGAGGACGCGAAGAGCAATTGGTACGCGAGCCCGGCGGACATGAGCGGCCCGCCGTGGAACATGTAGTGCGCTACCACGCGCACGGGGAACACCGACATGAACCGCGCGAAGAACCACGCACCCAGGGCGCCGGCCCGCCTGCCCAGGGGTGCCCCCTCGGCGGCGAGCTGTCGGCGTACTTCGCGCAGGCGCCGGTGTTCCGCGAGCAGTCCAGTGCGGTCCGTGAGGGCGGGGACCACCGGGGGCGGGTCAGTGTGCGTCACGGTCGTCCGTGCCGGCCCCGCCGAAGGGGATGCGGTCCCTCACGTGCCACGCACCGTGTTCGTCCCCCTCGTAGAGGTCGATGTGGTCCACCAGGAAGGACGCGTGGTACGTGCGCAGCACGTCCTGGGCGCGGTCCAGCCCCTCCTCCGTGGTGCCGTGGGCCAGCGTCACGTGGGGGTGGAAGTCGAAGGGGGACGCGGACTCCAGGTGGTTCTCGCTCAGATCGCAGTGCAACTGCACGCATTGGTCGTGACCGCCCTCGATGCGCAGATAGACCACCGGGGTCACGGGTCGGAACGTCCCCGTGCCGCGGATCTCCACGTGGAACGGTTGCCAGCGATCGGCAACCTCCCGGATGTGGGACACGAGGTCCGCCCAGTCCTCCACGCGCTCGGCGATCATGAGTGTGATGTGCGCGGGGACCGTGCCCGCTTGCGCGTCCCCGAAGGACGAACGCCAGTCCTGCAACTCCTGGCCCATGGGTTCGGGCAACCGGATGACCACACCCGCGTACACCCGGCCCGGGCGCACGGTGGGGGAAGGATGTCCCTCGCTCACACGATCCTCCTCAGGTCGGCCCCGTCCAGACTATCCCACGGCGCCTGGCGCCACACGGCGTGCCGCACGGGGCCCCGCCCGGCGGCTCACGCGCCGGGGAGGAAGCCCATCCGCTCGTAGACGTCCGTGACCGTGCGGGCCGCGATCTCCCGGGCCTTGTGCGCGCCCCGGGCCAGCAGCCGGTCCAGCTCGGCGGGATCGTCGAGCAGTTCCTGGGCGCGCTTCTGGATGGGGTCCAGGGTCTGGGTGACCACCTCGGCCAGGTCCACCTTGAGGTGGCCGTACATCTTGCCCTCGTACTCGGCCACGAGGGTGTCCACCGGGGTGCCCGTGAGGGACGAGTAGATGGTCAGCAGGTTCGAGATCCCCGGCTTGGCCTGGCGGTCGAAGCGCACTTCGGTGCCGTCGTCCGTCACAGCGGACTTGATCTTCTTGGCGTTGGATTTCGCGGGATCCAGGAGGCGGATGAGCCCGGCATCCGACGGCGCGGACTTGGACATCTTGGCCGTGGGGTTCGCGAGGTCGTAGACCTTCGCGGAGTTCTCGAGAATCTTGGCGTCCGGGACCACGAACGTCTCACCGAACCGGGAGTTGAACCGCTGCGCGAGGTTGCGGGTCAGCTCGAGGTGCTGGCGCTGGTCCTCCCCCACCGGGACCTGGTTCGCCTGGTACACCAGGATGTCCGCGGCCATCAGCACGGGGTAGGTGAACAACCCCACCGTGGTGTTCTCCGCCCCCTGCTTGAGGGACTTGTCCTTGAACTGGGTCATCCGCGCGGCCTCCCCGTAACCGGTGATGCAGTTGAGCACCCATGACAACTGCGTGTGCTCCGGCACCTGGGACTGGATGAGCAGCGTGGAGCGCTCGGGGTCGATGCCCGCGGCGATGTACTGCGCGGCCGTGACCCGGGTGCGCTCGGACATCGTGGCCGGGTCCTGGCCCGCGGTGATCGAGTGCAGGTCCGCCACGAAGAACACGCAGTCGTTGTCGTCCTGCATGTCCACCCAGTTGCGCAGCGCTCCCACGTAGTTGCCCAGGTGCAGGGAGTCCGCGGAGGGCTGCACGCCCGACACCACGCGGGGTGTGGGGTTCGGGGCGGTGTTCTGTTCGGTCACGGTCGACATCTTCTTTCGGTTCTCGGTCATGGGAGGCGGGGAGGTGCGGTGCGGGCAGCGGCGTCGTCGTCCGCCGGCGCACGGGACCTCACGAGAGGCGGTAGTCCACCACGAGCGGAGCGTGGTCGGAGAAGCGCGTGTCGTACGCGGCGGCCCGGTCCACGACGGCACTCCGGGCGGCCGCGGCGAGCCCGGGGGTGGCCATGTGGTAGTCGATGCGCCACCCGGCGTCCGTGTCGAACGCCTTGCCGCGGTAGGACCACCACGTGTAAGGCCCGGGGACGTCCCCGGCGAGGCTGCGGGCCACGTCCACGTAGCCCACGTCCCCGAAGAACTTGTCGAAGTACGCCCGTTCCTGCGGCAGGAAGCCCGCGTTCTTGACGTTGCCCTTCCAGTTCTTGATGTCCCGCTCGGTGTGACCCACGTTGAGGTCACCCACCACGAGGGCATGATCGCCGCGCTCGGCCAGTTGCGGCATGCGGGTGAGCATCGCGTCCAGGAAGCGGTACTTGTCGTCCTGGCGGGGTGTGTCCACCTCGCCGGAGTGGACGTACGCGGAAACCAGGGTCAGTGTGGTGCCGTCCGGCAGGCGGACGTCGTTCTCGATCCAGCGCCCGGAGTCGTCGAAGTACTCGTCCCCGATGCCCACGCGGGACTCGGTGGGGAGCAGGGCGCCGTCGAACGCATCGCGGCGCGTAGCAATCGCGACGCCCGCGCGGCCCTTGGCGGCGGCCTCGGTGTGCCGCACGTCCCACACGTCCTCGTCGAGCAGCTCGCGCGTGATCTTGTCCGGCGCGCGCACCTCCTGCAGGCACAACAGGTCGACGCCGCGCGGGGCGAGCCAGTCCGCCATCCCGCGCCGGTACGCCGCTCGGATGCCGTTCACGTTCACCGTGGCAATGCGCACCGTCTGCTGGGAATCCGCCATGTGCCTGTGTCTCCTCGCTCGTTACGGGGTGGTTCTCAGTCCACCACCGTACCGCTCACGGGCTTCGAGGAGTCCTTGAGGCTGCGCAGCCCGTTGGCCGCGGTCATGTCGATGGTCTCCAGGGCCCGCTGGATCTGCTCAGGATCGGGCTCGGCGCCGGAGAGCTGTTCCTTCACGACCTTGGACTGCACCAGGATCACCTGCATGCCGTGGGCGAGCTTCTCGTCCCGCAGGGACTGACCCGCGCCGGCGGACGCCGAGGCGGCGGGAGCGCGGCCGTGCTGGGCCTGGAACTGCTCCTGCGCCTGGCGCACCTGCTCACGGCCGTACGCCGCGGCCTTGCGTACCATGCTCAGCGCCCACACCGCGAGCATGAGCCAGCCCAGGGCGATCCCCGCGAGGATCCAGCCGAGCAGGGAGTTGGAGTTGGCGGCCTGGATCAGGGCCACCGCGAAGATCACGGCCAGGACGGCCAGCCCGATCACCGTCCCCCACAGGGCGGTGCGTCCGGTGCGGGGAGCGTCCGGGGAGTCGGTGGCGCGGGTGTGTGCTGATCCGATCGGCTGCATGAGCCCATTGTCTCAAACCGCGCGGGGCGCACCGAATCGGGCGGGTCCCCGGGGACCCGACCCGCCGGCGTCGCCCGAGCCCCTTGGCACAACCGGGCCCCGAGGGGGTATCAAGAGAGGGTGAGCACATCTTCCGCGGGCTCTCCGCGCTCCCCCGGGGACGACTCCCCCGCCCTGGACCCCGCCGAACGACGCCGCATCCTGTGTGTCCTGCTCGCTCCCCTGTTCATGTCCCTGATCAGCGTCTCGATCGTGAACGTGGCCCTGAGTTCCATCCAGCAGGAGCTGGGGGCGAGTTCCTCGGCACTCCAGTGGGTGCTCACCGGGTACGCGCTCGCGTTCGGGGTGCTGCTCGGGGCCAGCGGCCGCGCGGGGGACGTGTTCGGCCGCCGGAAGCTGTTCATCGCGGGGATCGCGGTCTTCGCGGGGCCTCTCTGGTGTGCGGTCTCGCGCCCAACACCACGGTGCTCAACATCGACCGGGTGATCCAGGGCCTCGGATCCGGGATACTCAACCCCCAGACGGTGGGCATGATCCAGGAGTACTTCCAGGGTCGGGAGCGCGCCAAGGCGTTCGGGCTGTTCGGTTCCGTGGTGGGGGTGGCCGTGGCGATCGGGCCCACCCTGGGCGGTCTGCTCATCCAGGTCCTGGGTCCGGACGCCGGGTGGCGCTCCACGTTCCTGCTCAACGTGCCGATCGCCGCGCTTGCGATCGTCCTGGCGTTCATGTGGCTCCCCCGCCGCAGCAGACGGCCCGGGAAGGTGGACATGGATCCCCTGGGTGTGGTGGTGTTCGGGATCACTGTGCTCGCGCTGCTGTTGCCGTTCGTCGAATCCCAGTGGGGCCCGTGGATCTGGCTCTCCCTGCCCGCGGGCGTGCTGCTGGTCTACGGCTGGGTGCGCTGGGAGAAGCGGTACAAGCGCGCCGGGAGGGCACCCATGGTGGACCTCGAGCTGTTCCGCACCGCGAGCTTCAGTTACGGCGCGCTGCTGATCTCGGTCTACTTCCTGGGGGTCACGAGCATCTGGATCGTGGTGGCCCTCTACGCCCAGCAGGGCCTGGGCCGCACCGCCCTCGAGGCGGGGACGCTCGGACTGCCAGCCTCCATCCTCTCCGCCCTGATCGCGCCGCTGTCCGGGCGTGCGGTGCTGCGCTGGGGTCGCAGCGTGGTGCTCGCGGGCATGAGCCTCGCACTGCTCGGGATCGTGCTGTCCGTGCTCGTGGCGTACGGGATGTCCCACTGGGGTTGGCACATCGCCCTGTTCTACGTATCGCTCGCATTCATCGGCGCGGGTCAGGGCGCGGTCATGGCACCCAACCAGACGTTGAGTTTCGCGGACGTGCCCCTGCGCTTCGCGGGTGCCGCCGGCGGTGTCCTGCAGACCGGCCAGCGTATGGGCACCGCGATCGGCACCGCCCTGATCACGGCGGTGGCCTTCGGTGTGCTCGCCCGCGCCGACTGGGATGCCGCGTTCACGGCGAGCTTCGCGGTGATCACTGTGATCGTGCTGATCGCCATGGGGATCGGGATCGCGGACATGCGCCGACGCACCCCCGAGGAGCCATCCCGGGGCTGAGCCCCGCGCACCTCGTTCCCGGCACGTGTTCGGACCGCGGACTCCCGGGCTTGACGGCCGCCCGCGTGCCGCACGACCCCGGGGACGACGACGCCGCGCGGCCGGCTCGAACGAACGAGACGGCCGCGCGGCGTCGTGACCGGAAGGCTACGGGATCAGGCCGACTCGACGGCCCGTTCGCAGGACGCCACCACGTTGACGAGCAACATGGCCCGGGTCATGGGACCCACGCCCCCGGGGTTGGGCGACAGCCACGAGGCGCGCTCGGCGGCGGCCGGGTCGATGTCCCCCGTGAGCTTCTTCTTGCCGGTCTCCGTGTCCTCGACCCGGGAGACACCCACGTCGAGCAGGACGGCACCCTGCTTGATCTGGTCCGCCCCGATCATGTGCGGGCGCCCCGCCGCGGCCACCACGACGTCCGCTTGCGCGAGCAGCTCGGGCAGGTTGCGGGTGCCCGTGTGGGCCAGGGTCACGGTCGCGTTGATCTCCCGGCGGGTCAGCAACAGACCGATGGGCCGACCCACGGTCACACCGCGGCCGATCACCAGCACGTGGCGCCCCGCGAGGTCCACCCCGTGACGTGTGAGCAGCTCCACGATCCCGTGCGGCGTGCACGGCAGCGGGGACGTGATGGGCTCGTTGACGTTGAGCACCAGCCGCCCCAGGTTCGTGGGGTGCAACCCGTCGGCGTCCTTCGCGGGATCGATGCGCTCGAGCACGGCGTTGGTGTCCATGTGCGGCGGCAGGGGCAACTGCACGATGTACCCCGTGCACCGGGGATCGTCGTTGAGCTCGTCGATGACGCGCTCGAGCTCCTCCTGGGACGCGTCCGCGGGCAGTTCCTTACGGATCGAGGCGATCCCCACCTGCTCGCAGTCGCGGTGCTTGCCCGCCACGTACGAGTGCGAGGCGGGATCGTCGCCCACGATCACGGTCCCGAGACCGGGCACCACGTCCCGCTCGCGCAGTGCGGTCACGCGCTCGGTCAGTTCTTCCTTGATCCGGGCCGCGGTCGCCTTGCCGTCGAGGACCTGGGCCGTCATCTCACCACTCCTCGAGGCCGGGGTACAGCGGGAACTGCTCGGTCAGGGCGTCCACGCGCGAGCGCAGGGCGGAGACGTCCGCACCGGGCTTGAGGGCCTCGGCGATCACGTCCGCGACCTCCTCGAACTCGCCCGCGCCGAAACCGCGGGTCGCGAGCGCCGGGGTCCCGATACGCAACCCGGACGTGGTCATGGGCGGGCGGGGGTCCCACGGTACCGCGTTGCGGTTGACCGTGATCCCCGCCTGGTGCAGCAGGTCCTCGGCCTGCTTGCCGTCCAGCTCGGAGTTGCGCAGGTCCACGAGGACCAGGTGCACGTCCGTGCCGCCGGTCAGCACGGACACACCGTGCTCCGCGAGATCCGGGGAGTTCAACCGCTCGGAGAGGATCTGCGCGCCCTCGATCGTGCGCTGCTGGCGCTCGCGGAACTCCTCGGTGGCGGCGATCTTGAACGCCACGGCCTTGGCCGCGATCGCGTGCATGAGGGGCCCGCCCTGCTGGCCGGGGAACACCGCGGAATCGACCTTCTTCTTGAGGTCCGCTTCCGCGAGGATCACACCGGAGCGCGGGCCCGCGAGGGTCTTGTGCACCGTGGAGGTGGTCACGTGCGCGTGGGGCACGGGGTTGGGGTGCAGCCCCGCGGCCACGAGACCCGCGAAGTGGGCCATGTCCACCCACAGCTTGGCACCCACCTCGTCCGCGATCGAGCGGAACGCCTCGAAGTCCAGCTGGCGCGAGTAGGCGGACCAGCCGGCCACGATCACGTTCGGCCGGGCCTGCAGTGCCTGCTCGCGCATCTTGTCCATGTCGATGCGGTAGGTGTCCGGGTCCACCTCGTACGCGGCGATGTTGTAGAGCTTGCCCGAGACATTGATCTTCATGCCATGGGTCAGGTGCCCACCGTGGGCCAGGGACAGCCCCATGAGGGTGTCACCGGGCTGCATGAGCGCGGCCATCACGGCGGTGTTCGCCTGGGCGCCCGAGTGCGGCTGCACGTTCGCGTGATCCGCCCCGAACAGTTCGCACGCGCGGTCGCGAGCGAGGTTCTCCACGACGTCCACGTACTCGCAACCGCCGTAGTAGCGACGGCCAGGGTAGCCCTCCGCGTACTTGTTCGTGAGCACCGAGCCCTGCGCCTCGAGCACGGCGCGCGGCGCGAAGTTCTCCGACGCGATCATCTCGAGCGTGGAGCGCTGGCGCCCCAGTTCGTCCTCGATGGCCCGTGCGACGTCCGGGTCCACCTCCGACAGCGGTTGATTGGTCACAGGGTGTCCCAGGGATTCCGTCATGCTCCACCTTCTTTGTGCGCGGGAGGGTCCGCTCCAGCATATCCGCGCGCCGCGGTGTTGCGCCTCAGCACGGCGGGGGCACGAGCGCGGCGATGCTCGTAGAGTTTCCGGATCGTCCGGGCCCTCGGCGGGCGGCTCCCGCCAGGGGAGCGAATGCGGGTAGCATGTGTACCCGTACCGCGTGCGTACCCCCTGCGCGCGGCAGCCGTCACAGCGCAGCCGGGCTGCCGCTCTCGCTCAGCGAGCGCGAGCATTCGCATCGTCCCGCCCCACGTCCTGATCCTTCGTGTTAGGAGTTCTCGCGCCGTGAACGTTCTTCCCACCGCCCCGTTCACCGCTTCCATGCCGCGCATCACCGACGGCCAGTCGCCGCCGGAACCCGTGGACATGGTGCGCACCCCGTACGCCGCCGTGATCTTCGACATGGACGGTGTGGTGACCGACACCGCCGGGGTGCACGCCCGCGCGTGGCAGAAGCTCTTCGACCGGTTGCTGACCGATCCCCGCCTCGAGCCCGTAGCCCCGGCCACCGAGGTGGACCGGCGCCCGTTCGACATGGGCGGTGACTACCGTACGTACGTGGACGGACGACGTCGCGAGGACGGCGTCCGCGCGTTGCTCGCCGCCCGCGGGACCATGCTCCCCGAGGCCCAGAGCCACGAGGACCCGCAGCCGGGTGACTGGACCGTGCAGGGCCAGGCCGCCGCGAAGGACGGCTTCTTCCACGAGGAGCTGCGCGAGCACGGTGTGCGCGTGTTCACGGGCACCGTGGCCCTGATCGAGCGGCTGCGCGAGGGCGGTGTGCCCGTGGGGCTGGTGACCGCGAGCCGCAACAGCGCCGTGGTCCTCGAGGCCGCCGGGTTGCAGCACTCGTTCGACCGCATCGTGGACGGCAACTGGGCCGCCTCGCACGACCTGCCGGGCAAGCCCGCCCCGGACACCTTCCTCGAGTGCGCACGCCTGCTGGGCGTGGCCCCCGGCGAGAGCGTCGTCGTGGAGGACGCCGTGGCCGGCGTCCAGGCCGGTGCCGCCGGCGACTTCGGCCTGGTCGTGGGGATCAACCGGGACGGTGCCCGGGAACGGCTCTACCGCGCGGGCGCCCACGTGGTGCTCAACGACGTCGCCGAGCTGGACCTGGGCGCGCGCCGGGACGACCCGTGGGCGCTCGTGTTCGACGGTTTCGACCCCGCCACCGAGCCCCGCCGCGAGGCCCTGCTGACCCTGGCCAACGGCTACATGGGCGTGCGCGGCGCGGCCTGTGAGTTCGCCGCGAACACCGTCCACTACCCCGGAACCTACCTGGCTGGCGTGTTCAACCGGGTGCTCAGCCACATCAACGGCCGGGACGTGGAACACGAGTCCATGGTCAACGTGCCCAACTGGCTGCACCTGGACCTGCGTTTCGCGGAGGGCCAGTGGTGGTCCGAGGGCGGGATGAAGCCCTCCGACGAACGCGTGGAACTGGACCTGCGCCGCGGTCTGCTGACCCGCACGCTCGTGCTCACGGAAGTGGACGAGGACCCCGGCGCGGACCAACCCCCGCGCAGCCTGGAGATCACCCAGCGCCGCCTGGTGTCCCTGCGCTACCGCCACCTGGGCGCCCAGGAGACCCGGATCGTCTCGCGTGGATTCAGCGGGCGGTTGCACGTGCGCACCGGTGTGGACCCCGCCGTGACCAACAGCGGCGTGGCCGAGTACCGGGAACTCAACGCCCACCACCTCGCGCTACTCGAGTCCACGACCCTGCCGGACGAGCACGAGACCCTGCTGTCCCTCGTGCGCACCTCCCAGTCCAAAATCGAGATCGCGATGGCCCAGCGCACGCGCATCGAGTCCGAAACCCCCGTGCGCGAGCGCCGCGAGGTGCGCCCCGGCGGGATCGAGTTCCGCCGCTACACGGTGCAGATCGACCCGCACAACCCCGTGCTCGTGGACAGCACGACCGCGGTGGTCACGAGCCGCGACGCCGCGATCGGTTCCCCCCGCGAGGGAGCGCTCGCCGAGCTGAACCGCACGCCGTTCGGGGTACGTAAGCTGCTGGCCTCTCACGAGATCGAGTGGGCCCGGTTGTGGGACCGCTACGAGGTCACCCTGGAGGCCGCGGAGGACACCCCCGAGCACGTGGCCACCCAGCTTGCGGTGCGCACCCACCTGTTCCACGCGGCCCAGACCCTGGCCCCCCACCTGTCCCTGCGGGACGCAGGCATCCCCGCCCGCGGTCTGCACGGTGAGGGTTACCGCGGCCACATCTTCTGGGACGAGCTGTTCATCCTGCCCGTGATCAACATGCGTCAGCCGCACGTGACCCGGTCCCTGCTCTCCTACCGGTGGCGGCGCCTGGCTATGGCCCAACAGCACGCCCGGGACTTCGGTCTCTACGGCGCGGCCTTCCCGTGGCAGTCCGGTTCCGACGGGCGCGAAGAGACCCCGCCCGAGCTGTACAACCACCACTCCCGGCGCTGGCTGCCGGACAACTCGTGGCGCCAGTTCCACGTGGGCCTGGCGATCGCGTACAACGCGTGGGTGTACTACGAGTCCACCGGGGACATCGACTGGCTCTCCGGCCACGGGACCGAGCTGATCGTGGGAATCACCCGCCTGTTCGCGTCCCTCGCGGAGTACGACTCGCACGACGGCAAGTACCACATCTGCGGTGTCATGGGCCCCGACGAGTACCACGACGGCCCCGCGGGCCAGCACGGTGGCGGGCTCAAGGACAACGCCTATACCAACGTACTCACGTCCTGGCTGTTCCGTCACTCGGCCCACATCTTCCACGACATGGTCGAGCACCAGCGTGAGGACCTGGAGTCCCGCTTCGAGATCTCCCCGCAGGAGGTCCAGAAGTGGCTCAAGATGGCCGAGAACATGTACGTCCCGTTCAACGCGGACGGCACGATCGCGCAGTTCGAGGGCTACGACGAACTCGCCGAACTGGACTGGGACTTCTACCGCACCAAGTACCGCAACATCGGCCGCCTGGACCTGCTGCTCGAGAACGAGGGCGACCTGACCAACAACTACAAGCTGTCCAAGCAGGCGGACACGATCATGCTCGTGTACCTGCTGGGTCCCGAGGGTTTGATCGAGGAACTCGCGCGCATGGGCTACACCACGGACCTGGACGCCATCCAGCGCACCGTGGACCACTACATCGCGCGCTCCTCCAACGGTTCGTCCCTGTCCCGCGTGGTCAATGCCGCGGTGCTCGCGTGGCTCGACCCGGACCGCTCGTGGGGTTCGTTCCAGGACGCGCTCATGATCGACATGGACGACACCCAGGGCGGCACAACGGGTGAGGGCATCCACCTGGGTGCCATGGCCGGTTCGGTGGACGTGATCACCCGCGCGTACGCCGGGCTGCGCGTGCGGGGCCAGTGGCTCGAGTTCCAGCCCGCCCTGCCCCGCGAGTTGGACGCCGTGGACTTCACGGTCCTGTACTGCGGTCAGGTCATCGAGGTCTCGCTGGACCACGACATCCTGGAGCTCGAGGCGAGCTCGGCCAAGGCGGATCCGGTCACGGTGCACGTCAACGGCGCCGAGTACGTGCTCAAGGGCGGGCAGAAGATCTCGGTGTCACTGCGCCACCGCGAGTCCCGGCGTCCCGAGAAGGCCATGGCCGCCCTGCGGCGCCGGTTCATCTCCGACGCCGGCGAAGGCTGAGCCCCGCCCCGAACCGTGGCCGTACGACAACGCTGCGCGGCTCGGGCGCGCCTGCTCACCGGGCGCACACCGGGCCGAGCCCCGGCCACGCGGCGGGCGCGTGGCGGGCGCGTGGCGGCTACCGGCGGCGTCGTGACGAGCGCGAGCGCGCACTATGCTATGGCTCATGACACAGTTCTCCGAGCCCGCGGGCGCCGACGCCGCCCGCGAACCCCTGATCCTGCCCTACGGTCAGCACCGGCCCTCCGTGGCTCGCTCCGCTTTCGTGGCACCCAACGCCACGATCGTGGGTGACGTGATGGTGGGTGCCGGGGCGGGCATCTTCTACGGCGCCGTGGTGCGCGGTGACCGCTCCCCCCTGCGGATCGGGACGAACTCCAACCTGCAGGACAACGTCACGGTGCACTCGGACCCGGACCACCCCACGACCATCGGCGAGCGCGTGAGCGTGGGCCACAACGCGGTCATCCACGGGTGCGTCCTGGAGGACGACGTCCTGGTGGGGATGAACGCCACCGTGCTCAACGGCGCCGTGGTGGGCCGCGGGAGCCTGATCGCCGCCGGGACCGTGGTACTCGAGGGCGAGCGCATCCCGCCCGGTTCCCTCGTGGCCGGGGTCCCGGGCAAGGTCCGGCGGGAGCTGTCCGTGGACGAGCAGCATGCCGTGAGTCGCAACGCCCAGAACTACATCGAGCTCTCCCGGGAACACCGCGCCATGTTCTCCTGAGCCCGCCTGGACAACCGCAACACACGACGACGCGCGGCCCCGGAAGCCCGGGACCGCGCGTCGTCGTACGCCGGGTGAAACCGCGGTAGCCCGGCGGGAGCGGCTCGGTGAGTGTCGCCCAGTGGATGCGGCTCGGTGGATGCCGCTCAGTGGAAGAAGTGCCGCGCCCCCGTGAGGTACATGGTCACTCCCGCGGCCTGGGCCGCCTCGATGACCTCCTCGTCACGGATGGAACCGCCCGGCTGCACCACGGCGCGCACGCCCGCGTCCAGGAGCACCTGCAACCCGTCCGCGAACGGGAAGAACGCGTCCGACGCCGCGACCGCGCCGCGGGCACGTTCGGCGTGATCCTCGGCGAGCGTGTTCGCCCGCTCCACGGACAGCCGGCACGAGTCCACGCGGTTGACCTGGCCCATGCCGATGCCCACGGAGGCGCCGTCGTTCGCGAGCAGGATCGCGTTGGACTTCACGGCTCGCAGGGAACGCCACGCGAACTCGAGGTCCGCCAGGGTCTTCTCGTCCGCGGCGTCACCCGAGACCAGGGTCCAGTCGGCAGGGTCGTCGCCCTCGGCGTCGAGGCGGTCGGCCTGCTGGAACAGTGCGCCGCCGGAGACCCCGCGGTACTCCAGGGGATCGAGGCCGAAGCCCTCGGGCAGCGCGAGCAGGCGGATGTTCTTCTTGGCCCCGAGGATCTCGAGCGCCTCCGGCTCGAACTCGGGGGCCACGACCACCTCGGTGAAGATGGGCTTGAGGTTGCGGGCCATGTCCGCCGTGACCGTGCGGTTGGCCGCCACGACACCGCCGTACGCGGAGAGCGGGTCGCACGCGTGGGCCTTGAGGTGGGCGTCCGCAATGGGGTCCTGCGCGCCGGGGGTGGCCACGGCCACGCCGCACGGGTTGTTGTGCTTGACCACGGCCACGGCGGGCTCGTCGTAGTCGAATGCGGCGCGGACGGCGGCGTCCGCGTCCACGTAGTTGTTGTAGGACATCGCCTTGCCGTGTAACTGCTCGGCCTGCGCGATCCCGGGCGCCGCGGCGTCGTTCGTGTAGAGCGCGGCCTTCTGGTGCGGGTTCTCGCCGTAGCGCAGGGACTCCGCGCGCTGCAGCGCGAGACCCGCGTACGGGGGCCAGAAGTTCGCCTCGGGGTCGTGGTCGAACTGCTGGGCGGTCCACGTGGCCACGGCGGTGTCGTAGGCCGCGGTGTGGGCGAACGCCGCCGCCGCGAGCTTCTGCCGGGCCGCGAGGTCGTAACCGCCCTCCTGGGCCGCGCGCACCACGTCCGGGTAACCGGCGGGATCCACGACCACGGAGACCGCGGCGTGGTTCTTGGCGGCCGCGCGCACCATGGACGGACCACCGATGTCGATCTGCTCCACCACGGCGTCCTGCTCCGCACCCGAGCGCACGGTGTCCTGGAACGGGTAGAGGTTCACGATCACCAGGTCGAACGGCTCGATCTCGAGCTCGGTGAGCTGATCCATGTGTTCCTGCTTGCGCCGGTCCGCGAGGATTCCCGAGTGCACGCGCGGGTGCAGGGTCTTGACCCGCCCGTCCAGGCACTCCTGGAACCCGGTGACCTCGGAGACCTCGGTCACGGGGACCCCCGCGTCGCGGATGGTCCCGGCGGTGGAACCGGTCGAGACGATGCTCACGCCGGCGTCGTGGAGCCCTCGCGCGAGCTCCTCCAGACCGGTCTTGTCGTACACGGAGATCAGTGCGCGCTTGAGCGGCACACGGTTCAGGTCGGCAGTGTTCACGAGCTCTCCAGTGGGGACGAGGGTACGGACGGTAGGCGGGCCGGAGCCCGGTTCAGTCTACGACCGGGGCAGATCGGGGTCGGTGCTCGTGACGTCCCAGCTCAGTTTCGCCAGCGCGTTGACGAGCAGGGTGCGCTCGGCGGATTTGATCCGCTCGTGCAGCACGGCCTCGGTATCGTCCTCGGCCACGGGGACCGCGACCTGGGCCAGGATGGGTCCGGCGTCCACGTCCGCGACGACCTCGTGCACCGTGGCGCCCGTGACCTTCACGCCGTAGGCCAGGGCGTCCCGCACGGCATGGGCACCGGGGAAGGACGGCAACAAGGACGGGTGCGTGTTGATGATCCGGCTCGGGAACACGGACACGAACTCCGCGTCCACGATCCGCATGAACCCGGCGAACACCACGCGGTCGGGGTGGTAGGACGCCACGCGTCGTTGCAGCGCACGGTTCCACTGCTCCCGGTCCGGGTACTCGGACAGCGGCACCACGAAGGTGTCGATGCCCGCGGCGCGCGCCCGGTCCAGACCGGCGCACTCCAGGTCTGCACCCACGGCGGCGATATCCACCTCCACGTCCCCCTGGTGCAGGGCGTCGATCATCGCCTGCAAATTCGTACCGGAGCCCGAGACCAGAACCACTAAACGCATGGGCCCACTCTATCCAGCGAGGCTGCCTCGATGGCGCCGCGGCGGTGCTGCGCCCGCGACGCTGCTCGGTCCGTCCGCTCGCCTACAGTGGTGGGTATGCACGATTCCCGCCACCGGAGCACGCCGCCCCACGCCACGCACTCGATGGGTTCGACCTCCGGCGGCACCCCTTCCGGGGGTTCCCACTCAGGGGGACCGCACTCCGGCGGCCCGCAGCAGGGAGGCCCGCACGCCGGCGACCTGCGCGGTGAGAAGCCCTCACCTCGCGGCCCCCAGTCCGGGGACCCCTCCGACGGCGACGGCGCTCGGCTCCGGTTCGCCACGGTGGCCGCGGCCCTCGCGGTGCTCGCCTCCGCACTCGTGGTGGGTGACGTGTGGTCCACCGTGGCGGGGCTCGTACTCGCCATCGCCGGGATCGTGCTGGGCATCATCGCGCTCGCGCGCTCCCGCGGTTCGTCCTCACGGGTCCCGATCACGGTGCTCGCGGTGTTGGCCATCGTGTGGGGTGTGATCAATGCGCTGGGCGGTGGCACCCGATTGCTCGTGTGGCCGGCCACCCAGGTCTACCAGGAATGCATCGATCGGGCCCTCACGCTGTCCTCGACCAGCCGGTGCGAGCAACAGCTCAACGACAACGTGTGGAAGCACTTCTCCGGTGCGCCCCTCGAGACGGGTGTGCCGCAGGACGATCCGACAGCCACCGCCACGCCTGAGGCCTCCCTTGTCACGCCCACGCCGAGCGCCTCGAACCCTGCCCCTTCGGGGAGTGCTACACCGGGAGCGACCTCGCCGACCTCCGCCGGTCCCGGGTCCTGAGACGCCCGTTCCCAGCGAGTCCATTGCTATCGGGAGCGGTTCGTCATCGGCCCAGTCCCACGTCCTGGGACGCCCGAGCCCGTCGGCGCCAGGAGCGGTTCATCGTCATCTCAGTCCCGCTCGTCGTCGAGGGCGGCCAGCCGCGCGGCCTTGCGCTTCTCGGACCTGCGCTGCGCACGACGACGCTTGGCCTCCTCACGGCGGGACAGTCCCGGTTCGTCTGCCGATCGTCCCACGGCCGTGGACCCGCCGCGGGGCTGGGACTCCCGCTCGGGCTCGGCGGCAGCGCGCGACGCGCGGCCCCGGAACAGACCCCGGACACCCCGAGCCGTGACCTCGCCGCCCGGGACGGCCGCCCCGGATCCAGGACGGCCACCGGGTGCCGTGCGAGCATCCTGCCCGGCGCCGGGGCCGGAAGCCCAGCGGGAACCGTGCGCGGCGCCAGCGGCGGGCAGGGCGTCGTGGTGGGCCACAGCGGCGTCGTCCTCCGGGGCCGGGGAATCCGACTCGGTGAGCTCGTCCGCCTCGGCGCGGGAGCGGGAACGGTAGCCCTCGCGTTCGAGCCAGGGCCCGGCCAGGCACCCCACGGTGGCGCCCACCGCGAGTTCGGCACCGAGCCACAGGAACACGTGCCACGCGTGCGGGCCGATGTCCGTGAGCCTGCCGATGCCCAGCGAACCGCTGGAGAGCCACGCGAGCGCGGTCACGAGGCCCGCCCCCACCACGGCCATGAACACCGCCGTGAGCACGGTGGAGAGCACGAACGTGATCCAGCGCAGGGGCAGGCGGATGGCCATCCAGTCGTCCAGGTGATTCTCACCCTCGCGGCAGAACCACCACCCCGCGAGCAGACCCGCGAGCACGGGCAACCCCAGGACCGCAGGGGCGTACAGCCACGGGTCACCGGTGGGCAGCGCGGCGAACGCCGGGAACTGCGGCAGCGGTCCCAGCGTGTTCTGGAACGGCGACACCAGGGTCCCGGTGCCCAGCGAGAAGCCGGCACCGGTGGCCCACGTGAGCGCCCACACGACCATGTTGGGCAGGTACCCGAACTGCAGTGCCGTCAGGGCGGTGTCCCCCGCAGCGCCGGTACCGAGGTCCTGGTAGACCGTGATCACGCGGTCCCAGTTCCACGCGAGCGCCACCACGAACAACAGGGCACCGGCCGCCACAGCGGTGACCGCGGCGAGGAAACCGGCGCGGATCACAGCCCACACGTAGGAACCGGCCCAGCGTGAGTGCTGGCTCGTGCGCTGCAACCAGGACGCGACGTCGGCCCCGAGCACCGCGGCGAGCGAGCGCGAAGCGCTCCACCCGCCCACGAGGGTGCCCAACCCGGCCGGGACCAGGGGCAACAGGGCGGCCGCCACGAGGTCCACCGAGACTTGTTCGGTGCGGCTGAACCAGCCCACGAGGGCCCCGAAGAGCGCGTACGCGAGCATCCCGGCGAAGAACGGGATCAGGAACTGACCGCGCCAGCACGCCCGGGCGATCCGGCGGCCCGCGATCACCGCGAGGCCGAACGGGATCAGCGTGAGCCCTAGAGGCACGAGCGTGACCGTCCCGCCACCGTCCAGCGACAGGCCCTGGATGGCTTGGATCGTGAGGGGCACGCAGTGCGCGAGCAACCAGACCTGTCCGGCGAGCTGCAGGCTCCCGCCCGCGCCCAGGGTCGCGAAGCCCCCCGCAGCCCATACCGCGCCCAGGAGCACGGTGCCCAGCAACAGGCCCACCACGGCCACCGCGAGCAGCTCGATCACGCCCTGCAGCGCGAGCGGCATGGGCAGTCCCGGGGAGTCGTCCGGTTCGGGGCGGGGCACGTCGGCGGCGCGCGCGGGGGACGAACCGTGCGACGTGAAGCGGTCGCGTACGCCCGAGACCACGCCGGGCAGTGAGGGAAGTTTCATCACCGGACATCTTTTCACGTTCACCCGCGCACCACGGGCAGCGAAGTTAGCGCGGACTTCATCTGCGGGCCACCCCCGGGTGACTCCCCCGTGAGGCGCGGGGCCCACAGTGGGAACCGTGAGAATCGCATTGGTGGCCGAACAGTTCCTCCCCCACGTCAACGGTGTCACGCATTCGGTGATCCGCGTCCTGGAACACCTGCGGGATCACGGGCACGAGGCCATGGTGATCGCCCCCTCCTATGAGAAGACCCTGTTCCTGGGCTCTGTGGACCACGTGGACGGCGTGCGGATTGAACGCATCCCGTCCCTGCCGCTCGCGGGCTATCCCGAGGTCCGCGTGGCGAGCTGCACCGTGAGTCGCATGCAGCGCATCCTGGCCCGTTTCGCGCCGGACGTGGTGCACGTGGCGTCCCCGTTCGTGCTCGGGTGGCAGGCCATCCAGGCCGCCAAGGGTTTGGGTCTGCCGTGCGTGGCCGTGTACCAGACGGACGTGCCCGGTTACGCCGCACGCTACGGGGCGTCCGTGCTGGAGACCGCCATGTGGTCCCACGTGCGTGCGATGCACAACAGCTCGACCCTCACGCTCGCTCCCTCGACGGCGTCGATCAGCCAGCTCCACGAGCACGGCGTCCAGCGGGTGCACATGTGGCGCCGCGGAGTGGACACGAGCCGGTTCCGTCCCGCGCTGCGCGATCACGCGTGGCGCGAGCGCGTGGGCGGCGGCAAGCGACTCGTGGGATACGTGGGGCGGTTGGCCCCCGAGAAGCAGGTCGCGGACCTCGCCGCGATCGACGCTCTGCCGGACACCCGGCTCGTGATCATCGGTTCCGGCCCCGGGAAGGAGTCGCTGCGCTCGGTATTGCCCAACGCGCACTTCGAGGGCTTCCTCACGGGCACCGAACTCGCCACGGCCATGGCGTCGCTGGACGTGTTCGTGCACCCCGGTGAGCACGAGACGTTCTGCCAGACCATCCAGGAAGCCATGGCCTCCGGGGTTCCAGTGGTGGCCGTGGGCCGCGGCGGCCCCCTGGACCTCGTGGACTCCTCGCGTAACGGGTGGCTCTACGCCCCGGGTGACCTGGCCGGGTTGCGCGAGCGCGTTCGGGACCTCGCGGGCGACGACGCCAAACGCCTCGCCTTCGCGCGCACCGCCCACCAGTGCGTGCAGGAGCGCACGTGGGGTGCCGTGTGCGAGCAGTTGCTGGGCCACTACGAGCGCGCTCGCACGGTCACCTCCCGGATGCGCGGCACGCGCCGCAGCGGCCTGCGCACCCCATGAGAACCGCCGCCGGGTGCCAGATGTTACTCAACAGAAGCTTGATTAAGTTTTGATGACATTCTCGGTCCGCGCCTGGCTGGTCCCCGGAATCCACGGATAGGCTCGAAGCAGCTTCACGAGATGCGCCCGCGCAACGACAAGGACGTCACCGCGCGCCCAGAGCTCCAACTCGGCGTACGCCAACCCTCGGTTCAGGGGTGGATTGGATGACGAAGCGGCCGGGGCCACACGTGTGGTTCCGGCAAGCGACCGGAAAATTCAGAGGCCCGACATCATGAACACGACAACCCAGAAATCCCACCCCGACACCCGCGAACAATGGGTGGACGTCACCGTTCAGGCGGACCCCGCCCGGCACGTGGTGTCCATCACGGGATCGGACGGTCACGAGCACGAGTACTTCGCGGACGACGCCCGTGAGGTCGCACTCGCCGCACAGCACACACGGGGGCGCGGCCAGTGGTGCGCCAAGTACAGCAGACTCCTGGTCCCCGGGGCGTCCCGGGTGACCGGCGGGGTGTCCTTCTACAAGCTGGAGCCCTTGCCCGCGTAGTCCTCGCGAGCACGGTCCCCGCGACCGCGAACTCCACGATCGGGTGTGGCCCGGGTCCGGACGGACCCGGGCCACACCCATGTTCTCAGCCTGCTCGGTTCTTGACGGCCGTGCTCACCGGGCGGTCGCGTCCCGGTCCTGGGCGATCAGCTCGGCGGCGCGTTCACCGATCATGAAGACCGTGATCTTCGGGTTCACCGTCACGAGCTCGGACATCACCGAGGCGTCTGCCACGCGCAATCCGCTCACGCCCTTGACGATCGCATCCAGCAGGAACGCCGTGCGCCCGGTGATGAGCACGTACAGCATGAGCCCGATCGCCAGGATGATGCTCAGCTCGGAAAGCCGCCGGGTGCCCTTGTCCACGCCCAAGAGGGTCCCCAGCAGCGCCGCGGTGTCCACGGCGTCGCCGGCGGCACCGTGGATCCGGCACCCGATCAGGGGTAGAGAGCGGAGCGGATGCTCAGCGGCATGCCGAAGCGGTAGGCGAAGTAGCCGAATGCCATGCCCATCAGGGCGTACATGGCCCACCCCGTGAACAGGTTGAACTGGGGTTTCGCGTGGTCCGGGCCCATCTTGATCGTGCCGTGCCTGCTGTCCGCGACCAGGATCACGAACACGATCACGAGAGCGGCCGTGAGGATGTAGAACCACCCCAGCCGGGAGGCGACCCACGCGACCACGCCGCCGATCACGGCGTCGGCGTGCTCGGGTGCCTCCGTGGCCCAGGCGGACAGCGAGACAAGCAGGGTTGCCGCGGCCACGAAGACCCGCCAGTTGACGGGCAACCGGGGTGGCGCAGAGCGAGGGGCCCGGACAGGGCTGGCGGATCCGCGACGGGCGACGAGCCCGGGCGTGGGTGACGGATGGACGAGGAATCGTGTGTGGTCACGTCGGGGATGCGGGTCGGACGTCGGACGACCCGGGGTTGAGGCGCCTTACTACCAGCCGTTAGTCATGGCACGCCACCTCACTTTAGGGGAGGGCCGCGCAGCGGCCGAATGCAGCCGCGCGGCCCCACGAGTACACCCCCCCCCCGTTCGCCCGGGGCGGCACTGTCAGCCCAGCAGCTTGGCCACGAGGGCGCTCGCGAACTCCTCGGAGACGTCCCCGTAGTTCAGGGAGAAGTCCTCGTCCACGAGCGTGGGCAGCAGCCCCGAGCACAGCACCGTGGCGCGCGCGTAGAGCCCCGGCAGGGCGGCACCGATGGGCACGGAGAGCAACCGCAGCTCGGGATCGTAGCTGACCAACGCCGTGCCGGTGTCCCGCGCCGCGAGGTGCTTGCCGAGCCCCGAGGACACGGGACGGGCGTGACCCGAGACCACGTCCTCCGCGGTGCGGTAGGCGTAGCGCGTCTTGTGGTGGTGGTTGATCCGGTACAGCCCCGCCTGGTTGCGGTCGTCCGTGGCCTCCCACGTGGCGTCCGCGGGCACGAAGCGTTCCGCGACCCCGTTGTACTGCATCTCCTTCAGGGGCAGCCCGGCGACGACCGAGGACAACGGGGGCAGGGTGTCGAGCATGACGGGCCCGGCGTCGTAGACCACGTCGCACAGCCCCTCGGGCAGCAGCTTGCTCAGCGCGTCGAGGTCCACATCCTGGAGCATGGTGGTCGCGTGGTCCTCCGGGGACAGCACCACGACCTCACCACCCTGGGCCCCGACCGCCTGCGTCACGGCGTCCTCTTGGTCGGTCTTCCACCCGCCCGTGAGCAGGATGGAGCCGTCCACGAGCTGGGTCAGGGCCGGGGAGCACACCTGCCAGCGGCGCACCGTCCAGTTCTCGTCCCGGATCACCTCCAGGAAACCGAGGGCCTGCAGGTGACCCACGAACCATTCCTCGAAGCGCTCGGAGTCCTCGAGCTGGCGCGCCACGATGGACAGGCTCGACCGCTTGCTGCCACCCAAGAACGTGAGGATGTCCTTGAACGGCGCCCAGGACCCCGGGTACTCGCCCTCGTCCGGGCCGATGAACTGCAGTGCCTCGACCGAACCCGTCTGACCCACCGCCGAGAGCTTGGTGAGCCGGCCGGGGTAGCGCTTGGTGAGCCCGCAGAACTTGCAGCGCCCGAACACCCACGGCGCCTTGGCCTTGGGATCCATGGGGGGCAGGATCACTTTGTGCTTGCCCGTGACCATGCAGGACACGTCCGGGGCCTCGGGCAGCTCGTTGCTGCGCTCGGGGAACATCTGCCCCTCGGCGGACTCCCACCCGGCGACCTCGGGCACGGGGACCTCGTCCACGGCGGCCTCGTGGGGGTCCATGTTGTCGAACGAGCCCTGGACGTACTCATCCGGGATCTCGTCCCGCGTTACCGCGGTGACGGGCCACAACGGTTCCTCCGCGACGTGGACCATCTCACCGTCGTAGCCCAGGGAACGTTGAGTGATGTAGTAGGAACTGTCCCGCACGCGGAACTCGAGGCGCTGCTTCACGGTGCGCCCGGAACGCAGCACCAGCGTGTAGTCGTTGGGCTTGAGGTGGCCGTCCTCGCGGGCCAGTTCCGTACCGCCCAGGCTCACCTGGAACGGTGGTACCCGGGGTGCGGTGAGCTTGGTGCTCATGAGCTTGAACGAGTGCGGGTTGCGCCACTCGCACTCCACGGACAGGGGGTCGTCGCTGTCGGACGTGACGGTCAACTGCGGGGGCCGCAGGGCCGAGAACCGGTCCACGTCCCCGGGGATCCGCAGCCCGCCGGACAGGGTGATTGCGGGGACCAGGCGGGGTACCAGGGCCGAGAAGTTGTCGTTGACGGTCAGCGCGGGGTCACCGGCACGCAGCACCTGGACGTCGTCGAACAGCACCCAGCCCTCGCAGACTCCGTTCTCCCCCGGGCCCACCACGCGGTAGTCGGGAGAGGCCGAGTCGTCCAGGATCGCGCGGATCTGATCCACCCATTCAGGTTGATTGCGCACCATGATCCGGCACGGCCACGCCGCGGGGACGTGGTCCACGGAGATGAACGTGTCCGAGTACGCGTCCTTGGCGAAGACCACCACGGGCCGCGGATTACGCGTGAGGGTGAGCTCCCCCGCGGTGATCTGCAGCTGCCCGGACAGCAGCGTGTCACTCGTCATGCGGGCGTTGTACGCGGAGATCCCCAGGAACGCGTCCCCGATGTAGGACAGGAACATGGTGCGCGGGCCGACCGTGGTCGCGAGATCCACCTCACGACCGGGCACCAGCCGCTTGGGCACCACGAAACCGAGTTCGTAGATGGGGTTGCCCACGTAGTCCGTGCCGTCCGTGAGAGACAACCCGGGGCTGCGCGAGCCCAGGTGCCGCGTGCCGCGGGCGGCGGCAGCGGCGGCGTCGTCCGGGGCGGACTCCCACGCGTCCAACTGGGCGAGCGCGACCTGCAACGCGGGATCGCGCGTGAGGGGGTTGGTCCAGATGCTGCGCAGGCTCTTGGACACATCGGTGTCCGCGATGTCGAGCCAGAAGTCGATGTAGATCCCGAGCTCCGCCGCGCTCATCCCCTGCGCCGTGGTCAGTTCGAGGTCCTCGAACATCTGGTGCAGTTGCCGCAGCTCGGACGGGCCGAACAGGGTCTGGGACAGAGCGAGGCCCACGGGACGGTGGTTCACGGCGTACGCGGACGGCAACCCGAGTTGACCGTCGAAGGCCTCGAGCCAATAGCGCAGCGCGTCCCAGTAGGTCTCGGAGTCCTTGCGCACCGAGGTCTCGAGCGCCTTGACGTTGTCCTGGCCCGCTTGCAGCAACACCGCGAGCGGCAGGTAGAACGTGGACACGGACTTCTTGCCCGTGCGCGCCGCGAGCGCGGACATGTGCCGCCCGGCCAGGGCGAACAGGGCCAACAGCGCCACGATGGGCGGCGGGCCGATCCTGGTGAGGTCCTCGAGCTGGCGCCGGGACGTCCGGTACCACGCCTCGGTGAGCTTGTTGAACGCGTCGAACACGGACCGGCGGGAGCCGTCCGTCACGAGCAGCGGCGTCACGGAGTCGGCGAGCGCACGCAGCGTGGCCGGGCCGTCCAGGCCGAATTCCGAGCCGATCTGTTCGAGCATCTTCTCGTCCAGGTCCAGGTGGACCAGTTCCCCAGCCCTCCTGGGGCCGAAGAATGCCCGCGCCACGGCGTCGTTCCAGCGCAGGTAATCGACTTCCCGGGGTCCGGATGCCATTGCGTGGTCCCCCGTGTGGAAACCGGCAGCGTCAGCCACAAATCCTCCGTCTGCGCCGTGCGGCGCGCTCGAAACACGACAATCCCTGTCGATTATAAGTTCCCGCCCGTCGGCGGTTCACTGCCCGATCCCACCGCGCCCCCGGTTTGCACCACGACGACGCCGCTGCCCGGGCCCTCGCCCACCGGCGCCCGGCCGTGTCCGCACCGGGCGGTACGGTAGGGGCCATGGATGGTGCTGCGCAGTTCACGGACGCCCGCGGTCCGGGTGCCGCCCCGGACTGGCGCAGCGAACTCTCCCGGATCGTGCCCGGCACGAGTCCCGACAGGGTCGTGGCGGACCCGGAATCCGGACCCACCGTGGCCCTCGAACTGGACCTGGCCCGGGTGCAGAACCGCACCCCGAAAGCGTGGCAGGAATCACCCCGGGAGACCCCGCTGAGTCTCACGGCCCGTCCGGTGCTGCGCGGACAGCGCCACGGGTGGGTGCACACCGGCATCGACTGGGGCAACCTGGCCTCCCACGCCCGCTCCGGGCACCTGAGCGCGGAGCAACTGGACTGGTTCGAGGAGCTGCGAGCGCTCTCCGAGTCGCACCGCGGCAGTTACGCTGCGGACCGGCACCAGCTGCACATGGAGCGCTACACCTCTCCCCTGTTGTGGCCCATCCTGGGGCGCGCCCGGGGGCTCGGGATCCCGCTCGTCTCCGAGGGCACGGGAGCACCCGTGATCGTGGATCGCGACGGCCGGTTCGAGGTGCGCGTGGATCCCGGCGAGCACGGCGAGCTCGCCCTGCACCCCCAGCTCATCGTGGGCGAGAACGAGATCCCCCTGCGCTGGACCCGGATCATCGGCCAGCCAGGTCACGGCCTGTTCTACCCGGACGCGACCCCCGCGGCCCTGGACACCGCGGAGGACCTCAACCAGTTCCCGTTGCACCTGGTCGCCCTGGGCACCCGCCTCAATCAGCAGCAGCGCTCGTTCCTGGACCGCGCCGAATCCCTCACGGTCCCGCAGGACGGTGTGGAGGAGTTCTTCGACACCTACTTCCCCCGGTTGCACCAGAGCATGCACGTGATCGCGGGCGAGGACTCCCTGGTGCTGCCCCAGGTCGCGGATCCGCAGTTCGTGCTCACCATCCACCACGACGACCTCACCGAGCGCGTGGAGTGGGAGTGGGAGTACCAGAAGGGTCGCGAGCGGATCCGGCTGCCCTTCCGCCCCCTGGACCCTCTCGAGGATGAGCCCGTGGCCCGCGAGTCCCGGTGGGAGTCCTCCATGGTCCAGGCCGTGCACCGCCGGATCCCCGAGTTGGACTTCAAACGCAGTTCGTACGCGGCGCAGGACGCCCTGACCCTGTTGCGGGTGTGGTTGCCGCTGCTGCGCAAGATCCCCGACCTGCGCATCGTGGAGACCGGCGGGAGTCCCGCCTACCGCGAGGTCACCGAACCCACCGAGATCACGGTGTCCACCGCGCCCACCGAACACCACGACTGGTTCGGTCTGGGTGTCACCATCAGGGTCGGTGAGCACTACCTCCCGTTCTCCCAGATCTTTCAAGCGCTCGACCGCGGCCAGGACGTGATGCTGCTGCCGGACGGTTCCTACTTCTCCCTGGACCGCCCCGAGTTCACGCGGCTGCGCACGCTCATCGCCGAGGCCCGCACCCTGCAGGAGGACAAGGACGCGCCGCTCGCGTTGAACCGCTACCAGGCGAGCCTGTGGGAGCAGTTTGAGGACCTCGCCACGGACACCCGCCAGGCCGAGCAGTGGCGCGAGGGCGTGCGCGCACTGACCCACCTGCACGAGATCCCCTCTCCCCCGGTCCCCGAGGCCCTACAGGCCAACCTGCGCCCCTACCAGTACGAGGGCTTCCGGTGGCTGAGCTTCCTGTGGGACCACGGACTGGGCGGGATCCTCGCGGACGACATGGGCCTGGGCAAGACCGTGCAGACCATTGCCGCGATCCTGCGTGCCACGGACCGGGACCCGCAGCTGCCACCCCACCTGGTGATCGCACCCACCTCCGTGGTGGCCAACTGGTCCGCCGAGCTGCGCCGCTTCGCGCCCTCCTTGGACATCACCGTGCTCACCCACACCAAGGACTCCGTGGCCGACGCCGCCGCGCATTCCCATGTGGTGCTCACGTCCTATGCCCTGCTGCGTCTGGACGCGGAGGCCTACCGTTCGGTCGAGTGGACCGGGGTGATCATGGACGAGGCCCAGTTCGTCAAGAACCCCCGGACCAAGGCCTACCGCGCCGTGAAGAACCTGCGGGCACGCACGTGTCTCGCGATCACCGGCACCCCCATGGAGAACAGTCTTTCCGAACTATGGTCGTTGCTCTCGCTCACCGCCCCCGGGCTGTTTCCGTCCAAGAAACGTTTCACCGAGCACTACCAGCGTCCCATCGAACGCGCCATGGACTCGGACGCCCTGGCCCGGCTGCGGGCCCGGATGCGCCCGTTCATGCTGCGCCGCACCAAGGCGGACGTGGACCTGCAGCTGCCACCCAAGCTCGAGCACGTCCTGCCCGTGGGGTTGAACCCCGAACACCGCAGTGCGTACGACCGCCGGCTGCAGCGTGAGCGCGCCAAGATCCTGGGCCTGCTGCGCAACTTCGACAAGAACCGGTTCACCATCTTCCAGTCGCTGACCACCCTGCGGATGTTGGCGCTGGACCCCGTCCTGGTGGACCCGGAGTCCAAGGCGCCATCCTCAAAGTTGGACGTCCTCTTCGACCAGCTGCCCCAGCTCGTCCAGGAGGGTCACCGCCCGCTCGTGTTCAGCCAGTTCACGAGTTTCCTCAAGATCGTGGCCCAGCGCCTCGACGACGCCGGGATCGCCTACAGCTACCTCGACGGCAGCACGCGGGACCGCGCGGGGGCGCTCGAGAAGTTCCGCAGCGGCCGCGCTCCCGTGTTCCTGGTGAGCCTCAAGGCCGGCGGTTTCGGCATCAACCTCACCGAGGCCGACTACTGCTACCTCCTGGACCCGTGGTGGAATCCCGCGGCGGAGAACCAGGCCGTGGACCGAACCCACCGGATCGGGCAGACCAAGAAGGTCATGGTCTACCGCATGGTCGCGCAGGGCACGATCGAGGAGAAGGTCATGGACCTCAAGGCCCGCAAGGCGGACCTGTTCGGGGCCGTGCTCGACGATGAACGGTTCTTCTCCGCCACGCTCGACGCCGAGGACATCCGCGCGCTGGTTGGTGTCTGAGCGAACCCCGGGGTCCGTCGAGTGCCCTGCACGGTCCCGATCACGCCGACGGTCGAGCTCGGGCGCACGCGGGAACACCGCGCGGGGGCCTTTCCGTGGAAGTCACACTCCCCCCGACCTGTCGACCCGGCACGGTCAGCGGGTTAGCGTGAGCACAGATCACGCCGGCCCCGGCGCACCCGCACCGCGTGCGCGGACCCCTGACCCGATCCATGGGTGTTGCGTGATCAGGTGTTGGGAGGCACTCGAGCATGTCACACAGCAGGACGCCGCACGGCCACGGTCCGAGTACCGAGGTGGCACTGCGGCGCGCCGGGATCGGTGTGGTGCTGGTCCGGGTCGACTCCGCCGTCCCCGATCCGCCGGTCTGTCCATGGTCCCGTCTGGAGTCCGTCCTCACCGGGGCCATCGCCGGGATGCCCTGGAACGACTTCCTCATGGTCGAGTACGACCCACCGGAGGGCACCCCGGACGTTCCCGCCGCGTGGGTGCGCACGGGACCCCGCGGGGTGCAGTGCGCCCTGCAGCGCGTTGCGGGCCGTTCCGCGGCCGCCACCCACGGACCCGCCGAGTTCACCGGGCCGTGGTGTCCCGCGGAGCGGCTGAGGTCGTGGGGATGGGACGATCCCACCGCCCCCGGACGGCCGTGGACGTGCGGACCGTGCCTGCCGCGGGCGGCCGCGCGCAGCGTCCTCGCCGGCATGCGCAGTCACCGGGCCTGCAGGGACCCGTACGAGTTCCACTGGGGCGTGGGGTCGCTCCCCGCCCCGGAGATCACCGCGAGCCGCCTGCTCGCGCTACCCTCGGCAACTACGAGTTCTCCGACGCCGTGGGCGCCTACGTGGTCGCCGCCCTCGTGAGTCTCGTGCTGGGCGCGACCGGGCTGTTCGGCAAACTCCTGGCCGCCGTACCCCAACCCATCACCGCGGGGGTGCTCACGGGGGTCCTGTTGCCGTTCGCGATGCGGGTGGCTCCGGCCGTCGCCTAGCGTCCCGGCACGCTGAGCGGCCCACGGGCTGGATGGCTCCGCGGGCTGGCTGGCTCCGCGGTCGATGGCGCGCAGAGCGTATTGCGGCGCAAACAGCGTTCGGCGCGGGTTCAGGTGCGAGCCAGGCGCGAGGCGGGATCCACGGCAGACGGCGCGCGGGGTGCTTCGGAGCCCCGAAACCACCGCCGGTGACCCGCGCGTAAAATACGGGTACATGCCCGAACACCACAGCGCTTCCTCCACCCTTCCCGAGTCACCGGAACCCACTGCCGCCCAGATCCGCAGGTGGCGTCACTACCTCGCGGACGAACTCGCCGAGGCCGCCACGTACGAACACCTGGCCCGCCACAGCTCGGGCCGCCATGCCGAGATCTTGCAGAGCGTGGCCGAGGCGGAGGGCCGCCACGCCGAACACTGGCGTCGTCTGCTCGGACCCCACGCCGATCGTCCGGCGAGACCCGCCTTGCAAGCGCAACTGCTCATGTTCTTGGCCAAGCACGTGGGATCCGTTTTCGTCCTGGCGCTGCTTCAGCGCGCCGAGTCCCGCTCCCCGTACCGCGAGGACCCGGATGCCACGGACGCCATGGCGGCGGACGAGGCCGTCCACGAGGAGATCATCCGCGCGCTCGCAACCGATGGCCGCACGCGGTTGTCCGGCAACTTCAGGGCCGCCGTGTTCGGCGCCAACGACGGCCTGGTGTCCAACCTGGCCCTGGTGATGGGCGTGGGCGCCACGGGCACGTCCAGCTCCCTGGTGCTGTTCTCGGGCATCGCCGGACTGCTCGCGGGTGCCCTGTCCATGGGAGCGGGCGAATACGTCTCCGTGCGATCCCAGCGGGAACTGCTGGACGCCTCCCAACCCACCCAGGTGACCCTGCGCGTGGCGCCAGCGTTGGACCTGAACGCCAACGAGCTCACACTGATCTACCGGGCCCGGGGCATGAGTGAGAAGGCTGCAGAACACCGGGCGGCCGAGCGACTCGGACACTTCGACTGCGACTGCGATCCATCGCTGTCGTTCCAAGACGAGAAGGCGCGTCGTGTGCTCAACACGGAACCGGACGAGGAGCTTCCCGCCGCGGACGACAACCAGGCCCTGGGCACCGATCTGGGGGCGGCGGCGTCGAGCTTCTGCTTCTTCGCGTCCGGGGCGATCATCCCGATCCTGCCCTACCTCTTCGGCCTGGGCGGCGGAGTGGCCATGGCCGTGGGAATGACGCTCGTGGGCATCGCGTTGTTGATCACGGGCGGTTTCGTGGGCCTGCTCTCCGGCGCCTCCCCGGTCAGGCGGGGACTGCGGCAGCTCGGGATCGGGTACGGGGCCGCGATCGCCACCTACCTTCTGGGGCTCGCATTCAACACGACGGTCTCGTGAGTACCGAACGGCGACTGTTCTCCGTAGGCAGAAGTGTAATTTGTACGACATAAAAGTGGTGCGTGTCCCCAATCAGGAGGCATTTCTTGTCCCCTCTATCGCCCACAAGTGCAGTGAGCATTGTTGAGATACTTGCTCATTAGCATTTGTTAACCTTCGCTCACTAGGCGAAAAACCCTGTTATTGCAGGTCAGGGCGGCTTTAAGGGATCAATTTCCGGCTGATTTATACGCATAAATCAGTGGGCCGATTGGCACTAACCACACTCCATGAAACTTCACCGGCTCCGAGTCATCTGAGAAATTCCGATATTCTGGGGGCGTGGTTCTACGAACCACCGCAACGGGAGACTTCGCACAGGGAAATCGCCACACATGCACTGGGGGGTGCTCTGTGGCTGATGCTGTGCGTCGGTAGCCGCTCAGCCCACGGCTTGATCCCGTTGAGGCGTTATCGCCTGCCGGTGGCTGCGGGTTCTCTCGCAGAGGCGCACCTCTCCCCGCGCCGGACGGGCTCCTACCGTCCGCTCCCGCGGCCACCGGTCGTTAACGCCCCTTCCGAGATCCGGACCGTCCCGCGCGCTGTGTAGCCCGGGGCGATAAGATCGTCTGCGGTCCCCGGACGGATGACATCCCGCGCTCCGGGGCCGCTCCGTTCCCCGTTCCGCGATCCCAGGAGTATCCCCTCATGTCGGCCCAGCAGCCCACGTCCGATGAACACGTCCTGACCGTCCACTGCCCCGAGGCCTACGGTCTCGTGAGCGCCGTGGCGTCGAACCTCACGGAGCAGGGTTGCGACATCTTCGACGTCAAGCATTTCTCGGACCGGCACAACGACGAATTCTTCATCCGCTGCCACACCATGAGCGAACCGGGCACCGTGACCACTGAGTCCCTGATCGAGGGGTTCCGCCCGGTGGCCGAGAAGCACGACATGCGCTTCCGTCTGGTGGACGCCCGGCACAAGACCCGTGTGCTCGTCATGGTCTCCAAAATCTCGCACTGCCTCGTGAACCTGCTCCACCGAGCGCGCGTGGGCTCGCTGCCCATCGAGATCGTGGGTGTGGTGTCCAATCACACGGACCTGCAACCCCTCGTGGACTTCTACGGTGTGCCGTTCCACCACGTGCCCGTCACCCGGCACACCAAGCCGCAGGCCGAGGCGCAACTGCTCGAGATCGCCGCGTCCTACGACACCGAACTCGTGGTGCTGGCCCGCTACATGCAGATCCTCTCGGACGAGCTCACGCAACAGCTCGCGGGTCGGTGCATCAACATCCACCACTCGTTCCTGCCCTCCTTCAAGGGCGCCAAGCCGTACCACCAGGCCTACGAGCACGGGGTCAAGATGGTCGGGGCCACCGCCCACTATGTCACCCCGGACCTGGACGAGGGTCCGATCATCGCGCAGCGCGTGATCCCGGTGGATCACGCGCACACCCCGGAGGACCTCGTGGCGGTGGGTTCCGAGGCGGAGACCCAGGCCCTGTCCCGCGCCGTGAAGTGGCACGCGGAGGGTCGAGTGGTGATCTCCGGCAATCGGACCATCGTCCTGGCCTGAGTCCCGGCCCGAGTCACGGTCCTCATCGCGCGCCCGCATCCCGTCCGGCCGGCGCTCGACTCGCACCACGACGAACCGCGCCGCTGTCCCTCACCGGCTGACGCTCGCGTCCGAACGGCACCACGACGAACGACGCCGCTCCTCCACCGAGGTGGGCGAGCGGCGTCGTCGTGGATGCACCGGCGGCGAAGCGCCGGGAGGGGCTTACTTGCCCTCGAAGATCTCCCGCATGAGCTGCGCGGTCTCCGACGGGGTCTTGCCCACCTTCACACCGGCGGCCTCGAGGGCCTCCTTCTTGGCTTGGGCCGTGCCCGAGGAACCAGAGACGATGGCGCCGGCGTGGCCCATGGTCTTGCCCTCGGGAGCGGTGAAGCCCGCGACGTAGCCCACCACGGGCTTGGTCACGTTCGCCTTGATGAACTCCGCGGCGCGCTCCTCGGCGTCGCCGCCGATCTCACCGATCATCACGATGGCCTCGGTCTCGGGGTCCGCCTCGAAGGCCTCGAGGGCGTCGATGTGCGTGGTGCCGATGACCGGGTCACCGCCAATGCCGATGGCCGTGGTGAAGCCCAGGTCCCGCAGTTCGTACATCATCTGGTAGGTCAGCGTGCCGGACTTGGAGACCAGGCCCAGCTTGCCCTTGCCCGTGATGTTCGCGGGGGTGATCCCCAGCAGCGACTCCTCGGGGGAGATGATGCCCGGGCAATTGGGGCCGATGATCCGGGTCTTTGGCTTGCCGTCCGCGCCGGTGTTCGCCTTGGCGTGCGCCCAGAACTCGGCGGAGTCCTGCACGGGGATGCCCTCTGTGATGACCACCACGAGCGGGATCTCGGCGTCGATGGCCTCGATCACGGCGTCCTTACAGAAGGCCGGCGGTACGAACACGATCGACGCGTTCGCCCCGGTCTCCTGCACGGCCTCGCTCACGCTGCCGAACACGGGCAGTTCGACGGCGTTGCCGTCCTTGTCCTGGTGGTTCACCGTGGTGCCCGCCTTACGGGCGTTGACACCGCCGAGCACGTTCGTGCCGGCAGCGAGCATGCGCGCGGTGTGCTTGGTGCCCTCGCCGCCGGTGATGCCCTGAACGATGACCTTGGAGTCCTTGTTCAAAAAGATCGACATGTCTTCTTCCTGATAGCTGTTCGCGTGGGCGATTACTTGGCGGAGTGGGCCAGCTCGGCCGCCTTGTCGGCGCCGGAGTCCATGGTGTCCGCGGAGGTGACCAGCGGGTGGTTGGCCTCGCGCAGGATCTGGCGGCCCTCCTCGACGTTGTTGCCGTCCAGACGCACCACGATGGGCTTGGTGGCGGAGTCACCGAGGATGTCCAGCGCCTTCACGATGCCGTTGGCAACGGCGTCGCACGCGGTGATGCCACCGAAGACGTTGACGAACACGGACTTGACCTGCGGGTCATTGAGGATCACGTCCAGACCGGCGGCCATGACCTCGGCGGACGCGCCGCCTCCGATGTCCAGGAAGTTGGCGGGCTTCACGTTGCCGTGCTTCTCACCGGCGTAGGCCACGACGTCCAGGGTGGACATCACGAGACCGGCACCGTTGCCGATGATGCCCACCTCGCCGTCGAGTTTGACGTAGTTGAGGTCGTTCTCCTTGGCCTTCTCCTCGAGGGGGTCCGCGGAGGACTTGTCCGCGAGCGCCGCGTGGTCCTCGTGGCGGAACTCGGCGTTGTCGTCCAGGGAGACCTTGCCGTCCAGGGCGAGGATCTCGCCGTCGCTGGTCTTGACCAGCGGGTTGACCTCCACCAGGGTGGCGTCCTCCTTGGTGTAGACCTCACCGAGCTTGACGAGCACGGGGACGACCTTCTCGGCGGTCTCGGCGTCGAACTTGGCCTGCTCCACGATCTCGCGGGCCTTGGCCTCGGTGATGCCCTCCGCGGGGTTGACGTCCACGCGGGCCAGGGCGTCCGGGCGCTCCACGGCGAGCTGCTCGATCTCCATGCCCCCCTCGACCGAGCACATGGCCAGGTAGGAGCGGTTGGCGCGGTCCAACAGGACGGAGAAGTAGTATTCCTCGGCGATGTCCGCGCCCTGCGCGATCATCACGCGGTGCACGGTGTGGCCCTTGATGTCCATTCCCAGAATCTGCTGGGCGTACTCGTAGGCCTCATCGGCGGACTTCGCGACCTTCACACCGCCGGCCTTGCCGCGGCCGCCCACCTTGACCTGTGCCTTGACGACGGTGACCCCGCCGATCTTCTCTGCTGCTGCCTTGGCTTCTTCTGGGGTAGTGGCGACGATGCCGGCCAGCACGGGAACGCCGTGCTTCTCGAACAGGTCGCGTGCCTGGTACTCAAACAGGTCCACGGATAAGTGTCCTTCTGCGTCGAGGTGTGTCGTTCCGCACCGGGAACCCCCGGTTGGAGCGACCTGATGTGGGGGGATGCAGCGCAGCACTGCGCTCACAGAGCCCTCACGAGCATTTTAGGCCATGGGCCCTTGATTCGCGTCACACCCGGCCCCCGCGGACACCGCGGGACCGGGCCCGGGATTCCCGCCCGCACGGCAGCGGCTGGTTGACTGGGGGCATGCGACGCATCGGACTGCCGGAGATCTGGGACGCCCGCGAGGCGGACCCGGGGTTCATGGCCTCGTTGGCCACCTTCTCGTTCGTGGCACTCGGGCTGGAGTTGGTGGTCAGCGGGACGATCCTGACCCTCACGGGTTCGGTATCCACCTTCTATCCCCTGGGCTGGCAGGTCGTGGAATGGGTGGGTCTCGGGGCACTGTGGGTGCTGCTCGCGCGCGCCCTGGTGGCCTGGTCCCGGCGCCGCGGGGTCGATCCGTTGCCGAGCGAGGAAGCGGGCGCGGGGCGCGACGACGCCGCCGCGGGCCGAGTCGGCGTCGACGGCGGGGTGGACCACCGCCGCTGGCGGGAGATTCTGTTGTGCTTCGTCCTGGCCGTGGTGCTCGCGATCGTGCTGCCCGCACTGATCGGGGCGCCGTGGGGTCTGGCCCCGCTGGACCGCTACCTGCAACTGTTCCACGTGTACGGGCCCCTCGGGTGGCTCGCGATGGTCGCGTGGGTCTGCTACCTGGTGGGCCGCAGTTTCCTGGTCGCGGGCCTGCTGGCGTACTCGCACCGTGCCATCCGGGAGGTCCTCACGTTCCGGGGGTCCCGGTGGGTCCCGTGGGGCGGTCTCGTGGCGGGCCTCACGATGGGGGCCGTGGCCTTCCTCGCCGGCGGCCAGGCGGCCGGCGTGACCGCCCTGTTGAGCTGCGTGCTGCTGGGCGTGATCCACGTCCGCTCCGGCGAGTCCCTGCGCGTGACCACGCTGTTCACCGTGCTCGTGTTGATCTTCGTCTGAGCGATCCACCGCCTCTACTGTCTCCATGCCAGGAGCAACCCTGATCGGTTGCGCTCCGATCCCGCCGGGCCACCCGAACGGTTCGAGCATCCGGGTGCGTCTCAGCACACCGGGCTGCGCCGGGCCGCCAGATGGGTTCGCCAGGCAGGTTCGAGCCGCCCGGTGCGTTTCGGCACACCGGACGACACCGCGCGCGGCGGGGCCGCGGCGTCGTACCCCTTACGAGACCTTGGTCATGGGCGCGTAACGCAACAGGAGCCGCTTCTCCTCCGCACCGAAGCGCACCTTGGCGACCGTCTTGTCCCCGGAGCCCTCCATGGCGACCACGGAACCGCGGCCGAACGCCTTGTGCTCCACCGTGTCTCCCACGCTGAGGGAAGGAATCTCCCGCTGGGGCTGCACGCGCCCGGCGGAGGCCGGTGAGAGCCTGCGGAAACTTGCCCCGGATCCGGCGCCCGCACCCCACGAGGAACCGCGCAACGGATCGCGGGCCTGGAATCCGTCGTGCACGGGCGAACCCCATCCGCCCGCGGCACTGGCACCCTCGCGCTTCCACTCGATCAACCGCGAAGGGATCTCGTCCAGGAACGGGCTCGCGGGATTGAATTGGGACTGCCCCCACATGGAGCGGGACTCGGCGCGTGTGAGGTACAGCCGTTTGCGCGCCCGGGTGATCCCCACGTACGCGAGGCGGCGTTCCTCCTCCATGCTCGAGGCGTCGGCGAAGCTGCGCTGGTGCGGGAAGATCCCGTGCTCCATGCCCGTGAGGAACACGACCGGGAACTCGAGCCCCTTGGCGGTGTGCAGGGTCATGAGCGTCACGACCCCCTGGGAACGCGCTTGCGCGACCTGCTCCGCGATCTGCTGGGCACTCGCGCCGCCCTCGGGTTCGGGCTGGGTGGGGATCTGGTCCGCGTCCGCCACGAGGGCCACGTGTTCCAGGAACTCCCCGAGGCCCGCGTCCGGGTGGTCCTTCTCGAACTCGCGCACCACGGCCACGAGTTCCGCGAGGTTCTCCACACGGGACTCGTCCTGCGGGTCGGTGGACGTGCGCAGGGCCTCGAGGTACCCGGACTGTTCGAGTACAGCCTCGAGAACCGCGGTCACCGAGGTGCCCTGAGCGAGTTCCGCGAGATCGTCCATGAGCTGGGAGAACTTCTTGATGGCGTTCGCCGAGCGAGTGGCCAGGGCGGGTGCCTCGTCCAAGCGGTGCATGGCCTCGGAGAAGGAGATGTCCTCGCGGTCGGCGAGCGCCGCGATCGAGCCCTGGGCGCGGTCCCCGATCCCTCGCTTGGGCTCGTTGATGATGCGCCGCACGGTGATGTCGTCCGCGGGGTTCGCGATCGCGCGCAGGTAGGATATGGCGTCCTTGATCTCCTTGCGCTCGTAGAAGCGGGTCCCGCCCACCACCTTGTAGGGCAGTCCCACGCGCATCAGGATCTCCTCGAGGGAGCGCGATTGTGCGTTGGTGCGGTAGAACACGGCGACGTCGCCGGGGCGGATCCCGTGTTCGTCCTGCAGCGTGTCGATCTCCTCCGCGATGAAGCGGGCCTCTTCGTGTTCGTTCTCAGCGGCGTACCCGATGATGGGGGCGCCATCGCCTTCCGCGGTCCACAGTTTCTTGTCCCGGCGGTCCGCGTTCTGGGAGATCACGGAGTTGGCCGCGGAGAGGATGTTCTGCGTGGAGCGGTAGTTCTGTTCCAGCAGGATGGTGCGCGCGGAGGGAAAGTCCCGCTCGAAATCCGTGATGTTGCGGATGTCCGCGCCGCGGAACGCGTAGATGGACTGGTCCGAGTCCCCCACCACCGTGAGTTCGGCCGGCGGGATCCCGGAGTCATCCGGGTGGTTCTCGGAACCGCCTCCCACGAGTTCCCGCACGAGCGCGTACTGGGCGTGGTTGGTGTCCTGGTACTCGTCCACGAGCACGTGCCGGAAGCGGCGTCGGTAGTACTCGAGCACCTGAGGGAACGCGCGGAACATGTGCACGGTCTCGCCGATGAGGTCGTCGAAGTCCATGGCGTTGGCCGCGCGCAACCGCTGGGTGTAGCCCCGGTAGACCCGGGCCACGGCGGACTCGAACGGGTCCGAGGAACTCGCGCGGGCCAGGTAGGTCTCGTCGTCCACGAGCTCGTTCTTGAGGGCGGAGATCTTGTGCTGGATGGCCTTGGGCGCGAACCGCTTGGGGTCCAACTCATGCTGCTTGGCCACCTGGGTGATCAACCGCAGGGAGTCCGCGGAGTCGTAGATGGAGAAGTTGGTGGACAGCCCCAGGGTCTTGGCCTCGCGGCGTAGGACCCGCACGCACAGCGAGTGGAACGTGGAGATCCACATGGAGCGCGCGGACTCCCCCACGAGATCCACGATCCGCTCCCGCATCTCCGCGGCGGCCTTGTTCGTGAACGTGATCGCGAGGATCTCCCCCCGGCGGGCGCGGCCCGTGGCCAGCAAGTAGGCGATCCGGTGCGTGAGGACCCTGGTCTTGCCGGAACCGGCACCGGCCACGATGAGCAGCGGGGAACCCGCATGCTCCACGGCGGCGCGTTGGGGGTCGTTCAGTCCCTCCACGAGCTGAGCCCCGGATGCCGGGGTGGGCTGGGAGAACTCGTCCGAGTCGGGCGCGTTCGCCGAGCGCGCCGAGGCCGCGGACAGGAGGGGATTGTCAGAGAGGAAGTCCATGGTGGCACCAGTTTAGCCAGCGGTGGGGACGCCCTCACCGGCCCGTGGACAACCCCGGATCACACGTAGCGCGGTTCCAACAGGTGGCGCCCGTTGGCGTCCTCGACCCAGAGGTGCGAATCCGCGACGGTGACCCGCGCCGGGGCCTGCAGCACGACGTCTTCGTCGAGGTCGTCCCCGTCCTGGTCGGGCCCGCCGTAAATGGTGAAGACCTCCCCCGCGGAGGGGTCCAAATGGCGGATGGCGTCGTTGCCGGTGTCCGCGACCACCACGGAACCGTCGTAGAGGATCTGCAGGTCCTCGGGGCGGGCGAGCTTGGCGTCCGCCGCGGGGCCGTCCTGGTACCCGGCACCGTGGCGGCCGATGACCGTGACCACGTGGGGATCGCCGTCGGGCCGGTCCGTATCGATCGCAATGTAGCGCAGCGCGGAGGAATCCTTGTCCACGAGCCACAACTTGCCGTCACCGGCCTCGGTGATCGAGACCGTGGCCGCGAACTTGGCCTGAGCGATCTTCCCGTCCCGGCGGCCGGGCTCACCTGTGCCGCCGTACTCCTGGAGGGCGTCGGTGTACGGGTCCCAGCGGAACAACTGGTTCTTGTCCGGAACGGCGGCGATCACGGCGGAGAGCTTGTGGGACCACACGATGTCCGCGATCCGCGCGCCCTCCAGGACGGAGCAGTTGATCCTGCGCCGGACCGTGGTGTGATCGGCCTCGTACAGGGTGAGTTCCGTGCCGTCACCCGCGCTCATGAGCAGTCCGTCCGGCAGGCCGATGGAGAGTTCCATGACCATCACCACCCTTCCGCAGTGCCCGCGGGGCACCTGTTCACCACCTCGTCATCGAGCGTGGTACCCGTAGTCATTCACAGTACAACCCGGGGGATAATGGGGCCATGGGTATGACCAGAGCGCAGAAGGCCAGGAAGTACGGGGAGAACGCGGGCTCCGCGAAGGCGGGGTCCTCGCCCGCTCGTGCACCCCGAGTGCGCCCCGCGAGCGTCCACGAGATGCGCCCCGGTGAGCTCGCCGCGGAACCCACCAAGGCGTCGTCGGCCGGGATCCTGGTGGGCGTCGCGTTCTTCGTGGGTGCCGCGCTGTGGCTCTACTACCACCTGCTCGTGCTGCAGGGCGTCTCCGGACACCTTGCCGGCGGCGTCACCGCACCCGAACTCATGGCCGGCGGTTTCTCCCAGGGCCACCTCGCGGACTTCGCCCGCGGCCTGGGCGCGGACGGCCGCACCGAGTACGAGGGCGTGCACGCGACCACGGGGCTCTTCACTCCCCTTCTCATGTGCCTGGGCTGGCTGCTGTTCACCGGGCTCAACACCCCGCAGCGCGCCCGCAAATGGGTGTACTGGGCGGTCATCCTGGTCTACGCGGTGGTCTTCCTGGTGGGCAACACCGTGCTCGACGCCGCCGTGGCCGACCCCGCGGACGCGTCCGCCGTGGCACTCGCCTCGGGGCTCGTGATCGCGCGGTGGGTGTTGTTCGCTCTGCTCGTGCTGATCGCCGTGATCGTGGCGGTATCCGTGACGCGCCGCAAACTCGACGACTTCTCCGAGGGCAAGCTGCCGGGCCAGCGCCCGCGCGCCTGAGCTCGGGGATACACCCTCGCGCTTCCCCACGCCGCGATTCAACTGAGCTGACGTAGGTCACAGGGCCACGGGCTGCTTGTACTCCACTCATACATCCCCGTTGATGTGCGGGGTCGGCCATTCTCACCGGGCGGGCGGGTTTCGCTGGGCGGGTCGGCCGGTTGTGGGAATGCGCTGCGGAAATGACGACGTCCCGCCCGATATCGGGCGGGACGTCCTCGGTGCCCCCGATTGGATTCGAACCAACGACACCGGCTTTAGGAGAGCCGTGCTCTATCCCCTGAGCTACGGGGGCAACACTGCACCACTGTATCGGCGGCGCGTTCCCCCCGCGAGTTGAGAGCACATTGGAACAGCGCACAATGGAGCCATGACCGTCTACATCGATCCACCCCGATGGCCCGCGCACGGCACGGTGTTCTCGCACCTGATCTCCGACACCTCCCTAGCCGAGCTGCACGAGTTCGCCCGCGCCCTGGGGGTCTCGGAACGTGCCTTCGACCGCGACCACTACGACGTCCCCGCGCACCGCCACGCTGACGCTGTGGCCGCGGGTGCCCTCGCTGTAGACGGCAAGAAACTCGTCCGTGTCCTGATCCACAGTGGCCTGCGGGTCCCCGCACGACGCCGCCCGGCCAAGCTCGCGGTGACCCTCACGCGCCGCTGGGCGCACCACTTCCCTGAGCATCCCGACCTGGGTGCCAAGCTGCTGACCCGCTGGAGCGAACCGCACCGCGTCTACCACGGTCCTTCGCATCTGCTGAACGTGCTGGAAGGCATTGACCGGCTCACCCACGGCGCCCCGAGCGCGGAGCTCGTGCTCGCCGCGTGGTTCCACGATGCCGTGCATGACGGGCAAGCAGGTCAGGACGAACGGGACTCCGCCGAGCTGGCCCGGCAACGACTCTCAGGCCCGGAGTGGCCCGCGGCCATCGGGCGCCGCGTGGCGGAGCTCGTGCTCGTGACCGTGGACCACCGCCCGGATCCGAGCGACGTGGACGCCTGTCGACTCGTGGACGCGGACCTGTCCGTGCTGGGCGGCAGCGAGAACGAGTACGAGCGGTATCGGACCACGGTGCGCCGCGAGTACGCCCACGTCCCGGAAGAGCAGTTCAGGGCGGGCCGCGCCGAGATCCTGCGCGGACTCTTGGAAAAAGACACGTTGTTCCACGATCCTCGTGCGGTGACGTTGTGGGAGGCCCGCGCCCGGGAGAACCTGGAACGGGAGATCACGCAGCTGATCGCGGCCTGAGCCGACCTTCGAGGTCGATTGGAAGTAACGGGGGACGGAGAGAACTCACCGCCGCGTGGAGCTCGGGGCCGGGCTGGACGGCCACGCGGACCCGTACGAATACCCAGCGACGTCGACCCGGCTCTCCGGTGGGTGGGTCTGCGACGAGGGCCGACAGCGGCGTGCCGGGTCCCCGGGGGGGGGACGGGCTCAGCTGCGGTGATCGGCGACGTCGTCGCCCGGCGCTACGGGCGAGGTGGGCTGGGCTGCCCGGGCGGCCGCGCGGCGTCGCCGGAAGACGACCGTGGCGACCACGAGGCCGATGATGATCCCCACGCCACCGCAAACCGACAACCACATGGCGGCGTGACCCACGAACGCGGCCACTATGAACCCCACGACGATCCCCGGGATGGCACCGGCAACCATGCCCACGGCGTAGTAGGTGAATTCCTGGTCCTGCGGGGTGCGTGCGGCGGTGGAGAGATCGGAGGGCATGGCGTCCATTCTACGGGCCGCGGCTGCGCGATCGCTGGGGCCGATCCGCGATCGACGCCTGCACGACGGGGGTCGGGTGTTAGGAGGGCCGAGTGATCACCGCTGCCGGTCCACGTCCGGGTTCCGGGTTCCGGGCACGAAAAAACGTACGGACCCTGCGGTCAACAGGGTCCGTACGTTCTCCATCGTTCTCATCGGGATCGGGTACACAACCGGTCCCGACTCGACACGAGGTGTGGCGCCGCGCGGATCAGCGCTGTGCCGAACTCGATCCGGTTCAGCCGACGCGGATGAACTCGGGGCCGGAGCCCACGTAGGCGCTGGTCTTCACGGTCTGGTTACCGTTCCAACCGCCGTGGATGGCCTGGCCGTTACCGGCGTAGATGGCCACGTGAGCCATGCCGGAACCGCCGTTGGCGTAGTAGGCGATGTCACCGGCGCGGGCCTGGTCCGCGGAGACCTGGGTGCCCAGCGACTTGTAGCTGGCCGGCCAGCCGTGGTGGTTGATGCCCACGGCCTTGAGGGAGTTGGTCACCAGCATGGTGCAGTCCTGGGCCACACCGAGCTGAGCCTCGGCGGCGCCCAGGATGGCCTGGCCCTTCGCGGAGCCGGACACGGAGGAGGCCTTGGCGGCGGGAGCAGCCTGAGCCTTCGCCTGGGTGTTGGACTGCGTGGTCACCTGGGTGGCGGCGGGAGCAGCCTCGGCCTTTGCCTGGGTGTTGGACTGTGTGGTCACCTGGGTGGCGGCCTGAGCCGTGGGGGCAGCCTGCGCCTTCGGAGCGGCCGGGGCCTGCGGAGCCTTGTAGGACGCGGGCTGGGCGGCAGCGGCACCCTGGGCGGGGGCGTAGTTCGGGATCACCGGGGAAGCCACAGCGGCGCGCTGCTCGGCGGCGGCCTCCTTGGCAACGGTCTGAGCGGTGGCGGGAGCGGCATGGCGGCCCTGGGCCACCGGAGCCTGCTCGGCGACCGAGGTGACGTTCTCGGAAGCGGTCACGACGGTGGGGGCTGCAGCCGGAACGGCGGGAGCCTGCAGCGGGGTCACGTCGGCCACGGGAGCGGCCTGGACCACGGAGGGCTGAGCGGCGGGCTGCGCCTTCTCGGTCTTCGCGGCCTTCTGCTCCTTGGCGGCGTTCTCCTGGGCCTTGTCGGCCTTGGCGGCGGGCTCCGCCGAGACCGTGTTGTCGGAGGCGGGAGCCTCGGACACAGCGGCGGCGGGGGCCTGCTCGGAGGCATTCTGCGTGGCCTGCACGGACACGGTGGTCGCGAGGGCCAGACCTGAGAAGGCCGCGACGGCGGCGACGGTGCGGGCCTTACCCGCGAAGAGGCCCTTGGCGGCGTGAGGAGCGGTTTCGTTCGACATTCGTGTGGTTTCCTAACACGTTCGTGTCCACCCAGGGCACGGAGGTGTGCGGTGACCGGCACATCCGTCAGGACGCAGCAGCGGTGCACGGATTTGGGCGGGAGATTACGTTCGGTTTTCAGGTGGTTCCGGCGCGGTGTGCCGACCGAGGTCCGGGGACCCGGCCAGTACACCCGGCCGCAATGTGGCTCGGTGTGGACCGCGCATCATGCTCGGGCGCGGTGTCACCGGGTCACCGGAAGGTGTAGTAACCATCCAGCTGCATGGCATTCACGGAGTGAACCTGAGTGCCCTGCAAGGGATTGAGAGCGGAGATCATCTGGCCGTTGCCGATGTAGATCCCCACGTGGGAGCCGCCGTTCTGGGAGACCAGATCGCCGGGCTGCGGGTTGGAGGTGGGGGTGCCAGCGGCGAACTGGGCCCAGGTGGTGCGGGGCAGGTTGATGCCGTTCTGGGCGTAGACCCACTGGGTGAAGCCGGAGCAGTCCCAGGCCTTGAAGCCAACGCCGCCCCAGACGTACGCGCCGCCGATGCCCTGGTAGGCGGTGCCCACCAGACCACCCGTGGAGTGGTTCGACTGGGTGCTCACGCTGGCGGCGGAGCCCCCGGTGTTGGTGGTCTGCATGGTGTACGACGCGTTGTAGGCCTGCACCGAGGAGGTGGACGCCTGGTAGCCGTAGGAAGCCGTGGAGCCCAGATCGACGAGGCCGCTCGAGGCCTGCGCGGGGGCCGCGAGGCCGACCACGGCGGCACCAGCGACGACCGTACCGATAGTGGTGTTACGCACGAGGTGCGACTTCGTCTCGGCGCGGTGCCGGGCAGAGTTCTGCTTCATGAAAGACATGTGTGTTCCTCCCTGCGCCTACGAGGTGAGCTGTCGGGTTCGGATGGGAGACATCCGGCCGCACGCACCTAGGTGCCGTGCTGGCTTGACCCCAAGGACCCGTGGGATTGCAACGAGCCCGGAAGTGGTTCCCCCGCTTCTGCCATGCGGATGTTCTGTGTACGGGTCCCGGAGCGCATGGCAGAACTCGGCGAACGCTCGGGAGTGGCGATCCGACCAGTGATCGGCACGGGCATGACTGTACAGGATGGATAACGAAAATGTCACGTTTTGATTACAGCCGGTCACGCATCGGGCATCGGTCGCTATGAATCACCGTGGATTACCACGACCGTCGATATCAATCGGCCGCCTCAGCACGCCGCCCGCTCGAAAGCCCACACCACGGAAAAGCCCCCTGACCTGCGGTGATACGGGGCTCACCCAGTGAGCGAAGGTCGAAACCGCGCCGATCACCCGTGATTGTCCACACCGTCGGGAGATCACGGTCAACTTCTCGAAGATCACGGCGCGTCGCGTTCCGACGTCACCGGAAGCAACCGCGGAGAGACGCAGCGGCGATCAGGCTTCGGCGGCGGCCACCCGAATGGCGCGCGCGGTGGCGGAGTCCAGGTCCAGGGACACTCCCGAATCGACCCGGGTCACCACGACCCGGTTCTCATCCCCGGGGTTGATCTCGGCCGTGACCCTGGAGCCCGTGAGGATGCCCGCGGAGCTGAGCATCTCGATGAGTTCCTGATCCGCCTGCACCACTTCCGGCAGCAGCCGGACCACGTACTCCGTGGAGTCCTGGGCTCCGGCGACCTCGAGCAGGGTGAGGCCGTCGAAGACCTCAGCCGCGGCACCGGTGCCGTGGTGCTCGCCCCGCCCCGGGATGGGCGTGCCGTACGGGGAGTTCTCGGGATCCCCCAGGAGGTTCACGAGCCGCTGTTCCACGCGCTCACTCATCACGTGTTCCCAGCGGCAGGCCTCCTCGTGGACGTGCGCCATGTCCAGGCCCACCACGTCCGCGAGGAGTCGTTCGGCGAGCCGGTGCTTGCGCATCACGGACACAGCGGTGGTGCGCCCGGCCTCGGTGAGTTGCAGGGAGCGGTCCGGCGCGACCGAGAGCAGGCCGTCGCGCTCCATGCGGGAGACGGTCTGAGACACGGTGGGGCCGGAGTGGTGCAGGCGTTCCACGATGCGGGCTCGCATGGGGGTGATCCCCTCTTCCTCCAGCTCCAGCACCGTGCGCAAGTACATTTCGGTGGTGTCGATCAGATCGCCGCTCATGGTTCGTCCTCAGATTTCTGCGCACCACAGCGCGCGGGTCAACGACCCCCGATGGGGGCTGCCGTTCAGCCTAGTCTGAATGATTCAGGATAATTATAGCCAGTGGGTGTCCTGATGGCAGGCGTCTCGAACGCGCCATCGACTCCCCGGGCGGGCACAATGGGGGACACACCCGACCGCCCGCCAGAGGAGCCTTCGTGACCAGCATGCCCGTGATCCCCCCGTCCCTGTTGCCCGCGGATGGCCGTTTCGGCGCGGGCCCGTCCCGGGTGCGGGCCGAGCAGGTGGCCGCGCTCGAACGCGGTGGCAGCACACTGCTGGGTACGTCCCACCGCCAGGCCCCGGTCAAGAACCTGGTAGCGCAGGTGCAGGAGCGCCTCGCCGAGTTCTTCGCACTGCCCGAGGGGTACGAGATCGTGCTGGGTCTCGGTGGGTCCAGCACCTTCTGGGACAGCGCGGCCTTCAGCCTCGTGTCCCGGCGCGCCGAGCACCTCAGCTTCGGGGAGTTCGGCGCCAAGTTCGCGCACGTGACGGATCGCGCACCGTTTCTCGAACCCTCCGTGGTCATCGAGGCCCCGGCCGGTTCGCGCCCCGAGGGGCCTCGCGTGGCGCCCGGGGTGGACGTCTACGCGTGGCCCCAGAACGAGACCTCCACCGGCGTCGCCATGCCCGTACAGCGCGTTCACGCGGACGACGGCGCTCTGACGGTCATCGACGCGACGTCCGCCGCGGGTGGGATGGCGGTCGACCTCTCTCAGACCGATGTCTACTACTTCTCCCCGCAGAAGAACTTCGGCAGTGACGGCGGGATCTGGTTCGCCGCCTTCTCCCCCGCCGCGCTCGAGCGGGTCGAGCGCATCGCCGCGTCCGGTCGCTGGATCCCGGACGTGCTGTCCCTTGCCACGGCCGTGGAGAACTCCCGCAAGCACCAGACCTACAACACCCCCGCACTCGCGGGGCTCGTGATGCTCAACGAGCAGGCGGGCTGGCTCAACGCCCAGGGCGGTCTGGACTGGGCATCCCGCCGCACGGCGGAGACCTCGGGGCTCGTCTACGACTGGGCGCAACGCAGCGACGTCGCCGCCCCGTTCGTCACGCTGGCCGAGCACCGCTCCCCCGTGGTGTGCACGGTGGACTTCGACGACGCGGTGGACGCCGCCCGGATCGCGGCCGTCCTGCGCGCGAACGGCGTGGTGGACGTGGAGCCGTACCGCAAGCTCGGGCGCAACCAGTTGCGGATCGCCACGTTCGTCTCCGTACCGTCGGAGGACGTCCGCGCCCTGTTGGAGTGCATCGACTGGGCCGTGGCGAACGGCCTGGACTGAGCGGACTCAGCCGCGCGACGTCGTCCCCGGAGCCGCCGTGGACGACGTCGCGAGCTGCCGTTCCCGGCGCAGTCGCCACGCGAAGCACGCGCCGATCAGCGCGCCCACGACCCCGGCGAGCACCGCCGCACCCATGCCCCACCGCGCCCCGAGCGTGTCGGTCAGCCACCCCACGGTGGGTGCGCCGATCGGCGTACCGCCCATGAAGATGGCCATGTAGAGACTCATCACGCGCCCGCGCATCGCGGGTGCGGTGGTCGTCTGGACATAGGCGTTGGCGGTGGTCATGATCGTGAGCGACGCGATGCCGCACGGGATCAGCCACAGCGCGAAAACCCACAGCGTGGGGGCGGTGGCCGCACCCAGGCACGTGATCGCGAAGGCCACGCAGCCTAAGAAGATGTAGCGCAACCGCGCCCGCGCGCGGCGGGCGGAGAGCAACGCCCCGGTCAGGGTGCCTACTGCCAGGATCGAGTTGAGGACGCCGAACTCCTCGGAGCCGCGCCCGAACACGGAACCACCCATGGCCGCGAGGAACACGGCGAAGTTCATCCCGAACGTGCCGATCATGAAGATCGTGCTCATGACCGCCACGAGGTCCGGGCGGTGGAGCACATAGCCGATGCCCTCCCGGATCTGCCCGCGTGCCCGCCGCGCGCGTGGAGCGGGACGCAACTTGGCGGCGTCGATCAGCACGATCGCGCAGATCATCGCGGCGAACGTGAGGGTGTTGATCATGAAGACCCACCCCGTGCCCACGGCGGCGACCAGCACACCGGCGACCGCGGGACCGATCAACCGCGCCGAGTTGAACGATGTGGAATTCAGGGCCACTGCGTTGGACACGTGGGTGTCCGGGACCATCTCCGAGACGAACGTCTGCCGGACGGGGGCATCGAACGTCGCGACGATCCCCAGGCCCAGCGCGAACGCGTACACGGTGGGCAACTGCGCGACGTCCAGGAGCAACAGGATGCCCAACCCCAGGGCCAGCAGCGCCATGACACCCTGCGTGATCACAAGGATCCGGCGCCGGTCGTAGCGGTCCGCGAGCACCCCCGCGTAGGGGGCGAGCAGCAATTGCGGAACGAACTGCAGGGCCATCACCACGCCCATGGCCGTGGCGTCGTGATCGGTCAGTTCATCGAACACGAGCCATGACTGGGCGGTGCGCTGCATCCACGTACCCACGTTGGACACGAGCGCACCCGTGAACCACAGACGGTAGTTACGGATGCGCAGGGACCGAAACATCCCCGACTCCGGGACCGCCGGCGGCGGGGTCCCGGGGGCGGCGGCCGGTCCGCTGCCTACGATGCTGCGCCGTCCTCGGCGTCTTCCGATGCAGCGTACTCGTCCTCGGTGCGGGAGGTCTCCCCATCGGTGGAGGTCTCCTCGGCGGGTGCGGTGTCACCGTCACCGGCGTGCTCGGCGTCGGCGGAGTCCTGCCCGTCGTCCGGGTGCTCGTCCCCCTCCGCCGGGGAGTCGTGCTCGTCCTGCGCCTCCTGCTCCTGGAGCGCCTGCATCCGCTCCTCCCACGGCACCCAATCCGGGGCCAGGAGGGAATCAGGACCCGCCACGAGGCCGGTCTCGCACACGGTCACGTGCTTGCTGCGCGGGGCCCGGGCCACGGTCGCGTACCACGCCCAGCCGGGGTAGCCAGCCAGGCGACAGTCGAAGAGGTGGGTCAGCAGCCGGTCCTCGTGCACGGTGACACCGAGGTGTTCCCCCACCGAGGACGCGTCCGTCACGGGGGCCAGCACAGCCTCCCGCGCGAGATCCACCGCGCCCGTAAGCACCGGGTCCTGCTTGGGTGTGCGTGTACGCCCCGCGGGTCGCTGCGGAGCGGTCTCCGCGGTGGTCTCAGACATCGATCTCATCCGCCACGGTGCGCAGGATGGTCGCGATCTTCTTGCCGTGCGAGTGGTCCGGGTAGCGCCCCCGGCGCAGTCCGTTGGACATCCCGTCCAACAACCGGATGAGGTCCTCGGTGAGCACGGCCATCTCCTCGGGGGGCTTGCGCGTGTTGCGAGCCACGGACTGCGGCTTGCTCAGTAAGGTCGCGGACAGGGCCTGCGCACCGCGCTTGCCGTCCGCGATCCCGAAATCCATGCGGGTCCCGGGCTTGACCGTGGTGACCCCCTTGGGCAGGGCGGACGAATGCAGGAACACTTCCTGGCCGTCGTCGGTGGCCAGGAAGCCGAAACCCTTGTCTGCGTCGAACCACTTGACCTTGCCCGTGGGCACGCGGATCACCTCAGTCTCTCGTCGCCGTGTCTGCGCGGCCACCGGAGGGAACGCCGGCTGCTCGCGAAGTCAATAGTTTAGCCCCCTCATGATCGCCCCGGGTCCGGATTCAACCCACCGCGTAACCGGTCCTTGCTACCGTGAGGACCATGTCCGAACCCACCGTTCCCACCGCATCCGGCCGCACCTCCCCGAGCCCTCGCCGGGGCATGTCCCCCCTGCTCGTCGTCACACTGGTCCTCGCGTTCGTGTGCGTGCTGTCGCTGGTGGCGGTGCTCGTGGCGGCCGCCGGCGGGCACGTGATCTGGGGCGGGTTCACGGTCTTCCCCGCGATCTTCCTCCCCGTGGCCTTCCTGCTGATGTGCGTGGAACTGTTGCGGGGCGCGCGGCGGCGCTCGGCCCGCTGAGGCGCGCGCAGCGGCGTCGCCGTCCTTCCAGATAACGGACGGCCGGAGAACAGAATCCATTCAGGAAACTCGGAGATACTGACGGGCGTGAACACGAAAACACCCGAAGCGAAACTGCTCGTCGTCGACGACGAACCCAACATCCTGGAACTGCTGGCCACCTCCCTGCGATTCGCGGGCTTCGAAGTGGTCACCGCGGCGAACGGCCGGGACGCCCTGCTCAAGGCCGAGGCCGAGGACCCTGACCTCGCCGTGCTGGACGTCATGCTCCCGGACATCGACGGATTCTCCGTGACCCGCAAGCTGCGCGCCGCCGGACGCCACTTCCCCATCCTGTTCCTCACCGCCAAGGACGACACCGACGACAAGGTCGCCGGCCTGACCGTGGGCGGTGACGACTACGTGACAAAGCCGTTCAGTCTGGACGAGGTCGTCGCCCGCATCCGCGCCGTGTTGCGCCGCACCCAGCCGCTCGAGGAGGAGGACTCCCGGCTGCGCGTGGACGACCTGGTCCTGGACGACGACGCCCACGAGGTCTTCCGCGGCGGGCGCGAGATCGACCTGTCCCCCACCGAGTTCAAGCTGCTGCGCTACCTCATGCTCAACCCCAACCGGGTGCTGTCCAAGGCCCAGATCCTGGACCACGTGTGGGAGTACGACTTCAACGGGGACGCCTCCATCGTGGAGTCCTACATCTCCTATCTGCGCCGCAAGATCGACAACGACCCCGAGCAGCCGTCCCTGATCCACACCAAGCGCGGCGTGGGTTACCTCTTGCGCTCGGCGGACAAGCGCCACTGAACCATTGAACGTCCTCACCCGCCGGTTCCGCTCCGCATCCCTGCGTTCCCAGCTGATGGCCCTCACGGGGCTGTTGCTGGCCATCAGCATCTCGGTGACCACGCTCGTGGCCGTGTCCGTGCTGCGCGACTCGCTCGTGACCAGCATGGACCAGGAACTGCGCGGGTCCGTGAACACCGTGGCCCCGGTGCTCACGGGAGCGCTGCAGGGTGACGTGACCACACCGGTGCCCAATTCGGGGTACCTGCTGGATCAGAACGGCAACGTGGTGGCGAGCGCTCGCAGCGGTACCGGCACGTCCCCGGGCAGCTCGAGTCCAGATCTGAGCGGGATGACCCTGGACTACGTCATGGCCCACGACGGCCAGGCGGAGACCGTGGGATCCGTGGGCGCTCCCGAGCGCAAGTGGCGGGTGGTGCCCACCAAGCTCACGGCGTTCGACATGTCCGTGGTCGTGGCCGAACCCCTGGACCGCACCAACGCGATCATCTCCGGCGTGGGGTTGCTGACGTTCAGCTTCGGCCTGGCCACCCTGCTCGCGGCCATGACCGTGGGCTGGGTCATGGTCACCCGGGCGTTCCAACCGTTGCGGCAGGTCGAGGCCACGGCCGCCCGGATCGCGGAGGGGGACCTCTCTCAGCGCATGGAGGGTTACAACCCCCAGACCGAGATCGGACAGCTCTCGGGCTCGCTCAACGCAATGCTCGGCCACATCGAGGACGCGTTCGACGCCCGCACCCGCTCCGAGATCAAACTGCGGCGGTTCGTGGCGGACGCCTCCCACGAGCTGCGCACCCCCCTGGTGTCGATCCGCGGGTACTCGGAGCTGTACCGCCACGGCGCGCTGCAAACGCCCGAGGACGTGGCCAAGGCCATGGAACGCATCGAGTCCGAGTCCAAGCGGATGACCCAGCTCGTGGAGGACCTGCTGACCCTGGCCCGGTTGGACGAACGCAGGGTCGCCACCACGCGACCAGTGGACCTCTTGCACCTGGCGTACGACGCCGCGTCCGACGCCCACGCCACGGCACCGGACCGCACGGTGCGGGTCGTGGGGCTGCACGACTCCCAGCCCGAGGCCGCGTGGGTGCACGGGGACGAGTCCAAGCTGCGCCAAGTCGTGGCCAATCTGATCACCAACGCCCTGCGCTACACCCCCGCGGGATCGCCGCTCGAACTTGCGGTGGGTCTGGAGAGTGCCGTGGACGGCGGGTTCACCTCCGTGCTGCAGGTGCGCGACCACGGGCCCGGTATCGACCGGGAGGACGCCGAGCGCGTCTTCGAACGCTTCTACCGCGCGGATTCCTCCCGCACCCGCGAAACCGGCGGCACGGGGCTGGGCCTGTCCATCGTGGCCGCGATCATCGCCCAGCACGACGGCGCGGTGAAACTCGAGGAGACCGACGGCGGTGGGGCGACCTTCACCGTGCGGATCCCCCACACGAAACCTGTGGACGAGGACTCCGAGGACGCCTGAGTCCCCATCCCCTCCCTCTCCGGGGCGTTGCGCGGCACGTGCTGCTTAGCGTGGATCGGGCCCGGCAATCCACCGGGCCACCGCATCCGCTCCAGGGAGGAACCACCATGGCCCACTTCGTCGTGGACAGTGACACCATTGCCGCCAAGTCCCAGCAGGCCCACGGGCACATCGAACGGCTCAGCTCCGAGGTCAACGGCATGAGCGCCACGCTCGCCGATCTCCAGGCTTCGTGGACCGGCACCGCCTCGGCCAGCTTCCAGGAGGCCTTCCACTCCTGGCGCTCCGCGCAGGCCCAGATGGAACAGGCCGTGGCCCAGATCAACCAGGCGCTCGCGACCGCGGGCACCCAGTACGCCGAGACCGAGGCCGCGAACGCGCGGATGTTCGCCGGGTGAGCCCGGGCTCAGACCTCCGCCGTGACCTGGTGGTACCGCAGTAGCCATGGGCCCATGTCGTGGTGCTGATCCTCGCGGACCCACACGGAACTGCGCCGGGTCACGACGGATGTCTCCTCGAGCCGGTAGCTCACGTGGTAGGCGTGCGCGCCCAGGGCCGTGACCCGCAGCTCCCGGGGCTCACACCCTGCCGCTTCGACGATGCTCAGCACGGACTCGGGGGCTGTCGTGGCACCTCGCCGGTCCACGCACACCAGGTCGGGGTGCAGGGACTCCCCCGGTCCACCGGGAGCATTCCCGCGGCCGAGGACCGTGGCCTCACGCGAGGCCGCGTCCGAGATGAGATGCTCGGGGGTGCCGTTGGAGTCCGTGGATTCCGTGGATTCCGTGGACCCAGCGTGACCCGCCGGGAGGTCCTCCGGGGAGGCCCACGCGGAGAAAAGATCCGGTTCCACGTCTCCCGCCTCGATTCCGCGGCCCGCGTCGTCCCGGAAGCCCGGCCCCGCGGGCATGTCCTCCGGCGCGGTGCCGGACTGGTAGGCCGTGGCCATGGCGCGGGCGCGCTCGTCCGCGGCCTCGTTGAGCTCGTGACCCGCGTGCCCCTTGACCCACTCGAAGCTGACGTCCCGACCGGAGAGCTCGCGGTCCAGCGCCTTCATGATCTCCACGTTGAGCACGGGTTTGCCGTCGCGCTTCTTCCAGCCCTTCTTCTTCCAGCCCGGCATCCACTTGGTGACCGAGTTGATCACGTACTGGCTGTCGCACAGCACCCGCAGCGGTTCGTCCGCGCGGTGCCGGGTGGAGCGGAGCAGATCGAGCACCGCGGTGAGCTCGCCCATGTTGTTGGTCCCGTGGGCCCAACCCCCCGCGCGCCACGAGGTGGGATCGATGTACCAGGCCCACCCCGCGGGTCCGGGGTTGCCGAGTGCGGAGCCGTCCGCGGAAGCGATGATCGTCATGCGCTCATCCTCGCAAAACCTCCCGACACGTTGAACCACCGCCGCTGGTAGGCGATCACCCGGTCTCGCATTGGTCCGCGGTTCAGCGGACCGCCCCGGGGGCACCACCCGGGCGCGCGAAGAGCACCCGGGTGCGCGAGCACTCCCGGAGATGCGAGAACCCCGGGGACAGCAGGTGTCCCCGGGGTTCCCGGGATGTCCACCCGTGGGCCGGGCGGAACTCACTCAGAAGAGCGAGATCACATCATGCCGCCCATGCCACCCATGGGATCGGCACCCGCGCCCGCACCGGCGGCCTCGGGCTCGGGCTTGTCCGCGACCACGGCTTCGGTGGTCAGGAACAGCCCGGCGATGGACGCCGCGTTCTGCAGGGCGGAACGGGTCACCTTGACGGGGTCGTTGATGCCCGCGGCCATGAGGTCCTCGTACTCGCCGGTCGCGGCGTTGAGGCCCCACCCGGTCTCGAGCCCGCGCACCTTGTCCACGACGACGCCCGGCTCGAGCCCGGCGTTGAGCGCGATCTGCTTGAGCGGTGCGTCGATCGCGACCTTGACGATGTTGGCACCGGTCGCCTCGTCCCCGGACAGGCCGAGGGACTCGAAGACCTTGGCACCGGCCTGGATCAGGGCCACGCCACCACCGGCGACGATGCCCTCCTCCACGGCGGCCTTGGCGTTGCGCACGGCATCCTCGATGCGGTGCTTGCGCTCCTTGAGCTCGACCTCGGTGGCGGCACCCGCCTTGAGGACGGCCACGCCGCCGGCCAGCTTGGCCAGGCGCTCCTGCAGCTTCTCGCGGTCGTAGTCGGAGTCGGAGTTGTTGATCTCCGCGCGGATCTGGGCCACGCGGCCCTCGATCTCCTCCTGCGTACCGGCACCGTCCACGATGGTGGTCTCGTCCTTGGTCACCACGACCTTGCGGGCCTGGCCCAACAGGTCGATCGTGGCGGACTCGAGGGACAGGCCCACCTCTTCGGTGATGACCTGGCCGCCGGTGAGGATCGCGATGTCCGCGAGCTGCGCCTTGCGGCGGTCACCGAAGCCGGGGGCCTTGACGGCCACGGACTTCACGGCCCCGCGCATCTTGTTCAGCACGAGCATGGCGAGCGCTTCGCCGTCCACGTCCTCGGCGATGATCAGCAGCGGCTTGCCGGCCTGCATGATCTTCTCGAGCACGGGGACCAGGTCCTTCACGGCGGAGATCTTGGAGTTGACGATCAGGATGTAGGGGTCCTCGAGGACGGCTTCCTGACGGTCGGCGTCGGTCACGAAGTAACCGGAGAGGTAGCCCTTGTCGAAGCGCATGCCCTCGGTCAGCTCGAGGTCCAGCCCGAAGGTGTTGGACTCCTCGACGGTGATGACGCCTTCCTTGCCGACCTTCTCCATGGCCTCGGCGATGAGCTTGCCGATTTCCGGGTCCGCGGCGGAGATGGACGCGGTCGCGGCGATCTCCTCCTCGGTCTCGATCTCCTTGGCGGAGGACAGCAGCTGCTCGGTCACCGCGGCCACGGCCTTCTCGATGCCGCGCTTGAGGGACAGCGGGTCCGCACCGGCGGCCACGTTGCGCAGGCCTTCCTTCACGAGGGCCTGGGCCAGCACGGTGGCCGTGGTGGTGCCGTCACCGGCGACGTCGTCGGTCTTCTTGGCGACTTCCTTGACGAGCTCGGCGCCGATCTTCTCGTACGGCTCCTCGAGCTCGATCTCCTTGGCGATGGACACGCCGTCGTTGGTGATCGTGGGGGCACCCCAGGACTTCTCGAGGACCACGTTGCGTCCGCGCGGGCCGAGGGTGACCTTGACGGCGTCGGCGAGGGTGTTCAGGCCCCGCTCGAGGCCGCGGCGGGCTTCTTCGTCGAATGCGATCATCTTTGCCATGTGTTTCGTCCCTCCTGGACGGTTGACAAACAAGACTTGTCATCACGATGCCCGCGACGGACGGTGCCGCGCCGCGATCCTCACCGCGCCGCAACCACCTCACCGTGATGTCACTCGTCCGCCGCGCGACCACCACCGGACCCGGTTAGCAGTCCACGCGACTGAGTGCTAATCCCATAGTGGCACTCGTCATGCCGGAACCGCAAACGCCCTGCGTCCAGTGGACTCAGGTTTCGTCCCCGGCTGAACGGGCGGCTCAGGCGGCCGCGGGGGCTCCGGGCACGACGTCGCTCGCGGCCGTCCGGAGCGCCACGGCACCCACCGCGGAGGCACCGGCCACAGAGGCACCGACCCCGGAGGCACCGGCCGCGGCGTCGTCGTCAGGGGACACCGCAACGGCTGCGGCGGAGAGGGCGAGCGCTTCCTGGGCCGTGCGCGGGGCGTTCACGAAGGCCACCGCCCCCAGGACGAGGGCGAGCACACCGGCCACGAGGATCGCCAGGAACTTGCCCCGGGACCCCGCTCGGGCATTCGGGTTATGGCCCCGGTGGGCACCCTGCCGGGCGCCGTCCTCGGGGACGTCGTCGAACTCGTCACGGGGGTACTCGCTCATGCTGTGGCTCTCCTCAACGAACGGTGGGACCAGGGGCGCCGACCCGCGGGTGCCGGGACCGTGGGACGGCGTGCGCCCCGCCTGCCGGACCCGCGGCGGTCAGGGGTCCGCGGTGCGCTGCCCACTATCCCACGCGCACCCGGGGACCCGCTCAGCGATTGCGCGCGCGGCGCAACCGGGAGATCAGCATGGGGGCGTGGCGCGCGGCGGCCTCTGAGGAGATCAGGGCGTTGAGCCGCTGGTAGTAGTGCACGGGGCTCAACCCCAGGCGGGAGCGGATCGCGGACTCCTTGGCGCCGCGGTACTTCCAGTGCTCGGACTCCAGGTCCAGGATGGCCCGGTCGAGCTCGTCGAGGCCGTCGCCCGTGGTAGACATGGGCTCAACCCTAACGCTCCGGGCGGTACCCGGAGGCCGCACGCCCTGGAGGTCGCACCGTGAACACCCCGCCCCCGTTGCACGAGATCATGAACGAGGAGTGGGCCCGTGCCTTGCAGTCCGTGGAGCCGCAGATCCGGGCCGTGGGCGAGTTCCTGCGCGCCGAACACGCCGAGGGCCACCACACCCTGCCCGCTGGGGACCACATCTTCCGCGCGCTTCGCGAGCCGATGTCCGCGGTCAAGGTGCTGATCGTGGGCCAGGACCCCTACCCCACCCCGGGCCATGCGATGGGCCTCTCGTTCTCGGTAGCCCCGGACGTGCGCCCGATCCCGCGGTCCCTGCAGAACATCTACAAGGAACTGCACTCCGATCTGGGGATCACGCCGCCCGCGCACGGGGACCTGTCCTCGTGGGCCGAGCAGGGCGTCATGCTGCTCAACAGGGTCCTCACGGTGCGCGCGGGCTTCCCCGCGTCCCACCGGGGCAAGGGCTGGGAAGCGGTCACGGAGTGCGCTATCCGCGCGCTCGGGGCGCGCGAGCAACCCCTCGTCGGCATCCTGTGGGGTCGCGACGCCCGCGGCACCAAGGACTGGCTGGGTGGGGCGCCCACCGTGGAATCGGTGCACCCGTCCCCGTTGTCCGCGTCCCGGGGGTTCTTCGGTTCCCGCCCGTTCTCCCGCGCCAATGAGCTGCTGCAACAACAGGGCGCCCAGCCCGTCTCGTGGGAACTGCCCGCGTAGCAGCACCTACGCTGGACGCATGACACAAACTCCGGCGCGACCCCGCAAACCCCAGCTCAACCTCACGGTTACGGACCGGATTCAGCTCTCCCCGGGCATGGTGCGCGTGGTGTGCAGGATCGAGAACGCCGAGCAGTTCCAAGACATGGAGGCGCCGGAGAAGTACGTCAAGCTCGTCTTCTTCTCCGCAGCCACGCTCGCGGCGACCGCGCCCGGCGCGTTCCCCGACTACTGGGCCGCGCGCGAAAACGCCGCACCCCAGGACCAGCCCGTCACGCGGCACATGACCCTGCGCCACACGGAACCCGACACCGAGACCGTGTGGATCGACGTCGCCCTGCACGGCACCGAAGGCTATGCGGGGCCGTGGGCGGATGCCGCGTCCCCCGGCGACCGGATCGTGGCGCTCGGCCCGGGCGGCAAGTGGCTCCCGGATCCGGCCGCCGCGTGGAGCGTCTTCGCTGGCGACGACGCCGCCGTCCCCGCCGTGCTCGCGAACCTCGAGGCGCTGCCCGCCTCGGCGCGCGGAGAAGCCGTCCTGGAGGTCGAGGACGCCTCCCACGAACTCGACCTCACCGACCTCGCGATCCCCGAGGGCGTCCGGGTGCGCTGGGTGCACCGCGCCGCTCAGCAGGACGGTGAGCGCGCCCTCGTGACGGGACTCGCGAACGCCGCGTGGCCCGAGGACACCGCGGGGGTGCAGGCGTTCGTGCACGGCGAGCGCGAGGCCATGAAGGCTGCCCGGAAGGAACTGCTCGACGTCCGCGGGCTCGAGCGTTCGCAGGTATCCCTGTCCGGGTACTGGGCGGCCGGGCGGGCCGAGGAGACGTTCCAGGCGGAGAAGAAGCTGCCCGTGGGCAAGATTCTCTGACCGGTCAGCGGCGGCGGTTGCGCCGCTGGGAGAGGTACTGCATCCGCTCGATGAACGGGCGCATGAGGTACTTGGCGAGCACCACGCCCGCCGCGAGGAGCACGATGGACACCATGGCGTTGACGAGTCCCGTGATGCCGTCCCCCGTGGTCTCGATCTCCACGGTGATCGCGTACATTCCGCGGAACAGGCTCAACCCGGGCAGCAGGTAGGTCATCGCGGGGATCGCGAGGATCGCCTGCGGGATCTTGGCCCTCGCCGCGAGCAGCGCGGCCACGCAACCGCTCGCCACAGCCCCCACGCCCGTGGCCAATCGTGTGCTGGGATCGAAGCTACCGATGCCGTGGTAAAAACCGAGGCCCACGAGGGCCGCGGTCACGGCGGGCAGCAGGTGACGCGGCTTCGCCTGCATGGTGATCGCGATCAGAGCGGTGGAGATCAGCATGAACACCGTGTTGGTCACGGCTGCCGCGGGTGTGAACCCGGACTGGGAAACGTCAATCCGTGGGACCCCCAGGTGCGCGGACAAGGTGATCCCCAGGGCGATCCCGGCCACGATCCCCAGGAACGCCATGGCGGTGGACAGTAGTCGTCCGGCCGCGGTCACGGGGAAACCGTTGATCGCGTCCTGCATCGTGGAGACCATGCGGGTGGTGGGCAACAGCATGATGATCCCACCGGCGATGACCTTGGGCGGGGACACCTCGACCCCCACCGCCGAGATCAACAGGGCACCGAGCGTGACCACCAGGGCGTTGGCCGCGAGGGAGAAGAACTCCGGGATCCGCCACGCCCCCAGTTTCGCCGTGACGGACTGCACCACCACGGAGGAGACCACGGCCACGAGCGCACCGGCCGGGCTGCCGCCGATCGCCAGCGTGATGGTCCCCGCCGCGATCACCGTGGCGAGCCACACGACCCACTTGGGGTAGGGCTTGGGCCGGGCGTTGATCCGGGCGAGCTCCCGTTCGGCGTCCCGCAGGGGCGTGTTGCCCTCGATGATCCGGGTCACGAGCTGATGGGAGTCCGCGAGACCCGAGTAGTTGTCGGTCCACGAACGCACCACGCGCATCACGGTGTGGCTCGAGGTCGAAGAATCGCCCCACGGGTCCTGGCCGGTGCGCGGCGCGGAGCTCCCGCGCTGCTCCCCCGTGGTCCCGGGTGTGCCCGCCAGGGCGGTCGCGGGGTGGGCGGAGGAGCCGGTGTCCTCGGTGACCCGCCGCAGGGCCTCGCCGGCGGCGGTGAGTTTGCCCGTGGCCGTGGTCTCCGCGACGTAGTTGATGGTCACCGACTGGTTGGTGATGTCCACGTCCAGGTTCTCCACCCCGTACGTGGCGCACACCGCGATGATCGCGTTCTCCACGTCCAGCGCGTCCGCGCCGTAGTGGAACATGGTCTCGGCCAGGCGCAGCGCGAAGTTCAGGGTGCGCCGGGCCTGGCGGTCCGTGCTGTCCCCGAACTTGCGCAGGTGCTGGAACGGTGTGGCGGTGAGCCGGTCCACCACACGCATGGGCGCGGTGGGCGCGGCGTCCCCCTGCACGAGGGAGCGCAACAGTGCCTTGGGTGCTCGCGACGGTTTGACCCGGGTGGCCGGGTACACGCCCCGCGAGATCGCGGTGGTCGCGGGCGCCGGCTCGTGCGCCACGGTTTCCGGGCGCTCCACGGGTGAGCTCGCGGGGGCGGTGCCACGCCGGGACGGGCTGCTGATGGGTTCGGTCAATGCCGCGGGAACCGCCGCCCGGTGCCCCTGGCCTGCGCGGTCGGCGGCGATCTGGCTCGGTGTGAGGACGGGCAGGGAGGAGACCTGCGGCGTTCCGGTGCCGGTCGCGGGACCGTGCCCGGCGCTGCGGGGACGGACGCCAGGGACCCGCAGCTGCGACGTCGTCCGGGTGTCGGTGTGCACGGGCGCGCTACGCAGTTCCGCCCGGGCGGCCTGTTCCTCGGTGGGGCGCGGTGCGTAACGCGTACGACGCCGCGGACTCGTGTGCTGCACGGCGTCGCGCAGCGCGGTGTCCCCGGCGGGACCGAACGGTTCATCGTCCACCGCGTGCGGGCCCGTGCTCTCACCCGAGGACGGGTAGCCCTGGTGCGCCAGACGCGTCAATTGCTCGCTCACGCTCACGTGGGATCACCCTTCTCTGCCGCCGCAGGCACTGTTCGACTCCTGTGTGCTGGGGTGCGGCCCACACGCATCCGCTCGCGCGCCCGTGCTCGCCCACGTCCTCGCCTGCGGGCGAGCGGGGGCCGGGTGGAGGGGCCGCGGCCGCCTGTCAGTAGAAGGGCTGACCCGTGCGGCGCACCCACAACTGGCGCTGTACCTTCTCCGCCACGTTGTTCCACACAGCGTATTTCGCGCGGCTGAGTGGCTGATCCCAAACGCCCACGTAATCCACGACAGTCTTGGTGAAGCTCGTCTTGAACAACCCCAGACCGTAGTAGGGGTGCTCCTTGTTCTTGAGCTGGTCGGAGGGCGGGGTCCCGCAGAAGTCGTACTGGGTGATCTCGTGGTCCTGCTTCAGGTCCGTGATGGCGCTCCACTGCACGAGGTGCGAGTCCCCGTACTGCTTGCGCCGCGGCTTGGAGCCGCCGTCCTTGTAGGTGCCCTTGCGCCCGTAGGAGATCACGTAGGCACCCACCGAGGGCTTGCCGTCCTCGTAGGTGAAGTAGAGCCGGCCCTGACCGCGATCGGCGAAATTGTTCCAGAACGCCCGGTAGTACTCGTAGGAACGCAGGGTCACCTTGGCGTGACCCTGACCCACGGAATCCATGAGCGCGTACATCGCGCGCATGTTCTCCTCCGTGAGCGGGACCTGGTCCACCTCGCAGCCCTCGCGGGTCGCACGGCGCACCGCGTTGCGACCCCGCGAGTGCAGGGACTTGAGCAGGGCCTTCTCGTCCATGTCCGTGTCCAGCACGGCGGTGGAGTCGTTGGGCTGAATCTCGAAGGACTTCACGAGTCCGCTGCGCGCCATCACGCCCGCGGCGTAGTCGGAGGCCACGATCTCGGGTTCGTACTTGATCGCGAACACGCCGCGCGCGGGACCCGCCACGAAGCGCTCGTTGGCCGCCACGATGCCGGGGATGTCGTCCACGCTCGCCACGTCCGGGCCCTTGATCATGTACCACAGCCTGCCCAGGGCGGGCACGGACTTCTCGAGCACCAGGTTGTAACTGGGCTGCGAACCGTCCGTGGGTTCGTACACCACGTACTGCGGCTTCCACCCGTGGTCCTTCTTGACCAGCGCGAACGCCTCCGACTGCAACAGGTTGCCGCCCGAGGGGTTGGCCGTGACGTGGGAGTCCCACTCGGCGATTTCCTGATCGGTGGCAAAACGTGCCGTGAATTCTCGCAAGGCTCTCTCAATCCTGTACAGGGGGGCACTGACGACGTGAGGCGGTGCCGCGCTGTCGCGGCACCGCCTCACATGGTATCCCTCGGGCTCAGGCGAGCCCGGGGTTGCGGGTGCGTGAGTCGTCGGAGGGGTCCACGTGATCGGAGTCCGGGGACGGGTCGCTCGTCGTGTGCTGGGCACCGGCCGCGTTGCCAGGCTGCCCCTCGGGACGTCGGCTCGTGCCCGCGGTGGACTGCCCGGGGTTCGCCTCGGAGGCCTGCCCCGCGGACGGCCCGCTCGTGCGCGGCGTGGCGGACTCGGTACCGCGCTCGCCGCCGCGGGCACCGGACAGCGCCGGCTCGCGATCGTCCGCCGGCATGACGTCGCCGGGTTCCAGCGGGCTGCGGCCCTTGAACACGTACTTGCCCGGGTGACCCGGGGTGAACTTGTCCGGATCGGCGTAATCCCAGTCCTCACCCCAACCGCCTTCGACGCCCTCGAACAGCTTGCCCGGCGTGAGCCAGCGGTAGAGGGTCTCGTACGAGATGCTCTGGGTGGCCGTGACCTTGCGGCGCAGCATCTGACGCGTGAGCTCCTCGGGGTGCTCGCAGCCCATGGTGGAGATGATCTGGCCCGCTTCCTCCACGGTCAGGCGGTGGTAACGCTCCACGCGGTCACCCTTGTCCTCGATGTCCAGGGCCTTGTAGAGCTTGGGGTTCTGCGTGGTCACGCCCACGGGGCACTTGTTGGTGTGGCACGCCTGGGCCTGGATGCAGCCCACGGCCATCATCATGGCGCGCGCGCTCATGCAGAAGTCAGCACCCTGGATGATGTGGCGCACGATGTCGTGGCCCGAGGTGATCTTCCCGGCGGCGCCAATCTTGATCCGGTCCCGCAGTCCCGCACCCACGAGCGCGTTGTGCACCAGGATCAGACCCTCCACGAGCGGGGTGCCCACGTGGTCCTGGTACTCGAGCGGTGCGGCACCGGTGCCGCCCTCGGAACCGTCCACGATGATGAAGTCCGGGGTGACCTTCTCCTCGATCATGGCCTTGCAGATGGCCAGGAACTCCACGCGCGAGCCCACGCACAGCTTGAAGCCGATCGGCTTGCCGTTGGACAGTTCCCGCAGGTGGGCCACGAACTGGATCAGACCGCGCGGCGTGGTGAACGCCGAGTGGCTGGCCGGGGAGATGCAGGTCTGGCCCACGGGGACCATGCGCGCCTCCGCGATCTCCTCGGTCACCTTGGAGCCCGGCAGCACGCCGCCCAGGCCCGGCTTGGCGCCCTGGGAGAGCTTGATGTTGATGGCCTTGACCTGTGGCAGGTTGGACTTCTTGCGGAAGGCCTCCGGGTCGAAGTTGCCGTTCTCGTCACGCGTGCCGAAGTACCCGGAACCGAACTCCCAAATGATGTCGGCGTCGTGGGCGAGGTGGTACTTGGTCAGCCCGCCCTCACCGGTCTCCTGCGCGAACCCGCCCATGGCCGCGCCCTTGTTCATGGCGAGCACGGCGTTCTTGGACAGGGAGCCGAAGCTCATGGAGGAGATGTTCAGCAGCGATGCGTCGTACGGCTGCTTGCAGTCGGGCCCGCCCAGGCGCACGCGGTGCTCGCTCTCCGGGGTCGCCTTGGGCGCCACGGACTGGACGAAGTACTCGTAGCCCGGTTCGTTCACGTTGAGCTCGGTGCCGAACGCCTTGTCGCCCTTGAAGCCCTTGGCCCGCGAGTACACGAGCGAGCGCTGGTCACGGTTGAACGGCTTGCCGTCGTAGTTGCGCTCGATGAAGTACTGCTGGATCTCGGGGCGGATCTTCTCCATGAAGAACCGCGCGTGCCCGAGCACGGGGAAGTTGCGCAGGATCGAATGCCTGCGCTGCGTCGCATCGCGGATGCCCACGAGCAACAGCAGGAAGAAGATGACTGCGAGGATCCACCATCCCCAGGGACCGAAGACCGCTGCGAGAACCGTGGCAATCGTGGCCACGACCAGACCTGTCAGAATGAGAAACCGCACCATGCGATTCACCGTACTCCTCGCCCTGGGCCCCGACCCCGGTCACCGGAATGCGACGATCACCCCCCGGGAAAGCGCCGACGCCGGGTGCCCACACAGGGGCGCCCGGCGTCGGCGGTGGTGAGGATCACTCGGCGTCGAGGTCCGTCTCGATGATCGAGGCGAGGTGCTCGAGGGCTTCCTCGGCGCCGTCGCCGTCGGCCGCGAGGACCACCTTGTCCCCGTGGGCCGCGCCCAGGGACATCAGGGACAGCACCGAGGACGCGTCCATGCCCTCCTCGGCGTCCTCGCCCTCGGCGCGGATGGTGATCTCCAGGTTCTCGTACTCGCCGGCGGCCTCCGCGAAGATCGCGGCGGGCCGGGCGTGCAGCCCCACACGGGAGGCCACGGTGGCAATGCGTTCTGACATGTCAGCTCCTTGCTGGGTCGGTTCGGGTGACGCTGGTTCGGGCGGGGTCACAGCCCCAGTTCGTGCAGCACGGGCAACTGTGCCCGCACGGCTTCCTTGGCCTCGCGCGCGCTCGTGGCGGACACGGCGAGTGCGGCCAGCCGCTCGGCCTGGGCGGTGTCCACGCGGGCGAGCACGGCGGCGACGGCGGAGAGCGAGCGCGCACTCATGGACAGGGTGTCCACCCCGAGCCCCACGAGCACCACGGCGAGCGCGGGGTCCGCGGCGGCCTCGCCGCACACGCCCACGTTCTTGTGTTCACCGGACGCGTCAGACGCCGCTCGCGCACCCGCCGCGGTGCGCTCGATCATGCGCAGCACGGCCGGTTGCCACGGGGAGTTCAACTCGGCGAGTGCACCCAGCATGCGGTCCGCGGCCATCGTGTACTGCGTGAGGTCGTTGGTCCCGAGCGACACGAAGTCCACGCGCTCGAGGATCTGCTCGGCGGTGATGGCCGCGGCGGGTGTCTCGACCATGACGCCGGTGACCTGCAGCCCCTCGACGCTCGCGAGTTTGTGGAACCGGGCGGCCTCCTCCGCGGTGGCGATCATGGGTGCCATGACCCACACGTGCGCACCGGTCTCCCGGGCCGCCGCCGCGATCGCCTCGAGCTGGCGCTGCAACACGCCCGGGGTGGTCCAGTCGGTGCGGTAGCCGCGCACACCGAGCGCGGGATTGGGCTCGGTGGTGTCCGTGAGGAAAGGCAGGGGCTTGTCCGCCCCGGCGTCGAGCGTACGCACGACCACCTTCTTGCCCTCGAACGCCGCGAAGATCTCGGCGTACGCCTGGGTCTGTTCGGCCACGGTGGGTTCGCTGTCCCGGCCCAGGAAGCAGAACTCGGTGCGCAACAATCCCACGCCCTCGGCGCCGGCCTCGGCGGCCGCGCGGGCGTCGTCGCCGGTGCCCACGTTGGCGAGCAGCGGGACCTCGGTGCCGTCCGCGAGCGCGCCCCGGCCGTCGAAGGACGCGAGTTGCGCGGCCGCGCGCTGCCACGCGGTCACTGCCTCGCGTTCGTGCTCTGCCGGTGCCGCGACGACGGCGCCCTCGGCACCGTCCACGAACACGGGCGTCCCCGCGGGGACCTCGAGGATCCCCTCGACGGCCACGGCGGCCGGCAGCCCGAGGTTGCGCGCGAGGATCGCCGTGTGGGACTGGGGTCCGCCGGAGGCGGTCACCAGCGCCACGACGACGTCCGGATCCAGCACCGCGGTGTCCGCCGGTGCGAGGTCCTCGGCCGCGAGCACGAACGGCTCCTTGCGCTGGGGCACGCCCGGGGCGTCTTCCCCGCGCAGTCGGGCGACGATGCGCGCGCGGACGTCCTCGATGTCCGCGGCACGTTCGGCCATGTAGCCGCCCATGGCCCGCATCTGGTCCGCGTACGCGGTGGCAGCCTGCCACAGCGCCCGCTCGGGGCTGAGCTGCTGATCGGTCACGAGCTTGCCCGCGTTCTTGATCAGGGCCTTGTCCCCCGCCATGAGGGACGTGGCCTTGAGTACCTCCGCCGCGGATTCCGAGCGCGCCCGAGCGGCCCTTTCCTTGAGCTCGGCCTTGACCTCGAGCGCAGCTGCCTTGAGGCGGTCGATCGCGGCCTCGGCGTCCCCGGTGAGCGGCTCGCCCTCGGGCGGCTCGCTCACGGCGGGTGCCATGTGCACCACGGGGGCGATCACACGCCCGGGGCTGACCCCCACACCGCGCAGTTCCACGCGCTGTTGTGCGGCACCGGTCACGTCGTTGTCAGTCATGATGTCTCACACTTCCACGGTTTGTTGTGTCTGCGGAACCCCGGGGACCTCGCCCACGTGCTTCTTCACGTTGCCGATGCGCTTGAACAGGGTGACCAGCACGGCGGTGACCACGGTGCCCGCCAGGATGGCGGCCACGAAGCCCCAGCGTCCGTCCACGACCGGCAGGATCCAGATCCCACCGTGCGGGGCAGCCGAGGTCACGCCCCACGCCATCGTCAGGGCACCGGTGATGACGCCACCGGCCATCGAGGCGGGGATCACGCGCAGCGGATCGGCCGCGGCGAACGGGATGGCACCCTCGGAGATGAAGGACGCGCCGAGCAGCCACGAGGTCTTGCCGTTCTCACGCTCCGCGGCGCTGAAGTACTTGCGGCCCAGCACGGTGGAGGCGAGCGCCATCCCGAGCGGGGGCACCATGCCCGCGGCGATCACGGTGGCCATGATCTCCTGCGGCGCCGTGTTGGTCACGGTCGCGGCACCCAGTCCGGCCACGGCGAAGGAATAGGCCACCTTGTTGATGGGACCGCCCAGGTCCGAGCACATCATCAGACCAAGCACGGCACCCAGGGCCACGGCCGAGGCACCACTCATCCCGGCGAGCAGGCTCGTGAGCCACGTCATGAACGCGGCGATGGGCCCGCCGATCAGCAGGAACAGCAACCCGCCGGCGAACAGCGTGGCGAGCAGCGGGATGATGACCACGGGCATGAGTGATCCGAGCCAGCGGGGCAGCCGGGGCAGCGTCAGCCAGTACGCGCAGATGCCAGCCAGCAGACCGCCCACGATGCCGCCGATGAACCCGGCGCCCATGAAGTTGGCCACGAGACCGGCCGCGAAGCCGGGGGCGATGCCCGGACGGTCCGCGAGCCCGTAGGCGATGTAGCCCGCGAGGGCGGGGACCAACAGGCTGATCGCCAGGTTGCCGGTCTTGAACAGCACGGCGCCCAGGTACATGGCCAGGGACACGTCCCCCAGGTTGCCCAGGGTGGCGGTGGTCAGAATGTCGTCGGCGTTCTCGGCGACGCCCACCGGATCTTGGGTCAGCATGAACGCGATCGCCATGAGCAGACCGCCCGCGGCCACGAACGGGATCATGTAGCTGACACCCGTCATCACGGCCTTACGGATCCGCGTGCCCCACCCCTCGCTGCCGGTCACGGCGGCGGAGACCTCACCGCCGTCGCCCGTGACCTTGGGCGCCTGGGGATCGTCCGCGGCCTCGAGGGCCTCCTGGATCATCTCGCGGGGTTCGTCGATCCCGCGCTTGACCGCGGACGCGATGTACGGCAGACCCGCGAACCGCGAGCGCTCCCGCACGTCCACGTCGGTCGCGAAGATCACGGCCTCCGCCTGACCGATCACCGCCGGGTCCAGACGCGTGGCGCCCGAGGAGCCCTGGGTCTCGACCTGCAGGTCCACTCCCATTTCCTGGGCGGTGTTGGCCAGGGCGTCCGCGGCCATGTAGGTGTGGGCGATGCCGGTGGGGCACGCCGTGACGGCCACGAGCCTGCGCGGACCCCGGGCGCCCGCGTCATCGGGCGCCGTCGACGTCGCGGATTCAGTCAGCGGCGCGTGCGTTCCGGTGGGTGTCTGCGTCCCGGCGTTCGACGCCGCGGTCGCACCGCTCGCACCAGCTACGGCTGCGCCGGCAGCGGCACCGCCGGTTCCCGCGGCAGCGGACCCGTCGGCACCGGTCGCGGCGGAGGATCCCGCGGCCGCGGTCCCGGTCGCCGCGGTGAGTGCCGCAGCGGCGTCGTCCGGCTGCGGAGCGAGACCGAGGGCGGTGTCCACGATGTCCACGACCTCCTCCGGCGACTGCGCTGCGCGCAGGGACGCCACGAAGGGCTTCTTCATGAGGGAACGTGCGAGCTTGGACAGCAGCTTGAGGTGCTCCTGGTCCGCGCCTGCCGGTGCAGCGATGAAGAAGACGATGTCCGCCGGTCCGTCCTTGGCCCCGAAGTCCACGGCGGGGGCGAGCCGCGCCATGACCAGGGTGGCCTGCGTGACGGCCTCGGAGCGACAGTGCGGGATGCCGATCCCGCCCGGGATCCCGGTGGCGTTCTTGGCCTCCCGGGCCAGTGCGTCCGCGGCGAGGGAATCCGCGGTGCTCGCGCGGCCCTCCCGGTGGACGGTGGCCGCGAGTGCACGGATCACACTCTCCGTGGACTCGCCCAGGTCCCGGTCCAACAGGACCAGGCCGGGATTGATCAGATCTGACATGTCGGTGCTCCTTGGCTACGGGGCGGTGGGTGGATCAGGTCCGGGGCTGCGTCTCGCGGGGCGCGGCCGGGGTCGGCGGGTTCGGCGTCGGGACGTCCGGTGTCGCGGCGCTTTGCCGTGCGGACGTCAGCTGCGTGACCCGCACGGCGTCAGGCGTGGTCTGCGCGACCGTGGGCATCTGCGTCCCGGGCAGGGCGGCGGCGGCGGAGCCGTGGGCCACGGCCCGGCGCAGGCGTTCGGCCGGGGCCTCCCCGCGCTGGGTGGCCACGAGGTACCCGGTCAGGGCGCTGTCGCCTGCGCCCACGGTCGAGCGCACCGTGACGGGCTCGTGCACGGCGTGCCACGCGCCCTCGGGCGTCACGAGCACGGCACCGTTGCCGCCCAGAGTGCACAGCACGGCCCCCACGCCGCGGGCCACGAGCTCCCGCCCGGCGTCCGCTGCGGCGCGCGGATCGGCCTCGAGCGCATCGCCGTCGGTGCGGCCCAGCAGCTCCGCGAGTTCGTGGCCGTTGGGTTTGATCACGTCCGGCAGTACGGCGACACCCGGGGCGAGAGCCGCGCGCAGCACGTCCCCGGAGGTGTCCAGCGCGAACGACGGCGCGGCCGCACCGAGCGCCCCGCTCACGCGGGCGGCCAGCACGGCGTAGACGTCCGGGGCGGGCCCGGGCGGCACGGACCCCGCGAACACGAGCCACTGCGCACCCGCGCCGCGGGAGACGATCCGTTCCACGATCCGGTCCACGGTGTGCTCGTCCAGCGGGGGGCCGGGCTCGTTGATCTTGGTCGTGGTCCCGTCCGGTTCGGTCACGGTGATGTTGGATCGCACGGGCGCACCGATGGACACGCTGTCGTAGCGCACCCCCGCGGCGTCGAGCGCGGTGAACAGCGGATCGGTGCCGTCCCCCGGGACCACGGCCACAGTGTCCACACCGCTCGCGGCCAGCGCGCGCGAGATGTTCACACCCTTGCCCCCGGGGTCCTGGCGGGTGTCGCTCGCGCGCTGCACGCGACCGCGGGCCAGCGGGCCGGGCAGGTCCACGGTGCGGTCCACGGAGGGGTTGAGGGTCACGGTGATGATCATGCGAGAACCACTTCCACGTCGGCGTCTTCGAGGGCTTGGGCCAGCTCCCCCACGGGAGCGCGGTCGGTGATGAAGGTGTCGATCTGTTCGAGCGAGCAGAAGCGCGTGAGGGTCTCCTGGTCCTGCTTGCTCGCGTCGCACAGGACGACGACGCGGCGCGCGGCCTGCACGATCGTCGCCTTGACCACGGCCTCGATGGGGTCCGGGGTGGACAGCCCGAAGGAGGCGTGGGCGCCGTTGCAGCCCACGAACGCGAGGTCCGGGCGCAACTGGTCGTAGTGCTGGGCGGCCCGCGAGCCGGTGGCCGCCCACGTGAGTTTGCGGATCCGCCCACCCACGAGCTCGAGCCCCACACCCTCGGCGTCCGCGAGTTTCGCCGCGATGTGCAGGGCGTGGGTGATGATCAGCTGTTCCTGCCCGCCGGGCAGGTGGTTGTCCCGGGCCAGCAACAGGTCCGCGAGCGCCTCGACCGTGGTGCCGGCATCCAGGACCACGGCACCGGCCTCGGCATGTTCGAGTACCTCGAGGGCTTTGCGGGCGATGGCCCGTTTCTCATCGGCCGCGAGGCGCGATCGGGAGTCCATCCCCTGTTCGCCGCTCGTGGACTGGTCCACGGACACGGCACCGCCGTGCACACGGCGCAGTTTCCCCTGGGACTCGAGCACGGCGAGATCCCGGCGGATCGTCTCCATGGTCACACCGAACCGCTTCGCCAGTCCCGCACCGTTGACACGGCGCTCGTGGCTCACGGTGCGTGTGATCTCCTCGTGGCGTTCTGCAGCGAACATCTTCACCTCACGGACCGGGGTGTCGGCGGTGAAACCCCTGTGTGATGTGAGCTTATGTCTGTTTATGTGGTTTTGCTAGCCCCTAACCCACATTTCCCACGCCCAAGACGAGCAGGACCACGTTCAGCACCACCACGATCGCAGCGCTCACCCACCCGATGGCCGCGAGCACCGGGCCATTGCGGAAGCGGCCCATGAGGGAGGCCCTGCCCGTGGCGCCCACCAAGGGGATGAGCGCGAACGCGATCCCGAAGCTCAGCACCACTTGACTCCCGACCAAGGCTGCAGTGGGTTCCGCGCCGAGCGCCAGGATCACGACGGCGGGGATCACCGTGATCAGCCGCCGCGCGAGCAGCGGGATGCGCCACCGCAACAGACCCGCCGTGACCACGTCCCCCGCGTACGCACCCACCGCGGTGGAGGCGAGCCCGGAGGCCAGCAACCCCAGGGAGAAGACGACCCCCACGGCGGGCCCGAGCGCGTCGGAGATCGCGTGCTGCGCACCCTCGATCGTGTCCGTGCCCTCCACGCCGTAGAGGTTCCTGGCCGCGAGCAGGAGCATCCCTATGTTCACCGCACCGGCCACCACGAGTGCCAGCACCACGTCCACGCGGGTCGCGCGCAGGAGTTGGGAGACGCGCTCTGGGGCGTGGCCCATGCCGTGACGGTCCCGACTCAGTGCGGAGTGGATGTAGATCGCGTGGGGCATCACGGTGGCACCCAGCATCCCCGCCGCGATCACCAGGGACTCGAAGCCCTCCAGCCGCGGTACCAGACCGTCGAGCACACCCCGCGGATCGGGCGGGCCCACCACGAGTCCCCCGAGAAACCCCACCGTGATGATCCCGAGCATCCCCAGGATCACGGTCTCGAACACGCGCTGACCGCGGTGGTTCTGGAGCGCGAGCACGAGCATGGACAGCGCGGCCACGATCACCCCGCCCAGGGGCAACGGGATGCCGAACAGCAACCACAATGCGAGCGCCCCGCCGATCACCTCGGCGACGTCCGTGGCGATCGCCATGAGCTGGGCCTGGGCCCAGTAGAGCACCCGGGTACCGGGCGGCAGCGAACCGCCTAGCACCTGCGGCAGGGACAGCCCCGTCACGATCCCGAGCTTGGCGGAGAGGTACTGGATGACCATGGCCATGAGGTTGGCGAGCACGAGCACCCATACGAGCAGGTAGCCATGCCCCGCACCCGCGCTCACGTTCGCGGCCACGTTGCCGGGGTCCACGTAAGCGATCGCGGCCACGAACGCCGGCCCGAGTGCGGCGATGGTCCCGTGCGACGACGCCCGCGCCGTCGTACCCCCTGCACCGGTCGCGTCCTGCGGCGCTGGATTGCCCGACGTCATGGTGGCCTCCTGCTCAGGTCCACCGTCCCGCGCACCGCGTGGAACGGCAAGTTTCGGCGCACCGAAACTTTAGCGCGTGACACCCGGATCACCCGGGGTGCCCCGGTCCGTTCAGCGTGTCCCGGCCCGCGCGTATATTGGGCGCGTATTCGGCTCCCTCCGTGCTCGACGTCAGGATCGACCGTCATGCTGCTGAGTTTGTTACGCACTTTCACGCGCCCCTACGTCCCGTGGATCGTGGGCGTTCTCGTGTTCCAACTGGCGGCCACGATCGCTACGCTCTACCTCCCGAGCCTCAATGCCCGGATCATCGACAACGGCGTGGCCCGCGGGGACACCGACTACATCTGGCGCGCCGGCGCCGTGATGCTCGCCGTGGCGTTCGCCCAGGTGATCGCTGCCGTCGTGGCCGTGTGGTGCGGTGCCCGCACGGCGATCGGTGTGGGCCGGGACCTGCGCCGGGACGTCTACCGCCGGGTCGGGCAGTTCAGCACGCGCGAGGTCGGGAAGTTCGGGGCGCCGTCGCTGATCACGCGCACCACCAACGACGTCCAGCAGATCCAGATGCTCACCCTCATGGGCCTGAACTTCATGGTCATGGCGCCCATCATGTGCGTGGGCGGGATCGTCATGGCCCTGCGGGAGGACCCGGGGCTGTCGTGGCTCGTGTGGGTGTCCATCCCTGTAATGGGGGTGCTGCTGGGCCTCGTGGTCTCCCGGTTGATGCCGTGGTTCCGGATCATGCAGGAACGCATCGACGGGATCAACGGGGTGCTGCGCGAACAGATCACCGGGATCCGGGTGATCCGCGCCTTCGTCAAGGAGCCGTTCGAGACCGCGCGTTTTCGCAGCGCGAACCAGGACCTCACGGACATCTCCCTGCGCATCGGGGCGCTGTTCGTGCTGATGTTCCCCGTGATCAACATGGTCATGCACCTGGCCACCGCGGCCGTGCTGTGGTTCGGCGGCCACCGCGTGGACCAGGGCCAGATCCAGGTCGGGGCGCTGACCGCCTTCCTGCAGTACATGCTGCAGATCCTCATGGCCGTGATGCTGGCCACGTTCATGTTCATGATGGTCCCGCGCGCGGTCGTGTGCGCCGAGCGGATCGGGGAGGTGCTCGACACCCGCCCCACCATGCACCCGCCGCAGCGACCGGCCGAAGCACCGCGGCCGGTGGGCCACGTTCGGTTCGAGGACGTCACGTTCCAGTACCCCGGCGCGGAGGACCCCGTGCTGTCCGGGATCGACTTCGCGGCGGGACCGGGACGCACCGTGGCCGTGGTCGGGGCCACGGGTTCCGGGAAGAGCACACTTATTAGCCTGATCCCCCGCTTGCTCGATCCCGTGACCGGCCGTGTGCTGCTGGACGGGGTGGATCTGCGCGACTACGCCCCGGACGACCTCGCGGGCCGGGTGGGCCTGGTCCCGCAGCGGCCGTTCCTGTTCTCCGGGACCGTGGCGTCCAACCTGCGCTTCGGCCGCGCGGACGCCACCGACGACGAGTTGTGGGAGGCCCTGCGCGTGGCCCAGGCGGACGACTTCGTCCGCGAGATGCCCGAGGGTCTGGACGCCCCCGTGTCCCAGGGTGGGACCAACGTGTCCGGGGGTCAGCGCCAGCGGCTCAGCATCGCCCGCGCCCTCGTGGCCCGCCCCCGGGTCTACGTCTTCGACGACTCGTTCTCGGCACTCGACGTCGCCACGGACGCCCGGTTGCGCGCCGCCCTGCGCCCCGTGACCCGGCACGCCACCGTCATCACGGTGGCCCAGCGCGTCTCCACCATCACGGACGCGGACCTCATCCTGGTCCTCGAGCACGGCCGGATCATCGCGCGCGGCACCCACGAGGAGCTCGTGGCCGCGAGCGACACCTACAGGGAGATCGTCACGTCACAGCTCTCGGCCGAACAGACCACGGGAGGCGAACGGTGAGCGAGACACAGGAACCGGCTCGGAAGCCGCAGCGCTTCTGGGCCTCGGCCGGGCGGCTCGTGAAGCTCATGGCCCCGCACAAGGCGGCGCTCGCCGTCGTCGTCGGGGCCGTCGTGCTGTCCGTGGTGCTCACGGTGTGGGCCCCGCGCGTGCTGGGACGCGCCATGGACGTGATCTTCGCCGGCGTCGTCGGCAGATCCCTGCCAGCGGGCGCGAGCCAGCAACAGGTCGAGGCCGGGCTGCGTGCGCAGGGCCAGGACACGCTCGCGGACATGATGTCCGCCATGACGCTCGTCCCGGGACAGGGCGTGGACTTCACCCGACTAGGCACCCTCATCCTCGTGGTGCTCGGCATGTACACCGTGGCCTCGGTGCTCATGTGGTTGCAGGGCTACGTGCTTAACCGCGTGGTCATGCGGGTCGTGTACGACCTGCGCGAGGAGATCGAGCGCAAGGTCAACGCCCTGCCCCTGAGCTACTTCGACGCGCGCCAGCGCGGGGACGTGATGTCCCGCGTGACCAACGACGTGGACAACATCCAGACGGCGCTGCAACAGACCTTCGCGCAGCTCGTGCAGAACGTGCTGACCGTGCTCGGCATCATGGTCATGATGTTCATCGTCTCGTGGCAGTTGGCGCTCGTCGCGCTCGTGGCTTTGCCGTTGTCCGCCGTGGCGGCGGGGATCATCGGCACCCGCTCCCAGCGGTTGTTCAAACAGCAGTGGCACGCCACGGGTCAGCTCAACGGGCACATCGAGGAATCCTTCTCGGGTCACGAGCTCGTGCACGCGTACGGCCGACAGCGTCAGATGCAGCAGCAGTTCGACGAGCGCAACGAGGAACTGTACCGGGCGGCGTTCGGGGCGCAGTTCATGTCCGGGACGATCATGCCGGTCATGCAGTTCATCTCGTACCTGTCCTACGTAGGCATCGCCGTGCTGGGCGGGCTGCGCGTGGCCACGGGCCAGCTGACCCTGGGGGACGCCACCGCGTTCATCCAGTACTCCCGGGAATTCACCCAGCCGCTGTCCCAGGTCGCGGGCATGGCCACCCAGTTGCAGTCCGGCATCGCCTCCGCGGAACGCACCTTCGAACTGCTCGACGCCCCCGAACAGGAACCGGAGACGCCCACCGCCCACCTGCCGGGCACGCTGCGCGGTGAGGTGCGCTTCGACCACGTGAACTTCTCCTACGACAAGGCCGCCCTGGCCCGGGGTGCCGAGCCCCTGATCGAGGACATGTGCCTGCACGTGGCTCCGGGGCGCACCGTGGCGATCGTCGGACCCACGGGCGCCGGGAAGACCACGCTCGTGAACCTCATCCTGCGCTTCTACGAGATCGACGCGGGCCGGATCAGCTTGGACGGGATCGACATCCGGGACCTCTCCCGCCACGAACTGCGTTCACAGGTGGGCATGGTGCTCCAGGACGCGTGGTTGTTCAGCGGCACCATCCGGGAGAACATCCGCTACGGCCGTCAGGACGCCACGGACGAGGAGGTACTGGCCGCTGCGCGCGCCACGTACGTGGACCGTTTCGCGCGCGCCCTGCCGGACGGGTACGACACCGTGATCTCCGAGGACGGCTCCTCGGTCTCGGCCGGTGAGAAGCAGCTGATCACGATCGCCCGGGCGTTCCTGGCGCAACCGTCCCTGCTCATCCTGGACGAGGCGACCTCCGCGGTGGACACCCGCACGGAGCTGCTCGTGCAGAAGGCCATGGCCGCGCTGCGGGAGCGCCGCACGTCCTTCGTGATCGCCCACCGGCTCTCCACCATCCGGGACGCGGACACGATCATCGTCATGGAGTCGGGGCGGATCGTGGAGCAGGGTTCCCACGACGAGCTGATCGAGGCGGACGGGGCCTACGCCAACCTCTACAGGGCGCAGTTCAACGCGGCGGACCCCGCCTCGTGAGCGCGCACGGCGGTGGCAATCACCGCGGCGCCCGTCTACCGTGGACGTGACGGTCCACCCCACAGAATGGATGTTCACGTGACCAACTTCGCCAATGTCGAACGTCGTCATCTTGCCGCGCTGCTGCGCCGTGTGGGGCCGGACGCCCCCACCCTGTGCGAAGGCTGGGACGCCCGGGACCTCGCGATCCACCTGGTCATCCGTGATTCCCGTCCGGACGCGGTCGCCGGGATGCTCTCCCCCAAGCTGCCCGTGCTCGGGCGCCACGCCAAGTCGGTGGACGCCGACTACCGGGAGATGCCGTGGGAGAAGCTCGTGGACCTCGTGGAGCGCCCCCCGCTCTTCTCCCCGGGTCGCTGGTCCCCGATCGACAAGCGGATGAACACCGGGGAGTTCTTCATCCACCACGAGGACGTCCGCCGCGCGCAGCCTCAATGGCACGCCCGGCAGTTGCTCAACGACGAGCAGAAAGACCTGTGGAACGTGCTCAAGCTCATGGGCCCGGCACTGCTGCGCAAGAAGTCCGAGTCCGTGGTGCTACTCGCGGGCGGTTTCGGTGCGGTGCGCGGCGGCAAGAAGTCCGCCCGGCGCGTGGAACTCGTGCGCGGTGAACCGTCCGAGCTGCTCTTGTGGGCCTTTGGCCGCGAGGAGCAGGCGGACGTGGAGAGCACCCAGGAGTAGTACCCGCCATGCAGGAAGAACCGGCCCCGCTCAAGCGGGGCCGGTTCTTCCGTGTTCTTCCGTGTTCGGGCGTTTTCCGGGTCGCCCGGACCGGGCAAGGTGCGCTCAGTCGGCCCGGACTGGCCGGGAACCCAGTTCGGAGTCCAGGCGCAACAGGCCGGGCCCGTCGTTGTGGACCAGGCGCACCTGGTCGCAGATCTCCTCCACGGTGGCCTCCTCCTCAATCTGCTCGCTGATGAACCAGTGCAGCAGGGGCATGGCATCGATGTCGCCTTCTTCCTGCGCCAGCCGGTACAGGTTGCGGATCGATTCGGATACCTTGCGCTCGTGCGCGAGCGCGGCCTCGAAGCACCCCAGGACGGATTTGTCGGCGATGTTCGGACCGGCCATATCCCCGATCTGCGGACCACCGCCGCGGTCCACGATGTGGTCGATGAACTTCTCGGCGTGCGTGATCTCCTCGGCCGCCTGGGCGCGGAACCACTGCGAGAAACCGGGCAGACTCGCCACGTCCATCTCAATGGACAACTGGCGGTAGACCACGGTCGCCTGCAGCTCCATGGTGATCTGGTCGTTGAACGCTTCTGCCATTCTTCCCTTGATGTCCATGACCCCATCGAAGCAGTTTTTCTCCGGCATGGGTAGGTAGCACGCCACCGCATGACGGGTCCCGCCGCCCCGACCGGTTCCCGCGCGCCGGGTGCCCGCCCTTGGCGCGTCGTCCAGTACCATGGAGCGGTCCCGTGATCGCACTGGGCAGCAGTGCCTCCTTAGCTCAGATGGCCAGAGCATCTGTCTTGTAAACAGAGGGTCGCCGGTTCGAATCCGGCAGGGGGCTCCGAACCCGGGCACGGCGCCGTCGTCCCCGCGTGACAGACGATGAGAGCCCCGGTCGGGATGACCGGGGCTCTCATCGCGTCGGGGGGCATCGCCCGCGTCACTTCTTCTCGTCGACCGCCTTCTTCAGTGCGTCCTGGAAGTTGCCTCCCTCGTAGCGCTTGCCGTCGATGAAGATGGTGGGCGTCCCGGCCACACCGTTGTTGATGGACTCGCGGGACATCACGTTGACCATGGGGCGGTAGGTGTTCTCACCGAGCTGGCCCGCCGTCACGTTCGCGCCGTGCTTGTTGGCGATGTCCGCGATCTGCTGGTTGCTCAGGCCGCCGGTGCCCTGGTGGCTGAACAGCTCCTGGGCGAACTCCATGTACTGGTCGCTGTCGACCTGCTCGGCGACCACGTAGGCCGCGTTGGCGGCGCGGGACGAGTACTGATCGCGGGTGGCCCGGTCCAGGAAGTTGAGGTTGCGGTACTCCACCTGCACGTCACCGGCGTCCACGGCCCGCTTGATCGCGTCCGCGTTCTGCTTCTCGAAGTCGGCGCAGTGCACGCACTCGAAGTCCTGGAAGATCACGACCTGCACGGGCTTGCCGTTGCTCGCGGCCTGGTCCTGGTCCACGACCCCCGGGGGCGTCTTGGAGGTGTCCGCGGTGGCAGCGGGCTCGGGCTCCTGGGAGAGGTCCCGTTCCTGGACGTCCGAGCTGTTCTGCACGATCCCGTCCTTCGTGACCGTGATGCCTCCGTACTGGTTGGCGCTCGCGGGCACGGGGCCGGCGTCGGGGATCCTGGCCCTGTTGTTCTGCCACACGACCACCCCGATGATCAGCGCGATGATCACGAGCAGCGCGATGACGGCGGCGATCAGCCCCACGGGTTTACCGTTGGAGCGGCGGGACTGCCGGTCTGCGATCTGGCGTGCCCGCTCCCGGGCCTGGTCCGAGGACGAGGAACCGGCGGTGTTGTTCTTGGAAGCCATGGGGGCCCGGGTTTCCTTCCGATGTGCTACACGGGTGTCGGTCTTGGTCCCCAGATTACCCGGGCCCGGCGGGGCCCCGATTCAGCCCGTTCCCAGCTGCCGGGGACGATGCCGCTCGGGCCCCGTCGCGGCCGCCCCGCACCGGCGCGACGTCGTGCTCCCGTCCCGGCGGCGACTTCTCCCCCGGTGCCGGTGGTACGCACACTTAGGATGGGGGTGAACAGCCGCCCCGGGGAAGGAAGCGATCGTGTCCGCAGACCAGTCTCTTGAGAAGGTGCCCGTCCCGCAGGACGGCTACGACTTCGTGGTGGTGTCCAACCGTCTTCCCGTGGACCGGGACGTGGACGAGGACGGCAACAGCACGTGGCGCCGCTCCCCCGGCGGGTTGGTGAGCGCCCTGGCACCCGTGATGGCCCAGCGCGGCGGCGCGTGGGTGGGGTGGCACGGCGCCCCGGACGAGACGCTGGAGCCGTTCGACCACGACGTCTTCCATCTCGTGCCGGTGAGCCTGTCCGAGCTCGAGGTCAAGCGCTACTACGAGGGCTTCTCGAACGCCACGCTGTGGCCGCTGTACCACGATGTCATCGCGCCGCCCGAGTTCCACCGCACGTGGTGGTACGCCTACCGTCGCGTCAACGAGCGCTTCGCGCGCCGGGCCGCGGAGACGGCCTCCCAGGGTGCGACCGTGTGGGTCCAGGACTACCAGTTGCAGTTGGTGCCGCGCATGCTGCGTCGGTTGCGCCCGGACGTGACCATTGGGTTCTTCAACCACATCCCGTTCCCGCCCACCGAGATCTACTCCCAGTTGCCGTGGCGCAAGGCCGTGCTGGAGGGTCTCACGGGTGCGGACCTGATCGGCTTCCAGCGCCCCGGGGACGCCCAGAACTTCCAGCGCTGCGTGCGCAAGTACCTGGGGGTGCAGTTCACCAAGGGCAGCGCCCGGTTCTCCGAGGACACGGCGGACGGCGAGAGCACCGAGTGGGCCGTCAACGCGGGCTCGTACCCCATCTCGATCGACGTGGAATCCATCAAGGAACTCGCGTCGGACCCGCAGGTCCAGGCCCGGGCGCGGGAGATCCGCGAGGAGCTGGGCAACCCGGACACCGTGTTCCTGGGAGTGGACCGCCTGGACTACACCAAGGGCATCCGGCATCGCATCAAGGCCTACGGCGAGCTGCTCGAGGACGGGGAGATCTCCGTGGAGAACTCGGTACTCGTCCAGGTCGCGAGCCCGTCGCGCGAGCGCGTGGACTCCTACCGGCAACTGCGCGAACTCGTGGAGGGCATGGTGGGGCGGATCAACGGCCAGTTCGACACCATTTCCCACACCGCCGTCCGCTACCTGCACCACGGCTACCCGTTCGAGGAGATGGTGGCCCTGTATCTCGCCGCGGACGTCATGCTCGTCACGGCCCTGCGGGACGGGATGAACCTCGTGGCCAAGGAGTACGTCGCGGCCCGGCAGGACCGCTCGGGTCGACTCGTGCTCTCGGAGTTCACCGGCGCCGCCGAGCAGCTCAAGCAAGCGGTGCTTGTCAACCCGCACGACATCGACGGGCTCAAGTCCGCCATGCTGCACGCGCGGGACATGTCCGACGCCGAGGCCCGCAAGCGCATGTCCTCGATGCGCCGGCAGGTGCTCACGCACGACGTCGTCGACTGGTCCCACCGTTTCCTCGACGACCTCGCCGCGCACGCCCCGGAGCTCGAGCAGGGCGCCGCGCCCGGGCGGGATTCCGCGCACGACGACGGCGCCGCGGCCGACACGACGCCCGGAGCGGATCGTGACTGACTCGCTCGCGGACGCCCTCGCCACCGCGGCCACGGCCGACACCATGTTGCTGGCCCTGGACTTCGACGGCACCCTGGCACCGTTCACCGAGGACCCCGCGGATTCCCGGCCGCTGCCCGCCGCGCGGGACGCGCTCGACGCGCTCGCCGGACTGCCCCGCACCACGGTCGCGATCATCTCGGGGCGGCCCCTCGAGTTCCTGCGCTCCGTAGTGGACCCGCGGCGCCGCATGGTGCTCTCCGGTTCGCACGGCGCGGAGCTGGACCTCGGCGCCGCGCCCGGCTTCGGTGCGGGCACCGAGATCGAACTGACCGAGGACCAGTTGGCGTTGCTGGACCGGGCGATCGATGCGACGTACGGGTTCGTGCAGCGCTATCCGGGCTCGCGGGCGGAACTCAAACCCGCGGGTGTGGCCTTCCACACGCGTCCCATGGAGGACCCGGACACCGCCCGGCGAGCACTGGACGAGATGACCGAGGCCTATGCCGCGATGCCCGGCCTGCGATTGACCCCGGGTCAGCAGGTCATCGAGTGCTCGGTGCTCAGCGCGACCAAGGGGGACGGTCTCACGGCCATCCGCGGGGCCGTGCACCCGCAGGTCACGGTCTTCGCCGGTGACGACGACACCGACGAGGACGCCATGGCGATCCTGGGACCCCACGACGTGGGGATCAAGGTGGGCACCAAGGACTCCGCGGCCCCGTGGCGCGTGGCGGATCCGGACGAACTGACCCGGCTGCTCACGGAATTCGCCCGACAGCGGGCCCGTGCGGTGACTAGCATGAACTGACATGACCGCCTCCCCGTCCCCCGAGCCCGCGGCGCCGAGCCCCCCGCCCGCTCACCGCGGTGTCTCCATCAGCACGGCCTTCCCGGAGCCGGGCTTGCTGGAACTCCCGTGGGACACACCCCTCGAGGACTGGCCCGAGCAGGTGCTCGCGGCGTACCCGCGCGGGATCTCGCGCCACGTGGTGCGCTTCGCGCGGGTCGGGGAGAAGGTCGTGGCGGTCAAGGAGACCACTCAGTACTATGCCCGGCGCGAGTACGGGCTGCTGCGCAAGCTCCAACGCATGACCACGCCCTCCGTGGTCCCGGACTCGGTGGTCACGGACCGCTACTCCCCCGACGGCGAGTTGCTGCCCGCCGCGCTCGTCACGGAACACCTGAGTTTCTCGTTGCCCTACCGCACGATCTTCGAGCAGGTCCCCTCACCGGGGACCATCGACCGGTTGGTGGACGCCCTCGCGTCCCTGATCGTGCAACTGCACCTGTCCGGTTTCTACTGGGGGGACGTGTCCCTGTCCAACACGCTGTTCCGACGCGACGCCGGGGAGTTCGCCGCCTACCTCGTGGACGCCGAGACCGGCGAACTGCACCCGCAGCTCACGCGGGGTCAGCGCGAGTACGACATCGAGCTCGCCAGGACCAACGTGGCCGGTGAGGTCATGGATCTGCTGGCCGGGGAGCACATGCAGCAGCGCCTGGCCCAGGCCGGGGTGGATCCGGCCTCGGTGGACCCGTTCGCGGTCTCGGAACGGCTCGTGGACACCTACACCGGGCTGTGGGACGAGCTAACAGCGACCGAGATCTTCCCCGTGGGTGACCGGTGGCGGGTCCAGGCGCGCGTGCAACGGCTCAACGACCTGGGCTTCGACGTGGAGGAGGCCTCCATGGACGCGGACGAGTCTGGTCAGGTTTACCTGCGCCCGCGGGTCGTGGAACCGGGCCACCACGCGCGCAGGTTGTTGCACCTCACGGGGTTGAACACCCAGGAGAACCAGGCCCGGCGCATCCTCACGGACATCGACCAGTTCGGGCACGCGCTCTACCCCGGTCTGCCCGAGGACCTCACCGCCCAGTTGTGGATGCGCGAGATCTTCGTGCCCATCATGGAGGCCGTTCCCGCCGGGTTGCGGCGCAAACGGGAACCGGCGCAGATGATCCACGAGGTGCTCGAGCACCGCTGGTTCATGTCGGAGAAGGCCGGCAAGGACGTCCCCACGCAGGACGCCGTCCAGGACTACGTGCAGTCCTACCTGACCGAACGCCCGGACGAGAAGGACGTGTTCTAGTCCGCCGCGGGTCGCGTGGTAATCAGGTCCGTGACGGCGCGGTGCACCCGCGCGGTCCAGTTCTCGTCCAGCGAGCCGTAGCGCGCCACGTGCGCGTACGCCGCCCCCAGGATGAAATCCACGACCATGTCCAGGTCCACGGTGTCCCGGATCAGTCCCCGGTCCTTGTCCCGTTGCAACAGTTTGCGCAGCGCATCCAAGCGTGGGCGCACCACGGTGGCCCGCAGCACCTGCGCAGTGGCCGAATGTGGTTCCTGCAGCAGGGTGATGGCCACGCCGAGTCCCATGTCCCGCAGGAGGATGTCCACGGCCGCGGTGAGCGCCTGCTCCCACGTGGCGTCCGGCGCCAGCGGTGCGGTCGCGGTGACCGTGTGCTCGAGCGCGGCCTCCAACAGTTGCGTGCTGTTGGCGTAGCGGCGGTAGATCGAGGTCTTGGCCACGCCGGTGCGGGCGGACACCGCCTCGATCGTGACCCGCCGGGGCCCGCCCTCCCGGAGCAGGCGCAACGCCCCCGCCACGATCTTGCGATCGGTGCGGGCTGTGCGGGGGTCCACGGAAGCGGCGTCGGCGCGTTCGGGCGCGGACGCGGATCGCGGGCCAGCGGGGTGCGCGTTCATGATCAGGCGGGGACGGTGTCCCGGACGGGCGCCTCGCGGGCCGGCGCCGTGGCCCTGCGGAAGATCTGCAGTCCCGCCATGCCGGGCAGTCTGGCGATGTTCGCGTCCAACCGGTCGATCTCGTGGGCCCCGCCCCCGCCACCGAAGAGGTGGCGCATCACGTGGCCCACCTCGCGGTCGTCCATGACCCCGGAGCCCACGGGGGCCCAGAACTTGCGCAGGGCGAAGCGCGTGAGGCGCTGGGCCTTGCGGGACGCTTCCAGGCGGCGTCGAGCCTGGGTCGCATAGAAGGCCACGTGGCGGGACTCCTGGTGGGCGATCCGCTGCAGCAGCACCGCGAGCACCGGGTGCTTCTCGAGGGACGCCATGCGCCGGTAGGCCGCCACGGCGGACCACTCGTTGGCCGCGCCCCACGCCATGTGCGTGGCGATGAAGTCCACGCCCACCATGTTGGACAGCAGCGACTGCTTGAGGGGCTTGAGCGACTCGGACCAGCCGAGCTTCATGCGCTTGGCCTTGATCTCGTCGTAGTCCACCACGATCCCGTGCATCCCGAGCACCTCCGCGAGTGCCTCACCGTGCCAGTACTCCTCGCGGTTCCACATGGTCATGAAGGTGGAGACGTCCTGGTCCTGGTGGGACGGCGTGACGAGCATGTCCCGCATGTAGCACACGGTGTGGTATTCGACGTCGCACATGTAGCGCAGGCAGCGCAGCGAGTCCTCGGACAGCGGGTTGGTCAGGAACTCGTCCATGTCCAGGTCCGACCACTTGACCCGCGCCGAGGTCTCCGCGAACTTGTCGATGTTGAAAGCCATGAATCAGACCTTCCTCCAGTCCTCCACGGGCCAATGCGCCTTCTTGGCACGCCGGTACAGGGGCAGGTCGGGGTTCACCGCGTACGGGTGGCCCACGAGGGACAACCAGCTCACGTCCGCCACGGAGTCCCCGTACCCGTACGAGCGGCTCAGGTCCAGGCCGTGGTCCTGCGCGTAGCGCTTGAGCCACTGCGCCCGGGCCTCATCCACGAGCGGCGGGGCCGCCAGGTACCCGGTCAGCACGCCGTCCACCTGGTCCATCCGCCCGGCCACGACGTCGTCGAACAGTTCAGCGACGGGGCTCACGAGCAGGTCCAGGGACCCGGTCACGAGCACCGTGCGGTGCCCCGCACGCCGGTGTTCCTCGATCCGTTCGAGTGCTCCCGGGCGGATGCTGTTCTCCACGACCCGGCCGAGCGACCCGTTCATCAGTTCCTCGACCCGCGCCACGGGCACGCCCGCGTAGCGGCGCAGGAACGCCCGGATGAACTCGCCCCGATCGCGCCGTTCCGCCTTGATGTAGGTGGGGGCGTTGCCGAACAGTTCGGTGAGTTCCGCGGGCCACTGCAGCGGGCTCAGCTCCCGGCGGCGCAGTTGCGCGTACTGGGTGATGATGTTGCCCGAGGCCACGGTGCCCTCGAGGTCGAACACGGCCACGACGTCCGTGCCCTCGTTCAGTCCCCGACTGCGCACTGCCCGCTTGCGCGACGCCGCCTTGGCCCGGGTGTACGCACTGGTCATCTCGGTCAGTGCGGGCAGGTGCACTCTCTGCCAGTAGTCCCGCCAGTCGATGGCCCGCACGTCGAAGTGCTGGTCCTCGGGCGTGCCCTGCGGCAGGGAGCGGTCCAGTTGCCGCGTGTGGGTGTCGTCGAAGATCATCTCCGTGCGCGTGTAGTTCTGGTACAGGTCCACGTAGGTGCGCAGCGAGCCCAGCCCGGTCTGCATCCGGTGCAGGGAATTGGTCCACTCGCGTGTGCGCGCCGTGGCCGGCAGCACCGAGCTCAATCGGCTCCCCGCGGCGGCCAGTTTCTCCTTGACCGCGAGCCCGCGTTCCATCGAGTTGTTCGCGGGGAACTTCCACTCGGGCACCGCGATGGGATTGCCATGGGAGTCCTCGAGCGGGCGCTCGCGGAAGTACGAGCGCACGCTCTCGTACATCTGGTGGAACGGCAGGGGGTTCGAGGCCCCCGAGCACACCTGGTAGTACCGCGCTGCCGGATCCTGGGCGTCCCGCAGCGTGGGTGCCCCATTGGCTTCCCGGTGCCCCTCACTCACGAGGGCCACGATCGCGTTGACCACGAAGTCCACAGGGATCACGTCCAGCACCGAGTCCGGCAGGCCCGGGAACTCGGGCAGCGCGCCCTTCGCGTACGCCATGATGAGCGGGTCCGCGACCTTGTAGCCGTCGATCCACCCCGGGAAGGGGTGACGCAGGGCGGACTCGATGATGGACGGGCGCACGATCGACAACCGGTGCCCGGCCCCGGCCCACTTCTGCTCCGCCACGCGCTCGCCCAGGGCCTTGGTGAACGTGTAGATGTCCGTCCACCCCAGGGACTGCGCGCGCGTGCGGCCGTGGTCCACGAGCCGGGAGCGCACCCACTCCAGGCGTGCTTCCTCGGCGGCGCGGGCCACGGACTTGGGCCCCTCCTTGCCGCGCGTGCTCGTGGCGCGCCGGATGAAGGACTCGAGACGCTCGGGTGAGCGGGACTCCACCTGGGCGGTGTCCGCGGCGCGGACGGCGGCGTCGTACTCCACCTGCCAGTCCACGTCGTGATCCACCGAGGCCTCCGGGCGCAACCCCTTGGCGATCCCGCCCACGTAGCACGTGGACACGTGGATCACGTGAGGGTCCTGACCCGTGCTGCGCAGCGCGTCGTAGAGCCCCACGGCGCCACCCACGTTCGTGCGGAACGCCTCGTCGATGGGCGGGTCGAACGAGACCGTGGACGCGGAGTGCACCACCACGTCGAAGGGTTCCGCGATCTCCCGCAGCCCCGTGAGGTCGCCCTCGAGCACGCTCGTGCGGGCGTCGAAGATCTCCTGAGCGCGTTCCGGGCCCACGGCGTCCCGCCAGGTCTTGAAGGACGGCTTGCGCAACAGCTGCTTCAGGCGCGCCTCACCGGACTGCGTGCCCTTGGGTCGGACCACCGCCGTCACGTGGATGTCGTCCGAGCCGGAGAGCAGGCGCTCGAGGACGGCCTGGCCCAGGAAGCCCGTGGCCCCCGTGAGCAGGACGCGAGTCGTGGTGGTCTGGGTCAACGGGATCCTCCGGTGCTTGGGAACGGGTGCGCCGTGGGCGCGGTGGCCACCCGCGCCGACCGCGACGCGGGTGGAAGGGTCTGGTGGGGAGCGTATCGACTCAGTCGCCACTCGCGTTCCACGGCCCGGCGCAGGGGTTCGCTGCCCGCGGTGCCCGGCGTGGCCTGCAAGGGCTCGTCCGCGAGCGCGAACAGCTCGCGTCGCTGCGCGACCGTGGGCGCCAGGTCCCGCAGGAACCGGCGCGCGTGGGCGTGGGACAGGCCCACGGGCCGCAGCGGGTGGAATGCGAAGGTCAGGTAGGCGCGGGCGAAGCGCTGGGCGCGCGGGTCGGTACGGACCCGCGCGGTGGTCTCCTCGGCGAAGAAGCGTTCGTGGGTGGCCTTCACCTCGGCCACGCGTCGCAGCAGCGAGGACAGTTCCGGGTGCCCGGCGCGGCGTACGAGCATCCGCAGGACCGCGCGGGTGCTCGCTTCCTGGGACCAGCCGCGCGCGGTCTGTCCCGCGACCACGGCCTCCCCGGAGAAGTTGGTCCACACGGAGTCCACCATGGGCGAGAGGTTGTCCAGGGCGGTCTCGACCCGCTCGACCCACGAGCGCTCGGGCGGCTGGGGAGCCCCGGCGTGCGGTCCGTGGGCGTCCAGGACGGCTTGATAGGCGTCCGCGATCCAGTGCCGCTCGTACGCCCACGTGGTCAGGAACGCGGCGACCCGCGACTCCTTGTTGGTGTAGCTGACCACCACGGAACGCACCTGGCCCATGGTGGAGCGTTCCATGTCCCGCAGGTAGCGCAGGTCCTCGAGCACGGCCGGGTCCAGGGGTGCGCGGTCGAAGGCGGCGAGGTCCAGCTGGGGTCGGAGGCTGCCCTGCGCGCGGTACGTGAAGTCCTTGACGTCGAAGCCCGAGCGCAGCACGATCGGCTGTTCCACGGGCCCGTAGAGTCTGCCCTGGCGATGCCGGGCGAGGTAGGACTGCTGGCTCACGGGACGCTCCTTCGATACTCCGTCATGGCTCGCCGAGGGGCGCTCACGCGGGGCCGGGGGACGCTGCGCTACGCCTACCGTAGTGTATCTTAGTGGCATGCTTACCGCTCTCGTGACCGGTGGGACGTCAGGCATCGGTGCCGCGTTCGCACGTTCCCTCGCCCGCAGAGGCTTCAACCTGGTCCTGGTGGCCAGGGACACGCAACGGCTCGAGAGCACCGCCCGGGAGCTCGGCGCCGCACACGGGATCCACGTGGAGACACTGACCGCCGATCTGGCCGAGACCGAGGACCTGCTGCACGTGGCCGAGCGGCTCGAGGACCCCGATCGTCCCGTGGACATGCTCGTGAACAACGCGGGCTTCTCGGTCAAGGTGCCCTACACCGCCCAGGACTTCTCCCAGCACGAGGCCGGTTTCCAGGTCATGTGCGCGGCCGTCGCGCGACTCTCGGGGGCCGCGGCCCGTGCCATGACCGCCCGCCACTCGGGGTGGATCGTCAACGTCACCTCCACCTCGGGCTGCGTGACCATGGGCGACTACTCCGCGATCAAGGCCTACGCGACCGCCATGACCGAGTCGCTCGCCGTGGAGCTGCACGGCACGGGGGTCCACGTGACCGCCCTGCTGCCCGGGTGGGTCCGCACCGAGTTCCACAGCCGCGCGGGCATCACCGGCTCCTCGATCCCCGACTTTATGTGGCTCGACGCGGACCGGATCGTGGAGGAGGCCCTCGCGGACGTGGCCCGCGGCAAGGTGATCTCGGTGCCCACGCTGCGCTACAAGGTCATGGTCACCGCGCTGCGCCACCTCCCGCGCCCCACCGTCCGGTGGGTCTCCCGTCAGATCTCGAGCGTCCGACGCCGCGAGCTCCAGGCCTGATTCCATGGCACCCCAGGATTCCTCCCCGCAGCACGACGGCACTCCCGCCCGGCGTCCGCGCGCCGCGTCCCGCCAGCGCCCCGGCTCCACGCCTCGGTCGACCCCGGAGCCCCACCCTCGCGTGTTGGACTCCCTCGAGGGCCACACCGGTCGGCAGGAACCCGATCCGCCCGCTCCCCCGGCGGAGTCGGCGGATCTCACGGCGACCCACTACACCCAGCCCGTGCGCCGGATACTGCGCCGGATCACCCAGACCGTCTTCTTCCGGGGGATCGTCAACCGCACGATCACCCGCACCAACGTGGTGGATCCCGCGGCCTACGGGGTCAAGGGTACGTGCGTGGTCGTCGCGAACCACTCGAGCCACCTGGACGCCCCGCTCGTGATGAGCGGCGTGCCGCACTACATCTCCCGCGATCTCGCGACCGGGGTGGCCGCGGACTACTTCTTCACCGCGTGGCACAAGAAACTGTTCACGCAGCTGATCTTCAACGCGTTCCCCGTGGATCGTCGCGGTGAGGGCGCGAACAAGGGCCTGTCCAAGAAGCTGCTGGCCGCGGGTGTCCCGCTGCTGATCTTCCCGGAGGGGACCCGCTCGAAGACCGGGAAGATGGCCCCGTTCAAGGTGGGAGCGGCGTCATTGGCGCTGGCGGTGCAGGTGCCGGTCGTGCCCGTGGCCCTGATCGGGGCGCACGAGGCCATGCCGCGCGGTACGAGCTGGCCCCGCCGGGGCCGCCCGCCGGTGGTCGTTGCCGTGGGTGCACCCCTGCGAGCGCGGGGCAACGAGAACGCCTACAGCTTCAACGAGCGCATCGAGGCCGCGGTGCGTGCGCTGTACGCTGCGAACCGGCACAGAATCCAGGACTAGTCGGACCCAGGAAAGAGGTTGTCCCTCAGTGGCACACGTAAAGCATCAGAAGTGGTGGGGCTGGGGCGAGGAAGGCGTGTTCTTCGACTACCAGAACAAGCCGGCCTTCGCGCCGTTCGTCAAGAACGCGATCGGGGTGTCCCTGCGGCCGCGCGAACGGGACACCGTGGACTTCCCCACGGCGCGGGTCCCGGCGTCCACCGCGTCCGAGGACGTGCTGACCGTCCTGCGCGGGATCAGCGGCGCGGAGCACGTGTCCGTGGACGACGAACTGCGCATCGTGCACTGGGCCGGCAAGTCCGTGCTGGAACTGATGCAGACACTGCGCAATGATTTCGCGCGCGTCCCGGACGCGGTGGTCTACCCCGGCTCCGAGGACGAGGTCACCGCGATCCTCACCGCCGCCGTGGAGCACGACCTCGTGGTGATCCCCTTCGGGGGTGGCTCGAGCATCTCGCGCAGCCTCCAGGCCGAGGCGGACGAGACCCGCTGCATCGTGTCCGTGGACATGGGCCGGTTGAACAAGGTGCTCGAGATCGACGAGACCTCCGGGCTCGCGACCATCCAGGCCGGCGTGCTGGGCCCGGACATGGAGGAACAGCTCAACGCCCGCGGGTGGACCCTGGGCCACTTCCCGGACTCGTTCGCCCACTCTACGCTCGGCGGCTGGGCAGCCACCCGCTCCTCCGGCATGCAGTCGGACAAGTACGGGGACATCGCGGACATCGTGCGCGGCCTGCGCATGGTCCGCCCGTCCGGCACGGTCGTGCTGCGCTCCCTGCCCTCGACCTCCACCGGGCCCAGCCTGCGCGAGATGATCATCGGCTCTGAGGGCCGGCTCGGGATCATCACCGAGCTCACCGTCCAGGTGCACCGGTTGCCCCAGGAGCACGAGGTCATCGCCTACATGTTCCCCACGTGGCAACAGGCCCTGACCGCGGTGCGCCAATATACCGAGGCGGAGATCCCCCTCACGTTCGCCCGCGTGTCGGACGCCCACGAGACCGCGTTCTCCTTGGCCACGCAGAAGGCCGCGACCTCCGTCAAGGGCAAGCTCGCCGCCAAGGGCCAGGACGCCCTGTGGGCCGTGATGCGCAAGCGCGGGTGGGACACGGACGCCATGTGCATTTCGTACGTGTGCTTCGAGGGCACCCCCAAGGACGTCGCCGAGCGCAAGAAGGCCGTCGCGAAGATCGCCAAGGCCCAGGGCGCCGTCGTCCTGGGGCCGGGGCCGGGCGCGCTCTACGACCAGAAGAAGTTCGACACCCCGCACCTGCGCGACTTCCTGCTCGAGCAGAACACGGTGGGGGACGTCTCCGAAACCGCCGCGCCGTGGTCGCGCCTGACCACGGTCCACAAGGCCGCGTACGACGCCGCTCAGCGCGCCTACGAGCGGATCGGCAAGACCGGCTGGATCATGTCCCACATGTCGCACTCGTACCACTCGGGGGCGTGCCTGTACTTCACGTTCGCCTACGTGTTCGACGACGAGAAACCGTACGAGGAGTACGAGATCGTCAAGTCCGCGATCCAGCAGTCCTTCGTGGACTCGGGTGCCACCCTGTCCCACCATCACGGCGTGGGCGTGGAGCACCAGCCGTGGATGGAGCAGGACGTCTCCCCCGAGGGTGTGGCCCTCATGAAGGGGCTGTTCCATGCGGCGGATCCGGGAACGAACTTCAACCCGGGCAAGATCGTGTCCTGATCCGACCCACCCATGCCGCAGGCCCCGCTCCCGGTTCACCGGGGACGGGGCCTGCGCCGTCAGGCCCCCGAGGTGTACTTTCGGGCCGCTTCGGCGTACCAGTCCAGGACCTCGGCGTCCTCCGCGGTCGCGCGGTTGACGCTGCTCGGGTCCGCGCCCTGGAAGAGCCTTTTGACGGGGATCTCCAGCAGCTTGCCCGTCCGGGTGCGGGGAACGGCCGGGGCCTCGATGATCTCGTCCGGGACGTACCGCGGGGAGATCTTCTCGCGGATGGCCCGCACGACGCGTTCCTCAAGCTCCTGCGTGAGCCGCGTGCCCGGTTGCGGGACCACGAACAGGGGCATGTAGTAGTCCCCGTCCGCGAGCTCCGCCCCGATCACCATGGACGCCGCCACGCCGTCCACCTGGTCCACCACATGGGTCAGATCGGCCGAGCCCATCCGGATCCCCCCGCGGTTGATCGTGGCGTCGGATCGCCCGTGCACCACGAACGGGCCCTCCGAGAGCTGGGTGACCCAGTCCCCTTGCCGCCACACGCCGGGGAACATGTCGAAGTAGGCCGCGTGATACCGGGAGCCGTCCGGATCGTCCCAGAAGAACACGGGCATGCTCGGCATGGGTCGGGTGATCACGAGTTCCCCCACCTGGTCGTACACCCGCCGTCCCTCGCGGTCCCACGACTGGGCGTCCACTCCCAGGTACGGGCCCATGAGCTCGCCCTTGTACACGGGTTGATATGGGTTCGTGCCGATGAACGCGCTCGTGACGTCCGTGCCGCCCGAATCGGATCCGAGACGCACCGTGTCGGACACGGATTCGTACACCCAGTCCCACGTTGCATCGGGCAGCGGTGAGCCGGTCACGAGGATCGATTTCAGCGCGGAGAGGTCCATGCTCACATTGGGGACCACGCCGGCGCGCTGCATCATGGCCAGTACGCCCGCTCCCGTCCCGAAGAACGTGGCCCCGTTTCGCGCCGCCAGCTCGAGGGACTTCTCCGGTCCCCCGTACACGGGTGAACCGTCGTAGGTGATGATGCGGGAGCAGGATGCCCACGAGCATGTCCCAGACCATCCACGTGGTGGCCACGGCGTAGTACGCGATGTCCTCCGGTCCGAGATTGGCGTGCAGCCCCAAGGCCTTCAGGAACTCCAGGACCACCCCGCCGTGGGAATGCACAATCCCCTTCGGTTTACCCGTGGTTCCCGAGGAATAGAGGATCCACAGGGGATGGTCGAAAGGGAGCTGCTCGTACCGCGGCGTCACGTCGCGCCCGCTGATCTCGGAAAAGCGCAGCGACCCCTCCGGCAGGGCGCCCACCTTGTCCCGCGGTTGTTGGTCAACCACGATCAGTTGCTCCACAGTGGGCAGGACCTCGAGCAAACCGGCGTAGCTTCCCGTCATATCCCGCAGCGACCCGCCGAACTCGTAGCCGTCCACCACGAACAGCACCCGCGGTTCGATCTGCGCGAAGCGGTCCGCGACCCCGGACGGCCCGAAGTCGGTGTTCACCACCGACCACACGGCACCCACAGACGCGGTGGCCAGCATGGCGATCGCAGTTTCCGGAAGGTTGGGAAGTACAGCGGCCACCCGGTCCCCCGGGACGATCCCGAGATCACGCAATTGTTGCGCCACGGAGGCCACTCGGGCTTTTAACTCACCCCAGGTCCAGGTGTCCGGTGCACGTGATTCGTGCTCCCCGATGATGGCGACGTCGTCCGGCCGGGTGCGGGCCGCCCGTAGCGAGTTCTCAGCGTAGTTGAGGCGTGCACCGGGGAACCACTGAGCGCCGGGCATCCCCGTATGCGCCTCCGAGCTCTCGGAGGTACTCAGTGCCTGTTCCCCCGGCCGGGAAGCCACGACGTCGAAGTAGTCCCAGAGGCCCTGCCAGAACTCGTTCATCTGCTCCACCGACCACGCGTGCAGTGAGGGATAGTCCGGGAGCTCGATCCCGTGCCGGCGTTCTGCCCACCGGGCGAAGTCGAACATCCGCGAGCCACGAATGGAGTCCTCCGAGGGGGTCCACAGTGGCGTTCTCAGGCCGTCATTCGATGAAGTGTTCATGGCCCCATCGTTGCATCCGCGGTGAGCGGCGTCACGCAAGGCGTCACCGGGATGCGATGTGGCGACAACGGGAATCATTCGTTGAATGCCCATTCCCGGAACGGAAGGAGTAAGGACTCAGAGAGGCTCCCCATGGGACACATGGAAAAAGCCCCCGGGCTGGGGGCGTGTGCTGGTGATCGTGCGTGCATCGGTGCTCGCGAGTGGGCTTCGTGTTCGTGGGTGGGCTTGGTGTTCGCGCCGGTGCTCTGGAATG